>NZ_JBHSZO010000013.1:0-123577 GCF_042663125.1 Streptomyces polyrhachis | reverse complement strand
CCCTGTGGGAGAGTAGGTCGTCGCCGAACATTTTTTAGCCTCAACCCCCGAGCTTTGCTCGGGGGTTGAGGCATTTTTGCGTTGGGGGACTCCGGGAGCCGACTCGGTTGGGGCGGGGGTGGCGGCGCGATTCGTTCACCGAGGGGTGGTCACAACGCCCTGGGTCTTGGGGTAAGATCTGTACTGCTGACAGCGCGCCCCTATAGCTCAGTCGGTAGAGCGTCTCCATGGTAAGGAGAAGGTCAACAGTTCGATTCTGTTTGGGGGCCCCAGCAGAAAGGCCCCGCCGGGAGGCGGGGCCTTTCGCATGTCTGCATCGGTCCGCCGAACCAGTCGGCCGGGACGCGGTCAGCCCGTGCGCTGGTGGGGGACCCGCATGGTCAGGATCGCCATGTCGTCCGAGGCCGGCTCCGCCGCGAAGCGCTCCACCGCGCGCATGACCCGGGAGGCGACCGCGCCGGCTGTGAGGCCGGTGCAGGTGGCGAGGACCTCTGTGAGGCCCTCGTCGCCGAGCATGCGGGTGCCCTCGCGGCGCTCCGTGACTCCGTCCGTCACGCACAGCAGGACGTCGCCGGGTTCGAGGGTGATCCGCTCCTCGTACAGCTCCAGCTCCTCCATCACGCCCAGCAGTGGCTGCGGTTCGGCGGCCGGGGTGACCGTGCCGTCGGGTCGCAGTCGCAGCGGGAGGGGGTGGCCGGCGCAGACGACCTTCAGCACCGCGCTGCCGTCGCGCTGCGGCCACAACTCGCCGTAGAGCAGCGTCAGGAAGCGGCTGCGGGTGCCCTCGTCGAGGATCGCCGAGTTCAGGCGCTCCAGCACTGCCGGGCCGCCGAAGCCCTCGCGGGCGAGGAGGCGCAGCGCGTGGCGGGCCAGGCCCGTGACGGCGGCGGCCTCGGGGCCCGTACCGCAGACGTCGCCGATGGCGAAGCCGTAGGCGCCGTCACGGATGGGGAAGAGGTCGTAGAAGTCGCCGCCGACCTCGTTGCCCTCGCCGGCCGCGCGGTAGATGACGTCCACCTCGACGCCGGGGACTTCGGGCAGGCCCGGGGGCAGGAGGCTGCGCTGCAGGGACTGGCTGATGGCCGTGCGCTCCGAGTACAGACGCGCGTTGTCCAGTGCCAGGGCGGCGCGGCGGGACATGTCCTCGGCCAGCTCCAGGATCTCCTGGCGGAAGTGCTCGTCGGTGGGCTTGCCCAGCACCAGCAGGCCGATGACGCGGTTGCGCGCCACCAGCGGCAGCACGACCGTCTCGCCGCCCACCGCGGAGGCGGTCGCCAGGGACGCGGCCGGCTCGGGGGCGTCCAGGCCGGCGTTGCTCAGGCTCAGCCGGCGGAAGGACGTGCGCATCGCGGAGTCGTGCGCCGCCTCGGACGGGGTGCTCCACAGCCGGGCGCCGGGCGAGGGCACCGGCTCGGGGGCTGCGATACGGGCCAGCAGCGCGCGCAGGTCGTCGATGCGGTCCTCGTCCTCGTGCAGTACGTAGGACAGCTCGGGGTCGGCTCCCTCGGCGAGGGTGTAGACGGCGCACCAGGTGGCCAGCGTCGGCACCGTCATCTGCGCCATCAGCGCCAGTGTCTGGTCGTGGTCCAGGGTGCCGGCGAGCAGGTCGGACGCCTCGACGAGGAAGGACAGCGAGCCGCGGCGCAGCCGCTCCAGCTCGCCGAGCCGTGCGGACTCCACCGCCAGGGCGATGCGGTCGGCGGCGAACTGCAGGCGCAGCGCCTCGTCGTTCGTGTAGCGGCCCGGGCTCTCGGCGGCGACGCCGAGGGAGCCGGTGAGGCGGCCCTCGACCTTCAGCGGCACCGTGACGGCCGAGCGCATGCCGGTGGAGGTCAGGAGGGGGACGGCCATGGGGTCGGCCGTCAGATCCTCGTGTACGGCCGGCATCCGGGCGGAGCCGTAGCGGCCGGTCCCCGTCTCCACAGGGACGCGGGCGAAGCGCTGCCGGGCGGAGGGCAGCCCGGTGGAGGCGCGGACCTCCAGCTCGGTCTCGTCGTCGGTGGCGAGCAGCAGGTACGCCGCGTCGCCGTCGAGGATGTCGCGGGCCCGCTCCACGGTGCGCTGCAGCAGCCCGTCGAGATCGTCCGGGGCCGGGGAGCCGATGAAGGCGTCGAAGGGGTCGGCGGGGCGTGAGCCGTCGCTCTGCGCGGTGCCCGCGCCCAGGTCGGAGGAGGATGAGCGCGACGGTGTCTGCAGTACGGCGCGCTCCTGCTCGCGCACCAGCAGGCAGACGGTGGAGGGATCGCCCGCGGAGTCGCGCAGGCGCAGGTGGGTGGCGTAGACGGGGATGACGCGGCCGTCGGCGCCGCGGATGCCGTACGAGCCCTCCCAGCGGGAGTGCCGCAGCGCCTCGACCAGACCCGTCCCGGTGCCGGGGGTGTGCGGCCAGGCGGCCAGCTCGCTGAGCTGCCGGCCCAGGACCTTCTCCGCCTCGAAGCCGAAGAGGTCCACCGCGTCCTCGCTCCAGGCGCTGACGCAGCCGCCGCGGTCGATCTGGACGACGGCGACATGGACGCGGGAGTCGACGGCGAGCGGCAGGTCGTCGACCGGGAGGACGGGTCCGGCGGAGCGGGTGCCGGCCACCGGCTCCTCCAGGTCGAGCTGGAACCAGACCTGCTTGGACGTCGAGGTGTACTCCACGCCCCAGCGGGACGCCAGCGCCGCGCAGAGCATCAGCCCCCGGCCGCCCTCGCGCTCGGGGGAGGAGGGGACGTGCTCGGCGGTGTCGAGCGGCAGCTCGCGCTCCGGATAGCGGTCGGAGACCTGGACGCGCACACCGGTCTCGTTCTGCACCACCCCGACGTCCACCGAGGTGCCGGCGTGGACCACCGCGTTGGTCACCAGCTCGCTGGTCAGCACCACCGCGTCGTCCGTGATCTCCCCCGAACCCCAGCCCTGCAGGGTGTCGCGGACGAAGGCACGGGCGGCCGCGACGGACCTCCCGACCGGTTCGAAGGTGGCCGTTACCCGCGCCGTCCGACTGGTAGACACAGCACAGGACTCCTCTGGACGGCTGAACGGTCAATCGGGTGGTGCCCGATTCCTGCGCCGGCGACGCATGGAACCCGGAGTTCTCCGGGCGGAACGGGACGGACATGACAGGGTAACCGGGCCGCACCCGCATGGGAGGGGGCTATGAGGCAACGAACACGGCCACTGCCGGCCACGTTGGCCGTCCGCCCCACCGTAGTGCGCGGGAGTGGAACACTGGGAACGCTATGAACGACGGCCCGAGGCGAACAAACCCGCGGGAGGGACAAGTGGAGTCTGGCGCACCGGTGCGCGGCGGGAGCACGCGCGCGAAGGGCGGACGGTCCCGGAAGAGCGGCACGACCGAGGTGGACACCGCCTCGCTGCAGCGGCTGCTGGCCTCCCTTGAGGCGATGCGGGACGGCAATTTCCGCAAGCGCGTGCCCCCTTCCGGCGACGGTCTGCTGGCGCAGATCGCGGTGACCCTCAACGAGGTCGCCGAGCGCAACCAGCACCTGACCGGTGAGCTGTCCCGGGTCCGCCGGATGGTGGGGCGTGAGGGAAAGCTCACAGAGCGTCTCGAACTGGGGGCGTGCGAGGGGTCGTGGGCGGACGCCATCGAGGGCTCCAATGCGCTGGTGGAGGATCTCGTACGCCCCCTCGCGGACGTGGGCCGGGTGCTGGCGGCGGTGGCCGAGGGTGATCTGGACCAGCGGATGGACCTGCGCCCGCAGGGCGCCGACGGGGTGCCGCGGCCGCTGCGCGGGGACTGCCTGAAGGTCGGCCGCACCGTCAACGGGCTCGTCGACCAGCTCTCCGCCTTCACCGACGAGGTGACGCGGGTGGCCAGCGAGGTGGGCACCGAGGGCAAGCTCGGCGGCCAGGCCAAGGTGCGCGGGATGTCCGGCTCCTGGAAGGACCTGACGGACTCCGTCAACACCATGGCCTCCCGGCTCACCGCCCAGGTGCGCGACATCGCCCTGGTCACGACGGCGGTCGCCAAGGGCGATCTGACCCGCAAGGTCACCGTCCACGTCGACGGCGAGATGCTGGAGCTGAAGAACACCGTCAACACGATGGTCGACCAGCTTTCCGCCTTCTCCTCCGAGGTCACCCGCGTCGCCCGCGAGGTGGGTACGGAGGGTGAGCTGGGCGGTCAGGCCCGGGTGCCCGGCGCCGCCGGCACCTGGAAGGACCTGACGGACAACGTCAACCTGATGGCGTCCAACCTCACCTCGCAGGTGCGCAACATCGCCCAGGTGACCACCGCGGTCGCCAGCGGCGACCTCTCGCAGAAGGTCACGGTGAGCGCGCGCGGCGAGGTGGCCCAGCTCGCCGACACGATCAACACCATGACGGAGACGCTCCGCACCTTCGCCGACGAGGTGACCCGCGTCGCCCGCGAGGTCGGCGACGAGGGGCAGCTGGGCGGCCAGGCGCAGGTGCCCGGGGCCGCCGGCATCTGGAAGGACCTGACGGACTCGGTCAACACGGCCTTCCGCAACCTCACCGGGCAGGTCCGCGACATCGCCCAGGTGACCACCGCGGTCGCCAGCGGCGACCTCTCGCAGAAGGTCACGGTGAACGTCTCCGGCGAGATGCTGGACCTGAAGAACACCGTGAACACGATGGTCGACCAGCTGTCCTCCTTCGGCGACGAGGTGACCCGCGTCGCCCGCGAGATCGGTGTCGAGGGCGAGCTGGGCGGCCAGGCGCAGGTGCCGGGCGCCGCCGGTACGTGGAAGGACCTGACGGACTCGGTCAACACGGCCTTCCGCAACCTCACCGGGCAGGTCCGCAACATCGCCCAGGTGACCACCGCGGTCGCCAACGGCGACCTCTCGCAGAAGGTCACCGTCGACGTCTCCGGCGAGATGCTGCAGCTGAAGATCACCGTGAACACGATGGTCGACCAGCTGTCCTCCTTCGCCGAGCAGGTCACGAGAGTGGCCCGCGACGTGGGCACCGAGGGCCGCCTGGGCGGCCAGGCGCGGGTGGACGGCGTCTCGGGGACCTGGAAGGACCTCACGGACTCCGTGAACTTCATGGCGTCCAACCTCACCTCCCAGGTCCGCAACATCGCCCAGGTCACCACGGCGCTGATGCGCGGCGACCTCTCGCAGAAGATCGAGGTCGACGCCCGCGGCGAGATCCTGGAGCTGAAGAACACCATCAACACCCTGGTGGACCAGCTGTCCTCCTTCGCCGAGCAGGTCACGAGGGTGGCCCGCGAGGTGGGTACGGAGGGCCGCCTGGGCGGCCAGGCGCAGGTGCAGGGCGTCTCCGGGGTGTGGCGCGACCTGACCGACTCCGTCAACGGCATGGCGTCCAACCTCACCGCCCAGGTGCGCAACATCGCCCAGGTGGCGACCGCGGTGGCCCGCGGCGACCTCTCGCAGAAGATCGACGTCGACGCCCGCGGCGAGATCCTGGAGCTGAAGAACACCCTCAACACGATGGTCGACCAGCTGTCCTCCTTCGCCGAGCAGGTCACGAGGGTGGCCCGCGAGGTGGGTACGGAGGGGCAGCTCGGCGGCCAGGCCGAGGTCCAGGGCGTCTCGGGCACCTGGAAGGACCTCACCCAGTCCGTCAACTTCATGGCGAACAACCTGACCATCCAGGTGCGCAACATCGCCGAGGTCACCACCGCCGTCGCCAACGGCGACCTGACCAAGAAGATCACCGTGGACGCCCGCGGCGAGATCCTGGAGCTGGTCACCACCGTCAACACGATGGTCGACCAGCTGTCCTCCTTCGCCGAGCAGGTCACGAGGGTGGCCCGCGAGGTGGGTACGGAGGGCCAGCTCGGCGGCCAGGCCCAGGTGCGCGGGGTCTCGGGCATCTGGAAGGACCTCACGGAGAACGTGAACCTGATGGCGGTCAACCTGACCTCCCAGGTGCGCAACATCGCCCAGGTCGCCACCGCCGTCGCCAACGGCGACCTGACCAAGAAGGTCACCGTCGAGGCGCGCGGCGAGGTCGCCCAGCTCGCCGACACCGTCAACGCGATGGTGACGACGCTGTCCTCTTTCGCCGACGAGGTCACCCGCGTCTCCCGCGAGGTGGGCACCGAGGGCGTCCTGGGCGGCCAGGCCCGCGTCCCCGGCGTCTCGGGCACCTGGAAGGACCTCACCGAGTCCGTCAACTACATGGCCTCCAACCTCACCAACCAGGTGCGCAACATCGCCGAGGTCACCACCGCCGTCGCCAACGGCGACCTGACCAAGAAGATCGACGTCGCCGCCCAGGGCGAGATCCTGCAGCTGAAGAACACCATCAACACGATGGTCACCCAGCTCTCCGCCTTCGGTGACGAGGTGACCCGGGTGGCCCGCGAGGTGGGCACCGAGGGGCGGCTCGGCGGTCAGGCCCGCGTCCCCGGCGTCTCCGGCATCTGGAAGGACCTCACGGAGTCCGTCAACCTGATGGCGAACAACCTCACCTCCCAAGTGCGCAACATCGCCCAGGTCGCCACCGCCGTGACCCGCGGCGACCTCAGCCCCAAGATCGACGCGGACGCCGCCGGCGAGATCCTGGAGCTGCAGGAGTACATCAACACCATGATCGTCCGGCTCCGCGAGACCACCCTGGCCAACAAGGAGCAGGACTGGCTCAAGGGCAACCTGGCCCGTATCTCCGGTCTCCTCCAGGGTCGCCGCGACCTCGAGGACGTGGCCCGCCTGATCATGAGCGAGCTGACCCCGGTCGTCGCCGCCCAGCACGGCGCCTTCTTCATCGCCGAGCCGACCGGCGACCACACGGAGCTGGGCGGGGACGGCTCCTCCGACGACCCCGACGGCTACCTGCTGCGGATGGCCGGCTCCTACGGGCACCAGCGCGGCTCCATGCCGGACGTGCTGAGCCCCGGCGAGACGCTGATCGGCACCGCCGCGCAGGAGCGGCGGATGATCCTCGTCGAGAACGTCCCGGCGGGCTATCTGAAGATCGCCTCCGGCCTCGGCGAGGCACCGCCCGCGCACGTCATCGTCGTACCGCTGGTCTTCGAGGACACCGTGCTGGGTGTGGTGGAGCTGGCCGCTTTCACCACGTTCACCCAGATCCAGAAGGACTTCCTCAGCCAGCTCGCCGAGATGATCGCCACCAGCGTCAACACCATCTCCGTCAACTCCCGTACGGAGATCCTGCTGGAGCAGTCCCAGGAGCTGGCCGAGCAGCTGCGCGACCGCTCCCAGGAGTTGGAGAACCGGCAGAAGGCGCTGGAGGACTCCAACGCCGAGCTGGAGGAGAAGGCCGAGCTGCTGGCCCGGCAGAACCGCGACATCGAGATCAAGAACGTCGAGATCGAGGACGCCCGGCAGGGTCTGGAGGAGCGTGCCGAGCAACTGGCCGTCTCCATGCGCTACAAGTCGGAGTTCCTGGCGAACATGTCGCACGAGCTGCGCACTCCGCTCAACTCACTGCTGATCCTGGCCAAGTTGCTCGCCGACAACGCGGAGGCCAACCTCACGCCCAAGCAGGTGGAGTTCGCCGAGACCATCCACGGCGCCGGCTCGGACCTGCTGCAGCTGATCAACGACATCCTCGACCTGTCGAAGGTCGAGGCGGGCAAGATGGACGTCAGCCTCAGCCGGATCGCGCTGGTGCAGCTGGTGGACTACGTGGAGGCCACCTTCCGCCCGCTCACCGCGGAGAAGGGCCTGGACTTCTCGGTCCGCGTCTCCCCGGAGCTGCCCGCCACGCTCAGCACGGACGAGCAGCGCCTGCTGCAGGTGCTGCGCAACCTGCTGTCCAACGCGGTGAAGTTCACCGACGGCGGCGCGGTCGAGCTGGTGATCCGCCCGGCGGGCAACGACGTCCCGGTGACCATCAAGGAGCAGATGCTGGAGAACGGCTCGCTGTCCGATCCGGACGGCGCGCTGATCGCCTTCTCGGTGACCGACACCGGCATCGGCATCGCCTCGTCCAAGATGCGGGTGATCTTCGAAGCGTTCAAGCAGGCGGACGGGACGACCAGCCGCAAGTACGGCGGTACGGGCCTGGGGCTCTCCATCAGCCGGGAGATCGCGCGGCTGCTCGGCGGTGAGATCCACGCCGACAGCGAGCCGGGCCGCGGCTCGACGTTCACCCTGTACCTCCCGGTGCAGCCGCTGCAGTTGACGCAGCCGCTGGGGCCGCACGCGGAGCTGTCGGCCTCCGAGGGGGCGATGCTCGAGCTGCTGCCGCTGGAGGGGTACGCGGAGGAGGCGGTCCGCGAGACGGAGCGGGCCGCGGCCCGGGAGGTCCCGGAGGGCGGGCACGCCGTGATCGCGGAGGTGCCCGTGGTGCCGGGCCTGCTGCCGGGGCAGCCCGCACCGCAGGCGGCGGGCAACGGGCGCTCGGGCCGGCGTGAGCAACGCAGCGCCGCCGCCAGCCGGTTCAGGGGCCGCTTCAAGGGCGAGAAGGTGCTCATCGTCGACGACGACATCCGCAACGTCTTCGCGCTCACCAGCGTGCTGGAGCAGCACGGCCTGGCCGTGCTCTACGCCGAGAACGGCCGCGAGGGCATCGAGGTGCTGGAGCAGCACGACGACGTCACCGTGGTGCTGATGGACATCATGATGCCGGAGATGGACGGCTACGCCACGACCTCGGCGATCCGGCGGATGCCGCAGTTCACCGGGCTGCCCATCATCGCCCTCACCGCCAAGGCGATGAAGGGCGACCGCGAGAAGGCCATCGACTCGGGAGCGTCCGACTACGTCACCAAACCGGTCGACACCGATCACCTGCTGGCCGTGATGAAGCAGTGGATGCACGCGGAGTGACGGCGGGCGGTTCCTTCGCGGCCGTATCCGGGGCAACGATGACGCGGCGTACCCGAGTTGGTGTGAGGGCGTGCGAATGCGGGAACCTTCTGGTCCCAAGCGCCGTTCTCGCATCATGCGCCGTGTCAATACGGTGACAGGGTGTGTCGACGCTGCGGGGTGCGGCTACCATGACGGCCACAAGGGCGGGCGGCGCTACGGGTACGTCCCCAGGGGCGAGGCCCGGCGTACCGCCGGGGCGAGGAGGACGGGCCATGGTGCAGAAGGCCAAGATTCTCCTGGTCGACGACCGGCCGGAGAACCTGCTGGCGCTGGAGGCCATCCTTTCCGCGCTCGACCAGTCGCTGGTGCGGGCGTCGTCCGGGGAGGAGGCGCTCAAGGCGCTGCTCACCGACGACTTCGCGGTGATCCTCCTCGATGTGCAGATGCCGGGCATGGACGGCTTCGAGACCGCGGCGCACATCAAGCGCCGTGAGCGCACCCGCGACATCCCGATCATCTTCCTCACCGCCATCAACCACGGCCCGCACCACACCTTCCGGGGGTACGCGGCCGGGGCGGTCGACTACATCTCCAAGCCCTTCGACCCCTGGGTGCTGCGCGCGAAGGTCTCCGTCTTCGTCGAGCTGTACATGAAGAACGTGCAGTTGCGGGAGCAGGCGAGCCTGCTGCGCCTGCAGCTGGAAGGCTCGCGGGCCGGGCACAACAGCGGCAGGGACGCGGTGGGCGTGCTGGCCGAGCTGTCGGCGCGGCTCGCGGCGGCCGAGGAGCAGGCCGAGGCGCTCAGCAAGCAGCTCGACGAGACGGCGGACGGGGCGGCCATCGCCACGGCCGCGCATCTGGAGCGCAGGCTCTCCGCCCTGCGCAAGGCGCTGGACGCCCTGGAGCCGGGCACGCCGGGCTGACCCCGTGCCGACCGGCCGGACCGGACCCGCAGGTCTGCGTGGATCGGTCGGAGGCGGGCGGTAACCTCACACGTATGGCCTCCCGTACCTCTGGCAACGGCAACTCCCGGCAGCGAGCCGGAGGTAGCGGCACGGCCAGGAAGGCGCCCGCCAAGTCCGCGGCGAAGAAGGCGGCGCCCAAGTCGGCCGCCCCGAAGAGGACTCCGGCGAAGAAGGCCCCCGCCAAGGCCCCGGCGAAGAAGGCGGCGCCCAACCCCACCCGCCCCGTCCTGCGCGGAGTTCGCGCCCTGTGGCTCGGTTCCGCGCACGGCGTGGGGGCGGTGCTGCGCGGAATAGGGCGCGGCGCCAAGGGACTTGACCCCGCGCACCGCAAGGACGGCCTCGCCCTGCTGCTGCTCGGCCTGGGCCTGGTCATCGCCGCCGGCACCTGGTCCAGCCTCGACGGCCCCGTCGGGGGACTTGTCGACATACTGGTCACCGGAGCCTTCGGACGACTGGATCTGCTGGCGCCGATCCTGCTCGCCACCGTCGCGGTCCGCCTCATCCGCCATCCCGAGCGGCCCGAGGCCAACGGCCGGGTGGCGATCGGGCTTTCGGCCCTGACGGTCGGGGTGCTGGGCCTGGTCCACGTCGGCTGCGGAGCCCCCGGGCGCGGTGAGGGCACGGAGGCCATAAGCGATGCCGGCGGACTGATCGGCTGGGCGGCCTCGCGCCCGCTGGTCTTCACCCTCGGTGAGGTGCTCGCCGTTCCGCTGCTGCTGCTCGTCACCGTCTTCGGCCTGCTCGTCGTCACCGCCACCCCCGTCAACGCCGTCCCGCAGCGGCTGCGGCTGCTGGGCGTACGGCTGGGCGTCCTGCAGGCCCCCGCCGCGCAGGCGCAGCCGGAAGGCGCCCGGTACGAGGACGGGGGCGAGGGCGCGTACCGGAGCGGGGAGGAGTACGCCGAGGACTGGCGCGGCGGCCTCGTGCGGATCGCAGAGGACGCCGACGAGGCCCGCGGCGACGCCGGCAAGGGCCGGCGCAAGCGCCTCCCGCGCAAGGCGGCCGACCCCATCGACCTCGCCGCCGCGGAGGCCGCCCACCTCGACGGCGCCGTGCTGCACGGCGTCCCCCCGACCCCGCTGCTGGCCGACCTGGGCAGTGAGATCACCGGCAGTGTGCCCGTGGCCCGCGCCGAGGAGGCCGTGCTGAAGCCGACCGGGCTGCCCGACCTGCTGCCCGCCGTCCCGGACCTGACCCGCGCCGCCCCCGAGCCCGACGCGGCCGAGGGGCTGCCGCCGCGCGCCGAGCAGCTGCAGCTGGCCGGGGACATCACCTACGCGCTGCCCGGTCTGGACCTGCTGGAGCGCGGCGGCCCCGGCCGTACCCGCAGCGCCGCCAACGATCTCGTGGTGGCCTCGCTGACCAACGTCTTCACCGAGTTCAAGGTCGACGCCGCCGTCACCGGCTTCACCCGCGGCCCGACGGTCACGCGCTACGAGGTGGAGCTGGGCGCCGCGGTCAAGGTCGAGCGCATCACGGCGCTGGCGAAGAACATCGCCTACGCGGTGGCCAGCCCGGACGTGCGCATCATCAGCCCGATCCCCGGCAAGTCGGCGATCGGCATCGAGATCCCCAACAGCGACCGGGAGATGGTCAACCTCGGCGACGTGCTGCGCCTGGCGGGCGCCGCGGGCGACGAGCACCCCATGCTGGTGGGCCTGGGCAAGGACGTCGAGGGCGGCTACGTGATGGCCAACCTGGCGAAGATGCCGCACATCCTGGTCGCCGGCGCCACCGGCTCCGGCAAGTCCTCCAACATCAACTGCCTGATCACCTCCGTCATGATGCGCGCCACCCCGGAGGAGGTCCGGCTCGTCCTCATCGACCCCAAGCGGGTGGAGCTGACGGCCTACGAGGGCATCCCGCACCTGATCACGCCGATCATCACCAACCCCAAGCGCGCCGCCGAGGCGCTGCAGTGGGTCGTCCGCGAGATGGACCTGCGCTACGACGACCTCGCCGCCTACGGCTTCCGGCACATCGACGACTTCAACGAGGCGGTGCGCAGCGGGAGGACGACCGCGCCGCCGGGCAGCGAGCGCGAGCTGCAGCCGTACCCGTACCTGCTGGTGATCGTCGACGAGCTGGCCGACCTGATGATGGTCGCCCCGCGCGACGTCGAGGACTCCATCGTCCGCATCACGCAGCTGGCCCGCGCCGCCGGCATCCACCTGGTCCTCGCCACCCAGCGGCCCAGCGTCGACGTCGTCACCGGTCTGATCAAGGCGAACGTGCCCTCCCGGCTCGCGTTCGCCACCTCCTCGCTCGCCGACAGCCGCGTCATCCTCGACCAGCCGGGCGCCGAGAAGCTGATCGGCAAGGGTGACGGGCTCTTCCTGCCGATGGGCGCCGGCAAGCCGACCCGGATGCAGGGCGCCTTCGTTACCGAGGCCGAGGTCGCGGTGGTCGTACGGCACTGCAAGGAGCAGATGGCGCCGGTCTTCCGCGAGGACGTCACGGTCGGCGGCGGGAAGAAGAAGGAGATCGACGAGGAGATCGGCGACGATCTCGACCTGCTGGTCGCCGCGGTGGAGCTGGTGGTCACCACCCAGTTCGGCTCGACCTCGATGCTGCAGCGCAAGCTGCGGGTGGGCTTCGCGAAGGCGGGCCGGCTGATGGATCTGATGGAGTCGCGCGGAATCGTCGGTCCCAGCGAGGGGTCCAAGGCCCGCGACGTGCTGGTCAAACCGGACGAATTGGATGGCGTGCTGGCGATGGTCCGTGGGCAGGATCACCCGTAGGAGCGAGCCGGGCCACCGGATCGGCTGCCGGTGCGTCACATGGTTACGGCAGGTGGGCGCACCCGGACGTCGATCGATGGACACCTCGGCCGCCCACAAGTCATACCGCCCGGTTGCCCGACACTTTTACAAGACCTCTAGACTGAACATCCGGCAGGTGGCTCACGCTCGAAAGGCGCCCCCGTGTCCCTCGGAACCCCCTCCGCAGACGACCGCACGTCCGTCGGACGGACCCTTCAACACGCTCGGATCGACGCCGGACTGACCGTCGAACAGGTCAGCGCCCAGACCCGGGTGCGCACGCCGATACTGCACGCGATCGAGGACGACGACTTCTCCCGCTGCGGCGGCGAGGTCTACGCCCGCGGGCATGTGCGCAACATCGCGCGCCTGGTGGGCCTGGACCCCGACCTGGTCGTCGCGCAGTTCGACGCGGAACGGGGCGGCCGGCCCGAGCCCGTCACCGCGGCGCCCCTCTTCGAGGCCGAGCGCATGCGCCCCGAGCCGCGCCGCCCCAACTGGACCGCCGCCATGGTCGCCGCGATCGTCGCGGTCATCGGCTTCGTCGGCTTCACGGTCTTCAGCGGCGACGACGGCGCCAAGGACACCCCGACCGCCGTGGACACCGCCGACGACAAGGCGGACGGCAAGAGCGGGGCCGACCCCTCCGGGAAGCCCAGCGCCGAGCCCACCGAGAGCGCGATCGCCCAGGCGCCGGCCGACAAGGTCACGGTCAAGCTGGTCGCGACCGACGGCAAGAGCTGGATCTCCGCCAAGGGCCACGACGGCAGCACGCTCGAAGAGACGGTTCTGCAGCAGGGCGACTCCGTCACGGTCCAGGACGACCAGCGCGTCAACCTCATCCTGGGCAACGCCGGCGCCGTGCAGCTCTTCGTGAACGGCAAGGAAGTCGACAACGACTTCCAGCTCGGCCAGGTCGAACGCATCTCCTACACCAAGGGCGATCCCGAGGTCGGCTGAGGGCCGGGCCCGCCACGCGCGCGGCCCCGGCCGGGGTGGCGCACGTAACGCCTGGTAGGCCGCCCGGCCCCGGGTGGCGACGAAGTACCCTTGTCGTCATGCCGCACCCCCCTGAAACCCGTACTGTCGCACTGGTCACGCTCGGCTGCGCCCGCAATGAGGTGGACTCCGAGGAGCTCGCGGGCCGGCTGGCAGCGGACGGGTGGCAGCTCGTCGAGGACGCCGCCGACGCCGACGTGGCCGTCGTGAACACCTGCGGCTTCGTCGAGGCGGCCAAGAAGGACTCCGTCGACGCCCTGCTGGAAGCCAACGACCTCAAGGACCACGGCCGCACCCAGGCCGTGGTCGCGGTGGGCTGCATGGCCGAGCGGTACGGCAAGGAGCTGGCGCAGGCGCTGCCCGAGGCCGACGGTGTGCTGGGCTTCGACGACTACGCCGACATCTCCGACCGGCTGCAGACCATCCTCTCCGGCGGTGTGCACGCCTCGCACACCCCCCGCGACCGGCGCAAGCTGCTCCCGCTGGCCCCCGCCGAGCGGCAGGACGCCGCCGTCGCGCTGCCCGGCCACGGACAGGACGCCGCCGAAGCACCTGCGCCCGTCGCCGACCTCCCCGCGGGCCTGGCCCCCGCCTCCGGTCCACGCGCCCCGCTGCGCCGCCGGCTGGAGGGCGGCCCGGTGGCCTCGGTGAAGCTGGCCTCCGGCTGCGACCGGCGCTGCTCGTTCTGCGCCATCCCCTCCTTCCGCGGCTCCTTCGTCTCGCGCCGCCCCTCCGACGTACTGAACGAGGCGCGCTGGCTGGCCGGGGAGGGCGTCAAGGAGATCATGCTCGTCTCCGAGAACAACACCTCCTACGGCAAGGACCTCGGCGACATCCGGCTGCTGGAGAGCCTGCTGCCCTCGCTCGCCGACATCGAGGGGCTGGAGCGCATCCGGGTCAGCTACCTGCAGCCGGCCGAGCTGCGGCCGGGGCTGATCGACGTACTCACCTCCACGCCGAAGGTGGCCCCGTACTTCGACCTGTCCTTCCAGCACTCCGCGCCCGAGGTGCTGCGCTCCATGCGCCGCTTCGGCGACACCGACCGCTTCCTGGGGCTGCTGGAGCAGATCCGCGCCAAGGCGCCGCAGGCCGGGGTGCGCTCCAACTTCATCGTGGGCTTCCCCGGTGAGTCCGAGGCCGATCTGGCGGAGCTGGAGCGCTTCCTGACCGCCGCGCGCCTGGACGCCGTCGGCGTCTTCGGGTATTCCGACGAGGAGGGCACCGAAGCCGCAGGCTACGCGGGCAAGCTGGACGTGGACGTGGTCGCCGAGCGGCTGGCCCGGGTCTCCCGGCTGGCCGAGGAGCTGACCGCCCAGCGGGCCGAGGAGCGCCTGGGCGAGACGCTGTCGGTGCTGGTGGAGTCGGTGGACGAGGAGGACGGGATCGTCGGACGGGCCGCCCACCAGGCGCCCGAGACCGACGGGCAGGTCACCCTCACCGGCGGTGCGGGCCTTGAGCCCGGGGTGTTCGCCACCGCCAAGGTCGTGGCCACCCAGGGCGTGGACCTGGTGGCCGAACCGGTCGGCGGGCCGACCGGTGAGCCGCTGGACGGCGAGGGGGCGCGCAGATGACCGCAGCCCGGCTGGTGCCGCCGAAGGTCTCCCTCTGGAACATCGCGAACCTGCTGACCATGATGCGGCTGCTGCTGGTGCCGGCGTTCGTGCTGCTCATGTTCGCCGACGGCGGCCACGACCCGGCCTGGCGCTCCTTCGCCTGGGCGGCGTTCGCCGTCGCGATGATCACGGACCTCTTCGACGGCGAGCTGGCGCGGCGCTACGACCTCGTCACCGACTTCGGGAAGATCGCGGACCCCATCGCCGACAAGGCGATCATGGGCGCCGCCCTGATCAGCCTCTCCGTGCTGGGCGACCTGCCCTGGTGGGTCACCGGAGTGATCCTCTTCCGGGAGCTGGGCATCACCCTGATGAGGTTCTGGGTCATCAAGCACGGGGTCATCCCGGCGAGCCGTGGCGGAAAGCTCAAGACACTCGCCCAAGGTGTAGCCGTGGGTATGTACATTCTCGCGCTGACGGGCCCCCTGGCCACGCTGCGCTTCTGGATCATGGGTGTCGCGGTGGTGCTGACGGTGGTCACCGGACTGGACTACGTCAAGCAGGCCGTCGTGCTGCGGCGCCGGGGCCTGGCGGCCGCGCGTGCGCAGGCGGTGGCCCGATGAGCGCCGCCCCCGACCGCGCGCGGGCCGTGCTGGAGCTGCTGGAGGAGCGCGGCTGGTCGCTGGCCGTCGCCGAGTCGCTGACCGGGGGGCTGCTGGCGGGCGCGCTGACGTCCGTCCCCGGCGCCTCCCGGACGTTCCGCGGCTCGATCACCGCGTACGCGACCGACCTGAAGCGGGATCTGCTGGGCGTGCCGGGCGAGCTGCTGGCCGACCGCGGTGCGGTCGACGGCGAGGTGGCCCGGCAGATGGCGGCCGGGGTGCGCTGGCGGCTCGGTGCCGACTGGGGGCTGTCCACCACGGGCGTGGCCGGGCCGGAGCCGCAGGACGGGCAGCCGGTGGGGACGGTCTTCCTCGCGGCGGCGGGACCCGGCGGCCAGAACGAGCAGGTGCGGCTGGGCCTGGAGGGCGACCGGGAGGAGATCCGCGCGGCCGCCGTGCTGGCGGCGCTGGAGCTGATCGGGCGCGCGGTACGGGCCGCTGCGGCGCCTTCCGCCGCATCCTTGGGCGAGGAGTTCGCGGTCGCCGGGGCCGGCGGTGGGGACCTCTTCGACGGGCTGTCCTCCGGTGAGCCCCCCGCCGCGGAATAATTCGGGACGAACTGACGTTTGACCCGTGGATCCCTTTTTCCGCCACCCCCTCGGCGAGCTGGCAAACCCCGGATGCTTCCTCGTTGGGCGAACGTCGAAGATGACTTCGCCCGACGCACCGTGGTGGTCCGAGAGGGTACGGTGGAGGGCAGAGGATCCGATACCGAGGTCCGAGGAGGAGGGAGCCACGCATGATTCTGCTCCGTCGCCTGCTGGGTGACGTGCTGCGTCGGCAGCGCCAGCGTCAGGGCCGCACTTTGCGCGAGGTCTCCTCGTCAGCCCGGGTCTCCCTCGGATATCTCTCCGAGGTGGAGCGGGGGCAGAAGGAAGCCTCGTCCGAGCTGCTGTCCGCCATCTGCGATGCGCTGGACATGCGGATGTCCGAGCTGATGCGCGAGGTCAGCGATGAGCTGGCGCTCGCCGAGCTGGCGCAGTCGGCCGCGTCCGACACCATTCCGGCCCCGGTGCGGACGTTCACCATGTCGTCCGTGACGGGTATCCCGGAGGAGCGCGTGACGATCAAGGCTCCGAAGGAGACCGTGGGCGTCGCCGCCGCGTGAGAAGCGGGTACGAGACCGCGTGACAACTGACAGAAGGGTCCGGCTCCCCACCGAGGGAGCCGGACCCTTCTGCGCGCCCGGGCGCGGGTGCGGCCTGGGCGGCCGGGACGGCGTGGGTGACGGGGGTCAGGCGGCCTGGCAGGCGGGGCACCAGTAGGTGACCCGCTCCCGGCCCGGGACCGCGCCCTGCTCCGCCCTGCGGACGGGGGTGCCGCAGCGGTGGCAGGGCAGGTGCTCGCGGCCGTAGACCCACAGCCGGCGGCCGCGGCGGTCGACGGGGGTGGTCACGCGGGCCGGGCGGAGCTTGTTGGCCTCCAGCAGCTTGCGGGCCAGCTCCAGCAGGCGGTCGAGGTGCTTCGCCGCCGAGACGGGGGTCAGGGGGTGGTTTCCGGTGAGGAAGCACAGCTCGGACTTGTACTCGTTGCCGATGCCGGCGAGGTTGCGCTGGTCGAGGAGGGCCTCGCCGAGGCTGCGGTCCGGGGCGGCGAGGAGGCGGCGGGCGGCCTCGGCGGGGTCCCAGTCCGGGCCCAGGAGGTCGGGGCCGAGGTGGCCGACGATCCGGTGCTCGTCGCGGGTGCGGAGCAGCTGCAGTACGGGCAGGCGGTAGCCGACGGCGGTCTGCCGGTCGTTGCCCAGGACGGCGCGGATCCAGTGGCCCGGGCCGCGGGGGCGCTCGCCCGCGGGCTGGATGCGCCAGTCGCCGTCCATCTGGAGATGGGAGTGGAGGGTGAGGCCGCCCTCCACGCGGGCGAGGATGTGCTTGCCGCGGGGGGTGACGTTCTCGACGGTGCGGCCGGTCAGGTCGACGGTGGCCAGTGCGGGGACGCGGAGGTCGCAGCGGGTGAGGGGGCGCCCGGCGAGGGCGTCGTGCAGGAGGTGCGAGACGCGGTAGACGGTGTCGCCTTCGGGCATCTTTCTCTCCGGCTTCTCTCCGGGCGGTTCTCGTCGGCCGGCCAGTGCGCTCCGGGCCCGGTCAGCTGCGCAGGCGCAGGCCGCGGGGGGTGGCGTGGAAGCCCGATGATTCCAGAAAGTGGCTGTAGGGGGACTCCAGGGACGGGGTGTTGTTGATGCGCTCCAGGGTGACCGAGGGGCCCAGGGCGCCGTCCCTCGCCGCCGCGCCCAGGGCCTGGGCCGCTGCCGCGAAACGGGGGTCCGCGGGGTCGGGCCAGACCAGGAGGCTCTTGCCGCCCCGCTCCACGTACATGGTCAACTCGCCGTCCAGGAGCACCACCAGGGCGCCCGCCTTGCGGCCCGGCTTGTGGCTGGAGCCCTGCGGAGGCTCGGGCCAGCCGAGAGCGGCGCCGTAGGCGTTCGCCGGGTCGGCGGCGGCCAGGACCAGGGCGCGGGGGGACTGCGCCCGGCGTCCGCCGCCGAACGGGGTCTGCGCGCCGGGCGGGGCGAAGCCGCCGTCGGCGGCGGCGTCCGCGTCGCCCGAGCGCTCGCGGGCCGCCGAGGCCGCGCGCAGGCGGTCCACCGCGCCGTCCATCGCGAACTGCGCGGCGCCCAGACCCTCCACCACATAGCCCCGGCGGGCCTGCCCGGACTCCTCGAAGACCGAGAGCACCCGGTACGCGGCGGAGAAGCCGCCCTCGACCCCCTCCGCAGCCACCGCGCCGCGCGTCACGACGCCGTGGCGGTCCAGCAGCGTGCGGGCCAGGGCGTGGGCGCGCAGCGTCGGGTCGCCCTCCCGCTCCGGCAGCAGCGACCAGCGGCCCGCCGTCGTGGGCGGTCCCTGGCGGCCGGTGGCGGAGCGCGCGGCCAGCGAGCCGGCGCCGTAACGCCCGCGCGGGACGGCCCGCTTGGCGCGGTGGGCTGTCGCCCCGGCCGTGCGGCCCGAGCCCAGCAGGCCGCGCAGCGGGGCCAGGGTGTCGTTGGTCAGCCGGCCCGACCAGGCCAGCTCCCAGACCACCTCCGCCAGCCCGGCGTCGGTGAGCGCGGGGTGGGCGGCGCGCACCTGGTCGGCGATCTGGCGGAAGAACAGCCCGTACCCGCCGGCGAGGGTGTCCAGCACCGCCCGGTGCACCTCGGTCAGCTCCAGCGGCTGCGGCTCGCCCAGCAGCAGCGGCGCCGTGTCGGCGAGATGGAGCGAGACCCAGCCGTCCTTGCCGGGCAGCGCCCCGGAGCCGGCCCAGAGCACCTCGCCGGAGGCCGTCAGCTCGTCGAGCATCGCGGGAGTGTAGTCCGCGACCCGGGAGGGCAGCACCAGCTTCTCCAGCGCCGAGGCGGGGACCGGGGCGCCCTGCAGCTGCTCGATCGCGCGCAGCAGGCCGTCGGGGCCGCGCAGGCTGTGCGTGCCCAGATGCTGCCACTGGGGGAGGAACGAGGCCAGCGCGGCCGGGGGCACCGGCTCCAGCTCCTCGCGCAGTGCCGCCAGCGAGCGGCGCCGCAGCCGGCGCAGCACCGTGGCGTCGCACCACTCCTGGCCGCTGCCCGCCGGATGGAACTCGCCCTGCACCACCCGCCCGGCCGCCGCCAGCCGCTGCAGCGCGCCCTCCGTGACCGCCGGGCCCAGGCCGAAGCGGGCCGCCGCCGCCCCCGAGGTGAACGGGCCGCGGGTGCGGGCATGGCGGGCGAGGAGGTCGGCGAGGGGATCGGCGACCGGCTCCGTGAACGCCTCCGGGACGCCCGTCGGCAGCGCCGTGCCCAGGGCGTCGCGCAGCCGTCCCGCGTCCTCGACCGCAGCCCAGCGCTCCTCGCCCGCGATCCGCACCCGGATGGCGCGCCGGGCGCGCTCCAGCTCCGGCGCCCAGTCGGCCTCCGCGCCGCGCGCGGCCAGCTCCGCGCCGCTCAGCGGACCCAGCAGCCGCAGCAGGTCCGCCACTCCCTCGGCGTCCTTGACCCGGCGGTCCTCCGTCAGCCACTGGACCTCCTGCTCCAGCTGCGCCAGCACCTCCGGGTCCAGCAGCTCCCGCAGCTCCGCCCGGCCCAGCAGCTCCGACAGCAGCCGGGAGTCCAGCGAGAGGGCGGCGGCGCGGCGCTCGGCCAGCGGGGAGTCTCCCTCGTAGAGGAACTGCGCCACGTAGCCGAAGAGGAGGGAGCGGGCGAAGGGGGAGGGCTCGGGGGTGGTGACCTCCACCATGCGCACCCGGCGCGACTCGATGTCGCCCATCAGCTCGACCAGGCCCGGCAGGTCGAAGACGTCCTGCAGGCACTCGCGGACCGCCTCCAGCACGATCGGGAAGGAGCCGAACTCGCTGGTCACCTGGAGGAGTTGGGCGGCGCGCTGGCGCTGCTGCCAGAGCGGGGTGCGCTTGCCGGGGCTGCGCCGGGGCAGCAGCAGGGCGCGGGCGGCGCACTCGCGGAAGCGGGAGGCGAAGAGCGCCGATCCGCCCACCTGCTCCGTGACGATCCGGTCCACCTCGCCCTTGTCGAACAGGACGTCCGCGGCGCCGACCGGGGACTGCTCCGTGTCGTACTCCAGCCCCGTCGCGGGGCCGGCCGCGGGGTCGAAGTCCAGCAGGTCCATGCCCAGCAGGTCGGCGTCCGGCAGGCGCAGCACGATCCCGTCGTCGGCGTGCATGACCTGGGCGTCGAAGCCGTGGCGCTCGCGCAGCCGGGCGCCGATGGCCAGCGCCCAGGGGGCGTGCACCTGGGCGCCGAAGGGGGAGTGGACGACGACGCGCCAGTCGCCCAGCTCGTCGCGGAAGCGCTCCACCACGATGGTGCGGTCGTCGGGGACGTGGCCGGCGGCCTCGCGCTGCTCCGCCAGGTACGACAGGACGTTCTCCGCGGCCCAGGTGTCCAGGCCGGCGGCGGCCAGCCGCTCGCGGGCGGCAGGCGGCTTCAGGGCGCCCAGCTCGCGCAGGAAGGCGCCCTGGGCGCGGCCCAGCTCCAGCGGACGGCCCAGCTGGTCGCCCTTCCAGAACGGGAGCCGGCCGGGGACGCCCGGCGCGGGGGAGACGATGACCCGGTCGCGGGTGATGTCCTCGATCCGCCAGGAGGTCGTGCCCAGGGTGAAGACGTCGCCGGCCCGCGACTCATAGACCATCTCCTCGTCCAGCTCGCCGACCCGCCCGCCGCCCTTCTTCGGGTCGGAGCCGGCGAGGAAGACGCCGAAGAGGCCGCGGTCGGGGATCGTGCCGCCCGAGGTGACCGCGAGGCGCTGGGCGCCGGGACGGGCCCGCACCGTGTGCGCCACGCGGTCCCAGACCACGCGCGGGCGCAGCTCCGCGAAGGCGTCGGACGGATAGCGCCCGGCCAGCATGTCGAGCACCGCCGTGAAGGCCGACTCGGGCAGGGCGGAGAAGGGGGCGGCGCGGCGGATCACCGCCAGCAGCTCCTCGACGTCCCAGTCGTCCATCGCGGTCATGGCGACGATCTGCTGCGCCAGCACGTCCAGCGGATTGGCCGGGACACGCAGCGACTCGATGGCGCCCGCGCGCATCCGCTCGGTGACCACCGCCGACTGGACCAGGTCGCCGCGGTACTTGGGGAAGACGACGCCCCGCGAGACCGCCCCCACCTGGTGGCCAGCCCGGCCCACGCGCTGCAGGCCGGAGGCGACGGAGGGCGGCGACTCGACCTGGACGACCAGGTCGACGGCGCCCATGTCGATACCCAGCTCCAGGCTGGAGGTCGCGACGACCGCCGGGAGGCGGCCGGCCTTCAGGTCCTCCTCCACCAGGGCGCGCTGCTCCTTGGAGACCGAGCCGTGGTGGGCGCGGGCCAGCACGGGGGCCGCGCCGCTGCCCGTACCCGAGGGGCCGAGGAGCTGGGCGGGGGAGTGGTCCTCGGGGAGGGGCTCGCCGCCGGCCCGCTCGTGGGCGATCTCGTTGAGCCTGTTGCACAGGCGCTCCGCCAGCCGGCGGGAGTTGGCGAAGACGATCGTGGAGTTGTGGCCCTCGACCAGGTCCGCGATGCGCTCCTCCACCTGCGGCCAGATGGAGGGCCGGTCGCCGTCCTCGCCCTCCTTGCGCGCCGCGGGGGAGCCGCCCAGCTCGCCCATGTCCTCCACGGGCACCACGACGGAGAGGTCGAACTCCTTGGCGGAGGGCGGCTGGACGACCTCCACCCGGCGGCCGGGGGAGAGGAAGCGCGCCACCTCGTCGACCGGGCGGACCGTCGCCGACAGGCCGATCCGGCGGGCGGGCCTGGGCAGCAGCCGGTCCAGCCGCTCCAGGGTGAGCGCCAGGTGCGCCCCCCGCTTGGTGCCCGCCACGGCGTGCACCTCGTCCAGGATCACCGTCTCGACGCCCGCGAGCGCCTCCCGGGAGGCGGAGGTCAGCATCAGGAAGAGGGACTCGGGGGTGGTGATGAGGATGTCCGGCGGCTTGTTGGCGATGGCGCGGCGCTCCGACTGCGGGGTGTCGCCGGAGCGGATCGCCACCTTGATGTCCGGCTCGGGCAGCCCCAGGCGCACCGACTCCTGGCGGATGCCCGTGAGCGGCGAGCGCAGATTGCGCTCCACGTCCACCCCCAGGGCCTTCAGCGGCGAGATGTACAGCACCCGGCAGCGCTTTTTGGGGTCGGCCGGGGGCGGCGTGGCGGCCAGGCCGTCCAGCGCGGAGAGGAAGGCGGCCAGGGTCTTGCCGGAGCCCGTGGGCGCCACCACCAGCACGTCGGAGCCCTTGCCGATGGCCTCCCAGGCGCCGGTCTGGGCGGCCGTGGGCGCGTCGAAGGCCCCGTCGAACCATGCCCGGGTCGCGGGGGAGAAGGTGTCGAGGACGGCCGGTCCCGGTTTCTGCGCCATGTCCCCATCGTGCACCGGACCACTGACAACGGCGGAAGCAGGAGCGAGGGCGGGGGGTCCGGGGGCGGGACCTATCCTGCTCGGCATGGCACCGGACACCACACCACCCGCGCGGCCGGCCGAGGGCGTCGCGCGGCACGAGCCGATACCGCCGCCCGACGCCGACCGGCGCGCGGTACGCGACGCGCTCGGCGTCGGGCTCGCCGTCGGACTCAGCGGCTTCGCCTTCGGCGTGACCGCCGCCGGGGCAGGCGTCACCCTGCTCCAGACCTGTGTGCTGAGCCTGCTCGTCTTCACCGGCGCCAGCCAGTTCGCGCTGGTGGGAGCGCTGGCCGCCGGGGGGAATCCGTACACCGCCGCGGCCGGGGCCTTCTTCCTCGGCGTGCGCAACTGCTTCTACGGACTGCGCCTGGCGCCGCTGCTCCAGCTCCCGGCCAGGGTGCGTCCGCTGGCCGCCCAGTGGATCATCGACGAGACGACCGCCGTCACCATCACCCAGCCCAGCCGGCGCACCGCGCGCATCGGCTTCGCGGTGACCGGTCTGACGCTGTACGTGCTGTGGAACCTCACCACCCTCCTCGGCGCCCTGGGCGCCTCCGCCCTGGGCGATCCGAACGCCTGGGGGCTGGACGCGGCGGGCCCGGCCTGCTTCCTGGCGCTGCTCGCGCCGATGCTCAAGACCGCCACCGAGCGGCTGGTGGCGGGTATCGCCGTCCTCCTGGGCCTCGGTCTGCTGCCGGTGCTGCCCGCCGGGGTGCCGGTGCTGGCCGCCGCCCTCGCGGCGCCGCTGGTGCTGTGGGCCGAGGGGCGCCGGAAGGGATCGCGCACCGACGAGGGCACCGAGGGGGAGGTGTCCGCGTGAACGCCTGGATCGCCATCGCACTGACCGCCGTGGGCTGCTACGGCGTCAAACTGCTCGGCCTCTCCGTCCCCGACGGGGTGCTGGAGCGGCCCCTGGTACGGCGGCTGGCGGCGCTGCTGCCCGTCGCGCTGCTGGCGGCGCTCACCGCCCAGCAGACCTTCGCCACCGCGCAGCGCGAACTGGTCCTCGACGCGCGGGCCGCCGGGGTGGCCGCGGCGGCCGTGGCGCTGGTGCTGCGGGCGCCCTTCCTCGTGGTGATCGCCGTGGCGGTCGTGGTGACGGCGGGACTGCGGGCGCTGCTGGGCTGAGCGTGCTCACCAGGGCCCTCAGCACCCCCGGGAGGGGCGCTGGATAATGGGGGGCATGTGGCAGACGGTTTTCTGGGAGCGGATGACGGACTACTTCGGTAAGCCGTACGTCGACTCCTTCGCGCGCGACCACGTCCTCTCCGAGCTGGGCGGGCGCACGGTGCTGGAGGCGCTGGACGCGGGCTGGGACGTCAAGGACGTGTGGCGGGCGGTGTGCGAGGCGATGTCCGTGCCCGCCGAGAAGCGCTGAGGCGGCTCAGGACCACGCGGCCACGTAGTAGCCCACCCCGTACGGCGCGTCCTCGTACAGCAGGCGCCCCGTCAGCGCCGCGCCCCGGGCCGCGCCCGCCAGGACCTGCCAGCCGGACCGCCCGCTCACCCGCAGGGCGCGGGCCTGCCGCGCGTCCAGCGCGGTGAGGGCGGCGGGGTCCGCGGCGCCCAGGGCGCGCGCCGCCGCCTCGTCGAAACCCGCCGCCCGCTCGTCGTAGGAGCCGGGCGCCTTGGGCGTACGGCAGGCGGTGCCGTCGCCCAGCACCAGCAGCGCCACCCGCTCCGCGCCCGCGGCCAGTTCGCGGCCGCTCTCCAGGCAGCGGGCGGTGTCCAGCGACTCGTCCACGCCCAGCCCCGTCACCGGTGCGGCCGACCAGCCGGTGCGCTCCAGCAGCCAGGCGCCGACCGCGAGGGACGGCGGCAGCCCGCGCGCCGCGCCGGTGGGGGCCTCGGGCGCCGCCGCGAGGCGTACGGACAGATCGACGCCGAAGCCGCGGAAGGACCCCGGGGCACCCTGGGGGTACGGGCCCACGCCGCCCGCGGGCGCCGGGCCGAGGACGTGGAGCCGGTCCGGGCGGGCGGCGGCCAGCACGCCGATCGCGTCCGCGCAGGCCGCGCGCAGCGCGTCCAACTCCCCGGCGGCGCCCGCCGCGACCTCGGGGACCAGCAGCGGAGGGCACGGGCAGCAGGCGGCGGCGATCAGCATGACGGGCAGCGTACCGGCGCCCCCGTACGGCCCCGGCGCCGCGTCCGGTGGCGACCGGCGCAGGCGTGGCGGAGGGAGCGGCGGGACGCTCACCCCCCGAGCGACTCCACGCACGCCCGCAGCGCCGCCGTGTCCCCGCCCGGGAGGACGGCCGCCAGCCGCCCGTCCGGGCGCACCACCAGCACCGAGTGCGCCGGTGCGCCCGGGTACTCCTCCGCGACCACGAGGGACGCCTCCACCGGCAGCTCCGCCACCGTGCGCAGCAGGGCCGGCATCAGCCCCGCCGTCAGCCAGTCGCCGTGCCGCCACACCCGCGTCCCCGGTGCGATCAGCACCACGACCACCGAGCGCCCCAGGCACGCGTGCAGCGAGGTCTCCCGGCCGTCGGGGGCGATCACCTCCACCTGGGCGGCGGGGGCGCCCAGCGCCGTGCCGACGGGCAGCGAGGGGACCGGCGGCGGGGTTGCGTACCCGAGGGGGGCGCCGAGCGGGCCGCGGCCCAGATGGCCGTCGGTGAGGAGCGTCAGCGCCTGGCCCCGGCGCCACTCGCCCGAGCGGCGGCGCACCAGCGCCAGCGCCTGGTCCGCCGCCCGCAGCCGCTGCCCGAGGACGCCGCGCCGCTCCGTCTCGTACGCGCCCAGGACCGCCCGCGCGCGCTCCGGGCGGCGCAGCGCGGCGGCCAGCCGCCAGGCGAGGTTCTCCGCGTCCTGCAGCCCCTCGTCCAACTGCTGCGCCCCCAGCGCCCCGTGCAGATGCGCCGCGTCACCCGCCAGCAGCACCCGCCCGCTGCGGAAGGAACGCGCCAGGCGGTGGTGGACGGTGTGCACGCCGGTGTCCAGCAGCTCGTACGGGCCCCCGCCCCACGCCGCCAGGGTCCCCTCCACCCGCCCCGTCAGCGCCTCGGGGGTGACCAGGCCCGCGTCCGGGGGCAGCAGCCAGTCCAGCCGCCACACGCCCCCCGGCAGCGGCCGCGCGCACACCTCCGACGGAGCCCCGCACAGCACCGTCCCCCCCGTCCCGCCCGCCTCGCCGCTCCCCCCGGCCCAGGGCAGCTCCGTCCGTATCGCCGCCACCGCGTGCCGCTCCACCGCCGTACGGCCGGGGAAGGGGACCGCCAGCAGCTTGCGCACCGCGGAGCGCGCCCCGTCGCAGCCGACGGCGTAGCTGCCGCGCCACCAGACGGGCTTGGCGTCCTCCCGCGCCGCGCGGGTCCGCACGGAGACGCCTGCGGCCTCCTGCTCCAGGGTGTCGACGCGGGCGTCGGGCACCAGGGTGGCCAGGTCGTGGGCGGCCACCGCCGCCCGCAGGGCGTCCACCAGGGGCTGCTGGGGGACGTGCAGCGGTCCGGGCGCCTCGTACGCGACCTGCCGCAGCGTCCGCCCCGCGGCCGGATCGGCGCCGCGCGTCGCCCGCCAGGCGGTCAGCCGCAGCCCGGCCGGCGCGCAGCCCAGCCGCGCCAGGAACGCCTCGGTCGCCGGCCGCAGCACCGCCGTGCGGGCAGGGCGGGGCGGGGAGAGGGCGGGGGAGGGCGGCTCACCGTCGAGGACGAGGGTGGTCACGCCGTTGTGCGCCAACGCCAAGGACAGGGTGAGCCCGACGGGTCCTGCCCCGACGATGACCACCGGGTCCACGATCACAAGGCGTATGCAACCCACTGGCCGACCTGCGCGTCAAGCCGGGGGCCCGGGAAGGGCGTTGGCGGGGGGTACGCCGGAGGGCGGCGGTAGGATCACCGCCGCCCTCCGGGACGTACCGCCTGCGACCGCCGTCAGATGGCCCGGCCCGTCGCCAGGTCCTCGACCTCGTCGGCGCCGACCACGGCGCCGGTGGTCTTCTTGCCCCGCCGGATACGGCCTTCCAGCCAGCTCGCGAAGGTCGTGAGCAGGAAGTTCAGCACCACGAAGATCGCCGCGACCACGAAGAAGCTCGGGATGACGTTGCCGTAGTTGGCGGACAGCGTCTGGCGTTCGGTCATCAACTCGGTGAAGCTCAGCATCACGCCGCCCAGCGCGGTGTCCTTCACGATGACGACGAGCTGGCTGACGATCGCCGGCAGCATCGCCGTGACGGCCTGCGGCAGCAGCACCAGCGTCATCATCTGGCCCTTGCGCAGGCCGATCGCCTTCGCCGCCTCCGTCTGCCCCTTGGGCAGCGAGAGGATGCCGGCGCGGACGATCTCCGCGAGCACCGAGGCGTTGTAGAGCACCAGGCCGGTGACCACCGCGTACAGCGGGCGCACCGCGCTGTCCACGTTCGTGTACTCCACGTAGAACTGGCCCGCGAAGAGCATCAGGATCAGCACCGGGATGGCGCGGAAGAACTCCACGACCGCCCCGGCCACCCCCCGTACCCACCGGTGGTCGGAGAGCCGCAGGATGCCGAGGAAGGCGCCCAGCGGCAGGGCGAGGACCATCGCCAGCCCCGCGGCCTTGAGCGTGTTGGCCAGACCGGGCAGCAGATACGTCGTCCACGCCTGGGAGGTGGTGAAGGGCTCCCACAGGGCCCATTCGAACTGGCCCTTGTCGGCCAGCTTGGCGAGCATCCACCACAGCCCCAGCACCAGCAGAACGAGGAAGACCACCGTCCACACGGCGTTGCGGAACCGGGCCTTGGGACCCGGAGCGTCGTACAGGACAGAACTCACCGCTTGACCCCCACACGCTTGCTCAGCCAGCCCAGCAGCAGACCCGTCGGCATCGTCAGGCAGATGAAGCCGAAGGCGAAGACCGCGGTGATCGGGATCAGCGCCGCCTCGTTCTCGATCATTTCCTTCATCAGCAGCGCCGCCTCCGCGACACCGATGGCCGCGGCCACCGTGGTGTTCTTGGTGAGCGCGATCAGTACGTTGGCCAGCGGCCCGACCACCGAACGGAACGCCTGCGGCAGGACGATCGACGTCATGACCTGCGTGAAGGTCAGCCCCAGCGCCCGCGCCGCCTCGGCCTGGCCGAGCGGCACCGTGTTGATGCCCGAGCGCAGCGCCTCGCAGACGAAGGCCGCGGTGTACGCGGAGAGACCGAAGACGGCGAGCCGGAAGTACTGGGTCTTGACGTCGTCGCCCGCCCCGAACGTCACCCCGTAGATGTCGGCGAGGCACAGGGCGCAGAACACGATGATGACCGTGAGCGGGGTGTTGCGCACGATGTTCACGTACGCCGCGCCGAAGCCGCGCATCAGCGGCACGGGGGAGACCCGCATGGCCGCCAGCATGGTGCCCCAGACGAAGGAGAACAGGGCGGAGTACAGCGTGAGCTGCACCGTCACCCAGAACGCCCCGAGAAGGTCGTAGCCTTCGAGGAAATCAAACACAGAACTATCCGCATCCCGCGATCGCACGTGTATGGACGGCGGGGCGCGCGGTCTGTGCGACCGCGCGCCCCTGGGACCCGGTCACGGGGACCGGGTCGGGTCGCTTCAGCTGCCGATCTGCGGCGCCGGCTCGAACTTGTAGCCGGCCGGACCGAAGACGTCGTTCATGGTCTTCTCCCAGCTGCCGTCGGACACCATCTTCTCCAGCGCCTTGTTGATCTTGGCGGTGAGCTCGGAGCCCTTCTTGGTGCCGATGCCGTAGCTCTCGTCCGAGAGCTTCAGGCCCGACAGCTCGAACTTGCCCTTGTTGGCGGGCTGCGCCGCGTAGCCCGCGAGGATCGAGTCGTCGGTGGTGAGCGCGTCGACGGCGCCGTTCTGCAGGGCGGAGACGCACTCGGAGTAGCCGCCGCGCTCGACGAGCTGGGCGTCCGGGGCGATGTCCTTCTTCATGTTCTGCGCGGAGGTCGAGCCGGTGACCGAGCAGAGCTTCTTGCCGTTCAGCTCCTTGGCGTCGGTGAACTTCTCACCGGCGCGCACCAGCAGGTCCTGGTGGGCCAGGAAGTACGGGCCGGCGAAGTCGACCTTCTGCTTGCGCTCGTCGTTGATCGAGTAGGAGGCGACGATGAAGTCGACCTCGTCGTTGGCCAGCGCGGTCTCGCGGTTCGCGCTCTTGGTCTCCTTGAACTCGATGTCCTTCTCGTCGTAGCCCAGCTCCTTGGCCACGTACGTGGCGACCTGGACGTCCATGCCGGAGAAGGAGCCGTCCGGCTCCTTCAGGCCGATGCCCGGCTGGTCGTACTTGATGCCGACGACGATCTTGTCCTTCTTGCCGTCCGTGCCGGAGGACTTGTCGTCGTCGCTGCCGCAGGCGGCGGCGGTGAGGGCGAGGGCGGTGGCGATGGCGGCGGCTGCGCCGGCCTTGCGGAGATTCATGCGGAACTTCCTTTTTCCGAGGGTGACATGGCTGACACGGCCGGGTGGTTCAGTGGTGCAGGATCTTCGAGAGGAAGTCCCGCGCCCGGTCGCTACGAGGATTGGTGAAGAACTGGTCCGGCGTCGCCTCTTCGACGATCTGGCCGTCCGCCATGAAGACGACGCGGTTGGCCGCCGAGCGGGCGAAGCCCATCTCGTGGGTGACGACGACCATGGTCATCCCCTCGCGGGCGAGCTGCTGCATGACCTCCAGCACCTCGTTGATCATTTCCGGGTCCAGCGCGGAGGTGGGCTCGTCGAAGAGCATCACCTTCGGCTCCATGGCCAGCGCCCGCGCGATGGCCACGCGCTGCTGCTGGCCGCCCGAGAGCTGCGCCGGGTACTTGTCGGCCTGGTTGCCCACGCCCACCCGGTCCAGCAGGGCGCGGGCCTTCTCCTCGGCCGCGCGCTTGTCCTTCCTGCGGACCTTGATCGGCCCGAGCATCACGTTCTGCAGCACCGTCTTGTGCGCGAAGAGGTTGAAGGACTGGAAGACCATTCCGACGTCCGCGCGCAGCCGCGCCAGCCCCTTGCCCTCGGCGGGCAGCGGCTGGCCGTCCAGGGTGATGGAGCCGGAGTCGATGGTCTCCAGCCGGTTGATCGCGCGGCAGAGCGTGGACTTGCCCGAGCCCGAGGGCCCGATCACGACGACGACCTCACCGCGGGCGATGGACAGGTTGATGTCCTGGAGCACGTGCAGCGCGCCGAAATGCTTGTTGACGTCGTCGAGGACGACCAGCGGGTCGCCCGGTGGTGCGGCGTCCTTGGTCATTGAAACCTCGGTCATCTGCCTTTCGCTCCATCCTCTTCGGTTGCCAGGACCCTAGTGACGCACGATGACCAACGTCATTACATCTGAGGGGAAATTGAGCATAACGATCCGGCTTCATTCGGACACGGGGGGTAATTGGGACGGCTGTTGGGAATCGCGGTCGCGTAACGGAACCCCTGGGAGGGCTGACGCTACTTGACGCGCGGGGTGGTGGTGGGCGTGTATCTGAGGATGGCCTGCCGTTCGGGAGGACCGGGAAGGGACGCAGAGGGGAGGGGGGACCGTGAGACTGCTGCTCGTCGAGGACGACGACCACGTCGCCGCCGCGCTCTGCGCCGTGCTGCGCCGGCACGGTTTCGACGTCGCCCACGCCCGGGCCGGCGAGGAGGCGCTGCGGGAACTGCTCCACGGCGGCCTCGCGCCCTTCGACGTCGTCCTGCTCGACCTGGGACTGCCCGACCAGGACGGTTTCGAGGTGTGCTGCCGGATACGCAAGGTCACGAGCACTCCCGTGATCATGGTGACGGCCCGGGCCGACGTCCGCTCGCGTATCCACGGCCTCAACCTGGGGGCTGACGACTACGTGGTCAAGCCCTACGACACGGGCGAGCTGCTGGCCCGTATCCACGCCGTGGCCCGGCGCGCCGGAGCGGAGGGGGAGGGGGCCGAGGGCGCCCCCGCCGAGGAGCACCCGAGCCTGCGCCTCGGCCCCCTGCACCTGCAGCTGCCCACCCGCCGCGTGCTCGTCAACGAGGTGGAGGTCGCCCTCACCCGTAAGGAGTTCGACCTGCTCGCCCTCCTCGCCCACCGGCCGGGGGTCGTCTTCCGCCGCGAGCAGATCATCAGCGAGGTCTGGCGCACCAGTTGGGAGGGCACCGGGCGCACACTGGAGGTGCACGTCGCCTCGCTGCGCTCCAAGCTGGGGATGCCCGAGCTGATCGAGACGGTCCGGGGGGTCGGCTACCGGCTGGTCGCCCCGCCGTCCCCGCCGTCCCCCGCGGCCTGAGGGCGGGCCGCTTGCGCACCCGCCTCCTCCCGCTGCTGATCGTGCTGATGACGGGCATCCTCCTCGCGCTCGCCGTCCCGCTCGCCGGGCGCATCGCCCAGCAGGACCAGCAGCACGTCGTCGTCGACCGCATGGACGACATCGCCCGCTTCGCCTCCCTGGGGCTGTACGTGACCTCGCGCTCGGAAGGCGCCGCCACCCCCGAGGAGCGCGACCGGCGCCGCGCGCTGGAGCAGGAGCTGGCCAGGTACCAGTCCGTCTACGGCATCAGGGCCGGCGTCTTCTACCGCGACCACGGCGTGATGGAGGCCGCCCCCGGCGGCTGGCGGCCGACCGACACCGCCGAGGGGCTGCGCGCCTTCAACGAGGCGCTCGCCAGCCGCCCCAGCCGCGACCCCCGCCAGGTCTGGCCCTGGCAGTCGCGGCCGCTCACCGTCGCCTCGCCGGTGGTCCGCGACGGCGACGTGGTGGCCGTCGTCATCACCGAGTCGCCGACCGGCAAACTGCGCTCGCGGATCCTCACCGGCTGGCTCTGGCTGGGCGCCGGGATCGCCGCCGCGATGCTCCTCGCCGTCGCGGCCGCCTTCCGGCTCACCGGCTGGGTGCTGCGGCCCGTACGCATCCTCGACAAGGCGACCCACGACATCGCCACCGGACGGCTGAAGTCCCGGGTCGCCGCCGGCGGCGGACCGCCCGAACTCCAGCGCCTCGCCCGCTCGTTCAACGAGATGGCCGACCACGTCGAGGATGTGCTGGACCAGCAGCGGGACTTCGTCGCCGACGCCTCCCACCAGCTGCGCAACCCACTGGCCGCGCTGCTGCTGCGCATCGAGCTGCTGAAGCTGGAACTGCCCGAGGGCAACGAGGAGATCGCCTCCGTCCAGACCGAGGGCAAGCGGCTGGCGAAGGTCCTGGACGACCTGCTCGACCTCGCCCTGGCCGAGCACGCCGCCGCCGTACCGCAGTTGACGGACGTCGCGGCGCTGGTGGACGAGCGGCTGGCCGCCTGGGGGGCGCTGGCGGCCGGCCGGGGCGTGGCGCTGGCCCGCGGCGGCAACGGCGCGGTGACCGCCTGGGCCGACCCCGTCACGCTCTCCAGCGCGCTGGACGCCGTCGTCGACAACGCGCTGAAGTTCACCCCGGCCGGCGCCCGGGTGGCGGTGAGCGTCGTCGCGCGCGGCGAGGAGGTCACCGTGACGGTCGCCGACGCCGGGCCGGGGCTCACCCCCGAGGAGCTGGAGCGGGTGGGCGACCGCTTCTGGCGCAGCGGACGCCACCAGAACGTGGGCGGCTCCGGGCTGGGGCTCTCCATCGCCCGCCGGCTGCTCGCCGCGGCGGGCGGGCGCATCGACTTCGCCGCGAACGAGCCGACGGGCCTGCGGGTGGCCGTCACCGTGCCGCGCTCCGCGCCGTCGGACGCCGGGGCGGAGGCGTAGGGCGCACGCCGGCCCGCGCGGCGCCGTTAGGGTGCACCCCCGCCGTGCCGCGCGGGTGCACACCGCCCGGACGGGGCGCCCCCTGATAGCGGTGTACGTCATGCGCCTACGCCCCCTCGCTCTCGCCGCAGCCGCCCTCACGGTGCTCGCGGCCGCACCCCCCGCCGGCACCCCCCTGGGCATCGGGGACCCCCTCTACCCGTCCCTGGGCAACCCCGGCTACGACGTCTCCGCCTACGACCTGACGCTGCGCTACACCGGCCGCAACGACCGGCCGCTGCAGGCGGTCACCCGCATCAGCGCCCGCGCCACCGGCGAACTGCGCCGCGTCAACCTCGACTTCACGCGGGGGAAGGTCCGCGACGTCACCCTGGACGGCGCCCCCGCGGAGTTCTCCTTTGCCGGCGAGGACCTCGTCATCCGCCCCCGCCGCGCCCTGCGGGCCGGCGAGCGCTTCCACCTCACCGTGCGCCACACCAGCGAACCGCTGCGCGGCGAGGGCGCCGGCTGGGTCCGTACCGCCGACGGACTGGTGATGGCCAACCAGGCCGACGCCGCCCACCGGGTCTTCCCCTGCAACGACCACCCCGCCGACAAGGCCCGCTTCACCTTCCGCGTCACCGCCCCGCGCGGCCACACCGTCGTCGCCAGCGGGCTGGCCGCCGGCCGGCAGCCCGAGGCGGCCAAGGGCGGCACCTGGACGTACCGCAGCCGCCACCCCATGGCCACCGAGCTGGCGCAGGTCTCCATCGGCCGCTCCGCCGTCCTCACCGGCCGCGGCCCGCACGGACTGCCGCTGCGGCACGTGGTCCCCGCCGCCGACCGCGAGCGGCTGCGCCCCGTCGTGGCGCGCACCGCCGCCCATCTGACGTGGATGGAGCGCCAGGTCGGCCGCTACCCCTTCGACACCTACGGCGTCCTGGCCGCCGACGCGGACCTGGGCTACGCGCTGGAGACCCAGACGCTCTCCCTCTTCGACCGCACCCTGCTCCAGAGCGCGAAGGACGACGTCTACGCCGAGAGCGTGATGGTGCACGAGCTGGCACACCAGTGGTTCGGCAACAGCGTCTCCCCGCGCCGCTGGTCCGACCTCTGGCTCAACGAGGGCCACGCCACCTGGTACGAGGCCCGCTACGCCGACGCCCGGGGCCTGGAGCGGCTGCGCGACCGCATGGCGCGCGCCTACCGCCACTCCGACGGCTGGCGCGCCCAGGGCGGCCCGCCGGCCGACCCCAAGGGCCCCGGCGAGGACGGCAAGCTGAGCATCTTCCGCCCCAACGTCTACGACGGCGCCGCCCTGGCGCTCTACGCCCTGCGCCAGGAGATCGGCACGGAGGCCTTCGACCGCCTGGAGCGGGCCTGGGTACGCCGCCACGCGCACGGCACCGCCGGCACCGCGGACTTCGTCGCCCTCGCCTCCGCCACGGCCGGCCGCGACCTCGGCGCCTTCCTGCACCCCTGGCTGTACGGCGCGAAGACGCCGCCCATGCCGGGCCACCCCGACTGGCGCTCCGGCGAGTAATACGGATGACGCCCCCGGCGGCGGCGTGCGACCATCAACGGGTCGGCGTCGCCACCGGCGGGGAATCCCCCGCAGCGGTCAGGCGTTGAATCCGGCGTAGCAGTTCGTTCATCTCATTCATTTCTACGTGAGGATCCGTTTGACCTCCCCTTCTTCCCTTCCGCAGGACGACCAGCGCACCCAGGGCGGCGTGCGGGCAGACGCCCTGATGGAGGAGGACGCGGCCTGGAGCCGCGGCGACGACCACCGGGACGGCGAGCAGTTCGAGCGCGAGGAGCGCGCCGCGCTGCGCCGCGTGGCCGGTCTGTCGACCGAGCTGGAGGACGTCACCGAGGTCGAGTACCGCCAGCTGCGCCTGGAGCGCGTCGTCCTGGTCGGCGTCTGGACCTCCGGCACCGCGGCGGACGCGGAGAACTCCCTCGCGGAGCTCGCCGCCCTCGCCGAGACCGCCGGCGCGCTCGTCCTCGACGGCCTGGTCCAGCGCCGCGACAAGCCCGACCCGGCGACCTTCATCGGCTCCGGCAAGGCGATCGAGCTGCGCGACATCGTCCTGGAGTCCGGCGCCGACACCGTCGTGTGCGACGGCGAGCTGAGCCCCGGCCAGCTCATCCACCTCGAGGACGTCGTCAAGGTCAAGGTGATCGACCGGACCGCCCTGATCCTCGACATCTTCGCCCAGCACGCCAAGTCCCGTGAGGGCAAGGCACAGGTGGCGCTGGCGCAGATGCAGTACATGCTGCCGCGGCTGCGCGGCTGGGGCCAGTCCCTGTCGCGCCAGATGGGCGGCGGCAAGGGCGGCGGCCTCGCCACCCGCGGCCCCGGCGAGACCAAGATCGAGACGGACCGGCGGCGGATCCGCGAGAAGATGGCGAAGATGCGCCGGGAGATCGCGGAGATGAAGACCGGCCGCGAGGTCAAGCGCCAGGAGCGCCGGCGCAACAAGGTCCCTTCCGTGGCGATCGCCGGCTACACCAACGCCGGGAAGTCCTCGCTGCTCAACCGCCTCACCGGCGCGGGCGTGCTGGTGGAGAACGCCCTGTTCGCCACCCTCGACCCGACCGTGCGGCGGGCGGAGACGCCCAGCGGCCGCGTCTACACGCTGGCCGACACCGTCGGCTTCGTACGGCATCTGCCGCACCACCTCGTCGAGGCGTTCCGCTCCACGATGGAGGAGGTCGGCGACTCCGACCTCATCCTGCACGTGGTCGACGGCGCGCACCCCGCGCCCGAGGAGCAGCTCGCGGCCGTCCGCGAGGTCATCCGCGAGGTGGGCGCCGTCGACGTCCCCGAGGTCGTCGTCATCAACAAGGCCGACGCCGCCGACCCGGACGTACTGCAGCGGCTGCTGCGCATCGAGAAGCACTCGATCGCCGTCTCCGCCCGTACGGGCCAGGGCATCGCGGAGCTGCTGGCGCTCATCGACGAGGAACTGCCGCGCCCGCAGATCGAGCTGGAGGCCGTCGTGCCGTACACGCACGGCTCGCTGGTCTCCCGCGTGCACGCCGAGGGCGAGGTGGTCTCCGAGGAGCACATCGCGGAGGGCACCCTCCTCAAGGCCCGCGTCAACGAGGAGCTGGCCGCCGAGCTGGCGCCGTACACCCGCTGACCACCCTGCCGAGGCCCCGTCCGTACGAGGACGGGGCCTCGCGCCTGCCCGGAGGAGACCCATGGACCAGCTGCTCCCGCTCTACGACGCGCAGATGCGCCGCAACGCCCCCGCCGACGGCCCCGGTGTCCAGGTGGAGCGGACCGCGACCGTGGTCCGCCAGACCGGTGGACCCGGCGACTGGAACGGCGTGGTCTGGTCGGCGCTCACCGCCGCCGGCGCGGACGCCGAGATCGCCGCGCAGGTGGCGCACTACACCGCGCTGGGGCTGGACTTCGAGTGGAAGCTCTACGCCCACGACGGGCCGGCGGACCTGGCCGACCGGCTGCTGGCGGCGGGCTTCGCCCCCGAGCCGGCGGAGGCGCTGATGGTGGCGCCGACCGCCGCACTGCCGCTCGACGTCCCCCTGCCGGACGGCGTCGAACTGCGCCCCGTCACCGACGCGGCCGGTGTGGACCTGGCCGTCGCGGTCCACGAGGATGCCTTCGGCACCCCAGGTGACCACCTGCGCCACCAGATGCTGGGCCAGCTCGCCTCGTCGGCCGACGAGGTGCACATCTTCGTCGCGATGGCCGGCGAGCGCCCGATCAGCGCCGCCCGCCTCGAACTCACCCCCGCCCGCGACTTCGCGGGCCTGTGGGGCGGCGGCACGGCCCCCGACTGGCAGGGCCGCGGCCTCTACCGCGCCCTGCTGGCGCACCGCACCCGCATCGCCGCGTCCCACGGCTACCGCTACCTCCAGGTCGACGCCTCGGACCAGAGCCGCCCGATCCTGCAGCGCCTGGGCTTCACCCGGCTGACGACGACGACGCCGTACGTCTACCAGGTGAAGGGACGGTAGGGCTCTCCCACCCCCCAGCCCGCCCCGGCCCGCAGGCGCCGGCGTCAGCAGGCCGCGCAGCCCCCCGCGGCAGCCGCCGGCGCCGGCACACCGACCGAAGGCAGCCCCAGCATCACACCCGTGCCCGCCGGCGCGGCCGTCCGCGCCTCCCAGGCGTCCCCCGAGCGCGTACGGCGCACGTTCCGCGCCTCGCCCTCCGCGAGGAGATGGTGCGGCGCGGCGTACGTGACCTCCACGGTCACCATGTCACCGGGACGCACCGCCGCCTCCGGCTTGGAGAAGTGCACCAGCCGGTTGTCGGGCGCCCGCCCGGAGAGCCGGTGCGTGGCACCGTCCTTGCGGCCCTCGCCCTCGGCGACCATGACCTCGACGACCCGGCCCACCTGCTTCTTGTTCTCCTCCCAGGAGATCTCCTCCTGGAGGGCGACGAGCCGCTCGTAGCGCTCCTGCACCACGGCCTTGGGGATCTGCCCCTCCATCGTCGCCGCCGGGGTCCCGGGCCGCTTGGAGTACTGGAAGGTGAACGCCTGCGCGAACCGCGCCTCGCGCACCACGTGCAGCGTCTGCTCGAAGTCCTCCTCGGTCTCCCCGGGGAAGCCCACGATGATGTCGGTCGAGATCGCCGCGTGCGGCATCGCCGCGCGCACCTTCCCGATGATCCCCAGGAAGCGCTCCTGGCGGTACGAGCGCCGCATCGCCCGCAGCACCGTGTCCGAGCCGGACTGCAGCGGCATGTGCAGCTGCGGCATCACGTTCGGCGTGTGGGCCATGGCCTCGATGACGTCGTCGGTGAAGTCCTTCGGGTGCGGGGAGGTGAAGCGCACCCGCTCCAGCCCCTCGATCGGCCCGCAGGCCCGCAGCAGCTTGCCGAACGCCAGCCGGTCGCCGATGTCCGAGCCGTAGGCGTTGACGTTCTGCCCGAGCAGGGTGATCTCCGAGACACCCTCGGCGACCAGCGCCTCGACCTCGGCGAGGATGTCGCCGGGGCGGCGGTCCTTCTCCTTGCCGCGCAGCGCGGGGACGATGCAGAAGGTGCAGGTGTTGTTGCAGCCGACCGAGATCGACACCCAGGCCGCGTACGCCGACTCGCGCCGCGTCGGCAGCGTCGAGGGGAAGGCCTCCAGCGACTCGGCGATCTCGACCTGCGCCTCCCGCGCCAGGCGCGCCCGCTCCAGCAGGACGGGCAGCTTGCCGACGTTGTGCGTACCGAAGACGACGTCGACCCAGGGGGCGCGCTTGACGATGGTGTCGCGGTCCTTCTGCGCCAGGCAGCCGCCGACCGCGATCTGCATCGCCGGGTTGGCGGCCTTCTGCGGCGCCAGCTGGCCCAGGTTGCCGTAGAGCTTGTTGTCGGCGTTCTCCCGCACCGCGCAGGTGTTGAAGACGACGACGTCGGCAGTCTCCGCGTCCTTGGGCGCGCGCACCAAGCCGGCGCCCTCGAGGAGGCCGGCCATCCGCTCGCTGTCGTGGACGTTCATCTGACAGCCGTAGGTCTTGACCGTGTACGTGCGCTGGAGCTGCTCCGACATGCCAGTGATCATCCAAACGGGTCAGGGTGCCTGAAGGCCGCTGGGCTGATCGCGTGAAGCGGCCAAGTCTCCAGTTTACGGTCCCCGCGCGGCGGTCCGTCCCCCGTGCGCCGGGCCCGCCCCCGCGACCGCGCACTACCATCGCCGCCATGGACCCGACCCCGCGCCCGCGCCGTGCGATACGCACCGGCCTCGCCCTCGCCGCCGCCCTCACGGCGGCGGCCCTGGTGCTGTGGTGGCTGGCGCCGGGCGTCCTCCCCGGCGGCGGGGAGCGGCCGAGCGGGAAGGTGGTCTTCTCCACCGGCGCCCCCAAGGGGGTCTACGCCCGCTACGGGGACATGCTCAGGGACGACCTCGCCGCCGACCTCCCGGAGCTGCGGGTCGACCTGCAGCCCAGCGAGGGCTCCCTCGACAACATGGAGCGGATCGCCACCGGCCGGGCCGACTTCGCCATCGCCACCGCCGACGCGGTCGCCGAGTACCGCTCGGGCCACCGGCCCGGCTGGCAGCGGCTGCGGGCGGTGGCCCGGCTCTACGACGACTACATCCAGCTCGTGGTGCCCGCCCGCTCCGGCATCCGCAGCGCGCAGGACCTGGCCGGGCGCACGGTGGGTGTCGGCACCGACAAGTCCGGCGTGCAGCTCATCGCCAAGCGGCTGCTGGCCGCCGCCGGACTGGACATGGCCGAGGACGTCCAGGCCGTCCGCCAGCCCATCGGCACGATGACGGACCTGCTGCGGCGCGGCGAGATCGAGGCGTTCTTCTGGTCGGGCGGACTGCCCACGGCGGCGGTGGGCGCGCTGGCGGACCGCACGGAGATCCGCCTGGTGCCGCTCAACAACCTCCTCGGCCCGCTGCACAAGCAGAGCCCCTCCGCGCACTACTACCGCTCCGCGGTGATGCCGGCCGACGCCTATCCGGAACTGCGCGACGAGCAGGCCGTCTCCACGATCGCCGTGGCGAACCTCCTGGTCACGACGGAGAGGACCGACCCGGTGCTCACCGAGGCGATCACCCGCGAGGTGATCAAGAGCCGGGACACCATCGCCAAGGAGGTCCACGCGGCCCAGCTGGTGGACCTGCGCACCGCCGTCTTCACCGACCCGCTGGCGCTCCACGAGGGGGCGGAGCGCTACTACCGCGACGAGAAGCCGTAGCCCGTACGCGACAAGGTGCCGGAACGCGAAAGGGGCGCCCCTCAGCGCAGCCGGGTGTGCACCCCGCGCGGCGGGGACGCGCTCGCCGCGGTGCGCTGGGCGCGGGAGACGTCGTAGACCCCGGGGACCCGCCGCATCGCCCGCATCAGCGTCGGCAGCCGGGAGGCGTCGCGCAGCCGCAGCGTGTACGTGTGGCGCACCCGCTGCTCGCGCGGCGGCTCCACGTCCGCCGCGACGATCGCCGCGCCCTCCGCCGCGATGGCCTCGGTCAGCTCCGCCAGCAGATGGGTGCGGACGAAGGCCTCCGCGTACAGGGTCACCCGCAGCTCCGAGCCGCCCTCCCGCCACCGCACGGACACGGGCTCGCGTCCGGCCGTCGTCATCCGCACCACCGTCGAGCACTGCACCCGGTGCACGGCCACCGCCCCGCCGCGCACCTCGAAGCCCGTCACCGCGTCCGGTGGGACGGGGGTGCAGCAGCGCGCCAGCCGTACCGCCGCGCCGGGGCGGTCGGCGACGGCCGGTCCCTCCTGCGCGGTGGCGGCGACGGCCGGGGGAGCGGGCTGCGGGGGAGCGGTGGGCATCCGGACGGGGTGCGAACCGGCGTCCGGGGCGGCGGGATGGGCGGCCAGCCAGCGGGTGATGGAGATCCGCGCGGCCGGTGTCTGCGCGTACTCCAGCCACTCGGGCGAGGGACCGGAGGCGGGCTCGGGCTCCGACGGGGAGGCGGCGGGCTCGGGGGAGAGCAGCAGTTGCAGGGTGTCCCCGTCCTGCAGCACCGTCCCCATGCTGACCAGCCGCCCGTGCACCCGCGCGCCCACACAGGCGTGGGCGTCCTCGCCGTGCGCGGCGTAGGCGGCGTCCACGCAGGTAGCCCCCGCCGCCAGCCGCAGCGGCAGACCGCGGTCGGTGAGCACCGTGATCTCCCGGTCGGGCGCCAGGTCCTCGCGCAGCGCCGTCCAGAAGGTGTCCGGGTCGGGCGCGGCGCGCTGCCAGTCCAGCAGCCGCGCCAGCCACTCGCCGACCGGACCGCCCGCCCCCTCGCGGCCGCCGAGCGCGACGACACCCGTCTCCGCCACCCGGTGCATCCGGTGGGTGCGCACCAGCACCTCCACGACCAGCCCGCGGGACTCCGCGACGGCGGTGTGCAGCGACTGGTAGAGGTTGAACTTCGGTACGGCGATGAAGTCCTTGAACTCCGAGACCACCGGCGTGAAGCAGGTGTGCAGCTCCCCCAGCACGGCGTAGCAGTCGGCGTCCTCCGGGACGAGCACCAGCAGCCGCCCGAAGTCGGCGCCGCCCAGCGTGCCGCGCTTGAGCAGCGCCCGGTGCACGGAGACCACGTGCCGGGGCCGGATCAGCACCTCCGCCGCGATGTCCGCCTCGCGCAGCAGCGCCCGTACCTCCCGCGCGGTGTCCTCCAGCGGGTCCGGCCGCGAGACGTGCTCCATCAATAGCTCGCGCGTGGAGGCGTACTCCTCGGGATGGAGGATCGCGAAGACCAGGTCCTCCAGCTCCGTCTTGAGCGTCTGCACCCCCAGCCGCTCGGCCAGCGGGATCAGCACGTCCCGCGTCACCTTGGCGATGCGCACCTGCTTCTCGTGGCGCATCACCCCCAGCGTGCGCATGTTGTGCAGCCGGTCGGCGAGCTTGATGGACATCACCCGCACATCGCTGCCGGTGGCCACCAGCATCTTGCGGAAGGTCTCGGGCTCGGCGGCGGCCCCGTAGTCGACCTTCTCGAGTTTGGTGACGCCGTCGACGAGGTAGCGCACCTCCGCGCCGAACTCCTCCTCGACCTGCTCCAGCGTCACCTCGGTGTCCTCGACGGTGTCGTGCAGCAGGGAGGCGGTCAGCGTCGTGCCCTCCGCGCCCAACTCGGCGAGGATCAGCGTGACCGCGAGCGGATGGGTGATGTACGGCTCGCCGCTCTTGCGCATCTGGCCGCGGTGCGAGGCCTCCGCCAGCAGGTAGGCGCGGCTGAGGACCGACAGGTCGGCGTCGGGGAAGAAGGAGCGGTGGGCCTTCGCCACGTGCTCCAGGGCGTCCGGCAGTCCGCTGGGTCCGCCGGCGCCCATCAGGACCGCTGCCCGGCCCAGCCGGCGCAGGTCGAGCCGGGGAAGTCCGCGTCTGCTGCTGCGGGGCGGGGCGGGATTCACGGCGTCCGCGCTGGCCTCTGCGCTCAAGGGGGCACCTCCGGCAGTCCGACCGGCGTGTGCGACGCGGGCGGCGGCCGTCGTACCCCGTCGTGTGCGCTGCGCTCGTCAGGGCCCTCGGAAACCGCCGCACGGTGCCCGGGGACGACCCCGGTGCCGGTGATTGATGGTACCGACCCCATCACGCAGGGCGACGGTGCTCCTGCGGAGCCCGGTAGCTATCACCCGTTCGAGCGATGGCGCTCTTGGTGTATCGGGTTAGCGGACCGCGCCTGCGGGGTAGAGGCGCGGTCCGCTGCGTGGTGCCCTCAGAGCCAGCCCGCCGCGGTGTCGCCCTCCGCGAGGATCACGGCGGGGCCCGTCATCTCGACGGTGCCGTCCGGGTTCTCGGTGATGAGCAGCCGTCCGCCGGGGACGTCGACGGTGTACGTCTCCGGGCGGCCGGTGGCGGCCGGGTCGACGCCGTCGCGGCGGGCGGTGGCGACCATCACCGCGCAGGCGCCCGTACCGCAGGAGCGGGTCTCGCCGGAGCCGCGCTCGTGCACCCGCATCGCGACGTGGCGGGGGCCCCGGTCGACGACGAACTCGACGTTCACGCCGGTGGGATACGCGGCGGCCGGACTGCAGACGGGGGCGGCGAGCAGGCTTCCGGCGTCCGCCAGTTCGGCGACGAAGGCCACCGCGTGCGGATTGCCCATGTCGACATGGCGGGCCGGCCAGGAGCGGGCGGGCCGCTCGCCCTCGGCCGCGACGGCGACCGTGACGGCCCCGTCCACCAGCCGTGCGCGGCCCATGGCGACCGTGACGTCGCCGTCCTTCGCCAGATGCGCGCGGCGGACGCCCGCGCGGGTGGCGATCGCCAGATCGCCGGCCTCGGCGTGGCCCGCCAGCTGCAGATAGCGGGCGAAGACCCGCACGCCGTTGCCGCACATCTCCGCCACGGAGCCGTCGCTGTTGCGGTAGTCCATGAACCACTCGGCCTCCCCCGCCATCTCCCGCGCCTCGGGATGCGCGGCGGAGCGGACGACCCGCAGCACCCCGTCGGCGCCGATACCGGCGCGCCGGTCGCAGAGCCGGGCCACGGCGGCGGGGGAGAGGTCGAGGAGGCCGTCGGGGTCGGGAACGATGACGAAGTCGTTCTCGGTTCCGTGGCCCTTGAGGAAGTGCAGTGCGGCGGAGGTCACGCCTCGATCGTACGGGGCACCGGCGTACGGGCGCGGGGCGGTGCTTCCCCGAAAAGGGGGCTCCGCGCCGCCGGGACGGTCAGCGCAGGCGCGCGATGCGCCAGACGGCCAGCGCGACCAGGACGGCGACCGTGGCGGCGTACAGCGAGGCGGCACGCCACCGCGCCCGCCGCTGCGGACCGACGGCGCCGAGGCCGGGCAGCGTGTAGCCGACGCGGCGGGCGGCCATCAGGGCCCAGCCGCCGGCGGTCAGGCTGATCAGCAGTCCGAGCATGGCGACCACCGCGCCGCCGTCCCCGAACTCGAAGGCGAGGGGGAAGGCGAACATCAGCGAGCCCAGGACGGCGCAGACGGTGATGGGGGCGAGCTGCCAGAAGCGCAGCAGCCGCGGCGGGCGCAGCTCGCGGAAGGACTCCTCGCCCATCGGGAGGCTGTTGCCCGGGGGGAGGGGGGTGTCGTCCCCGTCGTGCCCGGCGGGGGGAGCGTCGTGCAGCAGTCCCGCGGCCTCGTCCGGCGGCGGGTCCTGACGGCTGTCACGAGGGGCGGCTTCCATCGCCACGCGCCCTCCCAACCTCCGGATTGCCCTGCACGGATCGCGGTCCGGACACTCCGCGCGAACGACGCCGGAGCCCGGTCCTCCGCGGCTCGATCGATGTCGATGATGGCACGCCCCGCCCCACCGCAAGCACCGCCCGAGCGTCCCGATGCCATCACGTGATCAGGCTGTTATGGCTGCCGCCCGGGGTTTACACAGGCCCTACGCACGCGGTGGTTCCGGGCCTGCGGGGCGTTCGGGCCGGTGCTCGGCTGACCGGACGTCAGCATCCGGTATCCGGGGCGCGGTGCGCCGGCTCAGGCGGCGCGGGGCTGATCGAGGAGCTCCACCGCGTGCTCCTCCAGCCGCCCGCGGTCCGCCGCCGAGCCGCTCAGCCAGTGCACCCGGGGATCCCTGCGGAACCAGGAGTCCTGACGGCGCGCGAAGCGCTTCGTGGCGCGTACGGTCTCGGCGCGGGCCTCCTCCTGCGTGCACTCGCCGGCCAGGAAGGCGAGCAGTTGCTGGTAGCCGAGCGCGCGGGAGGCGGTACGCCCCTCGCGCAGCCCGGCCGCCTCCAGTCGGCGGACCTCGTCGACCAGGCCGGCCTCCCACATCCGGTCGACGCGCAGGGCGATGCGCTCGTCCAGCTCGGGGCGCGGCACCCCCACGCCGATCTGCAGGGTGTCGTAGACCGAGTCGTGGCCCGGGAGGTTTGCCGTGAACGGCTTGCCGGTGATCTCGATCACCTCCAGCGCGCGCACCACCCGCCGCCCGTTGCCGGGCAGGATCGCCGCCGCCGCGGCGGGGTCGGCCGCCGCCAGCCGCCGGTGCAGCTCCCCGGAGCCCAGCCGCTCCAACTCGGCCTCCAGCGCCGCGCGGACGGCCGGGTCGGTGCCGGGGAAGTCCATCGCGTCGATCGCCCCGCGTACGTACAGCCCCGAACCGCCGACCAGCACCGGGGTGCGGCCCTCGGCGAGCAGCCGGTCGATCTGCGCGCGGGCCAGACGCTGGTACTCGGCGACGCTGGCGGTCTCGCCGACGTCCCAGACGTCGAGCAGGTGGTGCGGGACGCCCCCGCGTTCCTGGAGGGTCAGCTTGGCGGTGCCGATGTCCATGCCCCGGTAGAGCTGCATGGAGTCCGCGTTGACGACCTCGCCGCCGAGCCGGCGGGCGAGGGCGACGCCCAGATCGGACTTGCCGGCGGCGGTGGCGCCGACCACGGCGATGACCTGCGGGAGCGGCTGCGGGCGGTCCTGCGGGCGTTCCCGCGGGAGGGGGGAGGCGTTGTTCACGTGGATCAGTCTCGCAAACGCCAGTTCCCGGCGCGGCCTGCCGGCAGGGGTGAGGAGTGCGGGAACCGCTTGACACTGAAATCGAACATCCATTCAGATGGAGACTCCGGCCCGGCTCCCCACCGGAGCGACTCCGCCGTAGCTCGCGGGTTATCCACAGGCCGGCACGACGGCGCGGCGGATTGTCAGTGGTACCCGCTAGCGTCGTGGACGTGAAGCGATCAACTCAGACACCCCGGGTGGAACCCATGGCAGGCACCGACCGCGAGAAGGCTCTTGACGCAGCTCTCGCCCAGATTGAACGGCAATTCGGCAAGGGCGCCGTGATGCGCCTGGGCGAGCGGCCCAACGAGCCCATCGAGGTGATCCCTACCGGATCGACCGCCCTGGACGTCGCCCTCGGCGTGGGCGGCCTCCCGCGCGGCCGCGTGGTGGAGGTCTACGGCCCGGAGTCCTCCGGCAAGACGACCCTCACGCTGCACGCCGTGGCAAACGCCCAGCGGGCCGGCGGCCAGGTGGCCTTCGTGGACGCCGAGCACGCCCTCGACCCCGAGTACGCCAAGAAGCTCGGCGTCGACATCGACAACCTGATCCTCTCCCAGCCCGACAACGGCGAGCAGGCGCTCGAGATCGTCGACATGCTGGTGCGCTCCGGCGCCCTCGACCTCATCGTCATCGACTCCGTCGCGGCGCTCGTCCCGCGCGCGGAGATCGAGGGCGAGATGGGCGACTCGCACGTGGGTCTGCAGGCCCGCCTGATGAGCCAGGCCCTGCGGAAGATCACCAGTGCGCTCAACCAGTCCAAGACCACGGCGATCTTCATCAACCAGCTCCGCGAGAAGATCGGTGTGATGTTCGGCTCGCCGGAGACCACCACGGGTGGCCGCGCGCTGAAGTTCTACGCCTCGGTGCGCCTGGACATCCGCCGCATCGAGACCCTGAAGGACGGCACGGACGCGGTGGGCAACCGCACCCGCGTCAAGGTCGTCAAGAACAAGGTCGCGCCGCCCTTCAAGCAGGCCGAGTTCGACATCCTCTACGGCCAGGGCATCAGCCGTGAGGGCGGTCTGATCGACATGGGCGTCGAGCACGGCTTCGTGCGCAAGGCCGGCGCCTGGTACACGTACGAGGGCGACCAGCTCGGCCAGGGCAAGGAGAACGCCCGCAACTTCCTCAAGGACAACCCCGACCTCGCCAACGAGATCGAGAAGAAGATCCTGGAGAAGCTGGGCGTCGGAGTGCGGCCGGAGAGCGCCGAGGGCGAGCCCGGCGCGGACGCGGCCGCCGCGGTGGACCCGGCCGGGACCGCCGCCGAGAAGGCGGACAAGAAGTCCGTGCCCGCGCCCGCCAAGACCGCGGCGAAGGCCACCAAGGCCGCCGCCAAGGTCTGAGGCCGTGACACGCCGGACCGGCTGGGACACGACAGCGGAGCCGGACGCCCCGCCCGGGCCCGGGCGGGGCGCGTCCAGCGGGGGCGGGCGCCGCCCGGGGGCGCCAGCCGACCCCGCCGAGCAGGCGCGGGCGATCTGCCTGCGCCTGCTCACGGGCACACCCCGGACCCGCAAGCAGCTCGCGGACGCGCTGGCCAAGCGGGAGATCCCCGCCGAGGTCGCCCAGGAGGTGCTCTCCCGGTTCGAGGAGGTCGGCCTCATCAACGACGCGGCCTTCGCCTCGGCCTGGGTGGAATCCCGCCACCACGGCCGGGGTCTGGCCCGCCGCGCCCTCGCGGGGGAGCTGCGCACCAAGGGCGTGGACCCGGAGCTGATCGACGAGGCGGTGGCGCGGCTCGACTCCGACCAGGAACTGGAGACCGCCCGGGAGCTGGTCGCCCGCAAGCTGCGCGGCACCCGCGGCCTGGAGCGCGACAAGCGGCTGCGCAGGCTGGCCGGGATGCTGGCCCGCAAGGGCTACTCCCAGGGCCTGGCGCTGCGGGTGGTCCGCGAGGCGCTGGAGGCGGAGGGGGAGGACACGGAGTCGCTCGACCCCTGGGACTGAGCCCGGAAGGATCTTCACACCGGCCGTGATCCTCCGCCGCGCCCGTCGTTGAGTACGTACGGGGGACACCCCCGCCCGTACTCAACCGGAGGGGGGAGCTGTGCTCGCAGCCGACCGCGAGGCCATCCTGCGACGGCAGGCGCTGCGCGAATCGACGGCCCGGACGTATGCCCGCTCGCTGCCGATCGTGCCCGTGCGCGCCCGCGGACTGACCATCGAGGGCGCCGACGGCCGCCGCTATCTCGACTGCCTATCCGGCGCCGGCAGCCTCGCCCTCGGGCACAACCACCCCGTCGTGCTGGAGGCCGTCCGCGCGGTCCTGGACTCCGGCGCCCCGCTGCACGTACTGGACCTGGCCACCCCGGTGAAGGACCACTTCACCACCGAGCTGTTCAGCACGCTGCCGGCGGGGCTGGCCGAGCGGGCGCGCATCCAGTTCTGCGGCCCCGCGGGGACCGACGCGGTGGAGGCCGCGCTGAAGCTGGCCAAGGCGGCCACCGGCCGCAGCGGCATCCTGGCGTTCACGGGCGCGTACCACGGCATGACCGCCGGAGCCCTCGGCGTCAGCGCCGGTCCCGGCCCGCTCGCGACGGACGTCGGAGTGACCCGGCTGCCGTACCCGTACGACTACCGCTGCCCCTTCGGCGTCGGCGGGGAGCAGGGCGCCCGGCTGGCGGCAGCCTGGGCCGAGAGCCTGGTCACCGACCCGCGCGGCGGCATCGAGCCCCCCGCGGCGATGATCGTCGAGCCGGTGCAGGGCGAGGGCGGCGTCATCCCCGCCCCCGACGACTGGCTGCGGCGGATGCGCCGCCTCACCGAGCGCCACGGCATCCCCCTCATCGCCGACGAGGTGCAGACAGGCGTCGGCCGCACGGGCGCCTTCTGGGCCGTCGAGCACAGCGGCGTCGTGCCCGACGTGATGGTCCTGTCGAAGGCCATCGGCGGCAGCCTGCCGCTGGCGGTCGTGGTCTACGACCAGGACCTCGACCTCTGGCCGCGCGGCGCCCACGCCGGGACCTTCCGGGGCAACCAGCTGGCGATGGCGGCCGGCGCCGCGACCCTGAAGTTCGTCCGGGAGAACGCCCTGGCCGAGCGCGCCGGGCAGCTCGGCCGGCGGATGGCCACGGCGCTGCGCCGGCTCGCCGCCGCCCACCGCTGCGTCGGGGACGTCCGCGGCCGGGGACTGATGCTGGGCGTGGAGCTGGTGGACCCCGAGAGCGTCCTCCCGGACGGGACCGCCCCCCAGCCGCCCGCCCCCGCGCTCGCCGCAGCCGTCCAGCGCGCCTGCCTGGATAGGGGCCTGATCGTGGAACTGGGCGGCCGGCACGACAGCGTCATCCGCCTGCTCCCCCCGCTCACCACCACCGACGAGCAGGCCGAGGCGGTCCTCGACCGCCTCGCCGACGCCCTCGCCGAAGCCGAGCGAGCCCACCATCCCGCGCCGGGCCTCACCGCGCTTCCCGGCAGCAGGCACGCGACGTAACGCACGGCCCTTTTCCCCGACTTGCCCGCTCCCGCCCATATCCGAGGACCTATCAGTGAACGCACGCACTGCCGGCGACGACCACGGCAGCAGCACCAGCACGCCCCGCGCCCCGGCCGGCTCCGCCGTCCCCCGCCAGTACGGGCCCGCCGACCGCCTCCTCACCGCGGCTGCGGACCCGCCCGCCGGACCGGACCCCCTCGACGATCCCGACCCCGCCGCCGTCGCCCAGGCCGCCGCGACCGAGAGCCTCCTGCGCTGCTGGGTACGCGAGCACGCGGTCGAGCGCCCGCAGGACGCCGTCCTGCGCCTGCCCCTCCCCGCCAGCGCGGCCACCCTGCGCGTCCCCGTCCGCTACTGGTCGCCCACCGGCCACCACCGCTTCGGCCCTCCCACCCTGCACGGCACCCCCGACGGAGCCCCGCCCGTCGACGCGGTCACCCTGGCCGCCCTGCTCGGCCGCGAGGCCGCGTACCGCAGCGGTGCCCCCCGCTCCGGGGCGGACAGCGCCGACCTGGTCGGCCGCGTCGCCGACTCCCAGCGCCGCACCGCCTCCTTCGCCGCCCGCCCCGCCACCCCGCGCGGACCGCAGGAGCCGCCGGCCCCGCGCTTCCTCGCCGCCGAGCAGTCCCTCGTCCTGGGCCACCCCCTGCACCCCGCGCCCAAGAGCCGCGAGGGCCTCTCCGAGGCGGAGTCCGCGAGTTACTCGCCGGAGCTGCACGGCTCCTTCCCGCTGCACTGGTACGCCGTGGACCCGGCCGTGCTGGCCGCCGACTCGCAGTGGACCCGCGGCGGCCGGACGGTCCCGGCCGTGGAGCTCGTCCGGGAACTCGCCGGTGGCGGCCTGGAGTCGCCCCCCGGCTGCGTACCGCTGCCGCTGCACCCCTGGCAGGCCCGCGAGGCCCGTACCCGCCCCGAGATCGCCGAACTGCTGGCTCGCGGCCTGCTGCACGACCTGGGTCCGCACGGAGCGCCCTGGCACCCCACCTCCTCCGTGCGCACCGTCCTGCGCCCCGGCGCCCCCGCCATGCTCAAGCTCTCCCTCGGCCTGCACCTCACCAACTCCCGCCGCGAGAACCTCCGCAAGGAACTGCACCGCGGCGTCGAGGTCCACCGGCTGCTGCGGACCGGCCTGGCGGGGGAGTGGGCCGCGGCCTTCCCCCGGGGCGCCGGCTTCGACATCGTCCGCGACCCGGCCTGGCTCGGCGTGGACACCCCCGGCGGCGCCCCGGTGCGCGGGCTGGACGTCGTGATCCGCCACCAGCCGTTCGCCGACGGCGACGATGTGCTCTGCCTCGCCGCGCTCACCGCCCGCCGCCCCGTCCCCGATGCCCCGCGCATGCGCTCCCGGCTGGAGGAGGTCGTCGGCCAACTCGCCGCGCGCACCGGCCGGTCGAGCGCCGCGGTCGGCGCCGAGTGGTTCCTGCGCTACCTGGAGGCCGTCGTACGGCCGGTGCTCTGGCTGGACGCACACGCCGGCGTGGCGCTGGAGGCGCATCAGCAGAACACCCTCGTCGTCCTCGACCCCCACGGCTGGCCGACGGGCGGCCGCTACCGCGACAACCAGGGCTACTACTTCCGCGAATCGCGCCGCGCCGACCTCGACCGCAGGCTGCCCGGCATCGGGGAGCACAGCGACACCTTCGTCGCGGACGACGTCACCGACGAACGCTTCGCCTACTACCTGGGCATCAACAACGTCCTGGGCCTCATCGGCGCGTTCGGCGCCGCCGGCCTCGCGCCGGAGGCGATGCTGCTCGCCGCCTTCCGCCGCTTCCTCACCGACGCCGCGCGCAACCTGCCCGCCGCCACGCTGCCGGGGCTGCTGCTCGACAGCACGACCCTGCGCTGCAAGGCCAACCTCCTCACCCGGCTGCACGGACTGGACGAACTCGTCGGCCCCGTCGACACCCAGTCGGTGTACGTCACCATCCCCAACCCCCTGAGAGGAGGCCGGCCGTGAACGACGACACGCTGATCCTGCGCTCCCCCTTCGCCGCCCCCACCGCGCCCGAGCGCGCCCACCCGGTCACCGGCTGGGCCGCCGCCCGTACCCCCGCCGGCCGCTTCCGCCTGGAGCCGGTCAACGCCCGCCGGGACCTCCCCCTGCTGCACGAGTGGATGAACGACCCCGCCGTGGACGCCTTCTGGGAGCTGGCCGGCCCCGTCTCCCGCCTCGCCGCGCATCTCGCCCAGCAGGCCACCGCCGGCGCCGGAAGCTGCCTGGGCCTGCTGGACGGCCGCCCGATGAGCTACTGGGAGGTCTACCGCGCCGACCTCGACCCGCTTGCCGCCCACTACGCGGCACGCCCCCACGACACCGGCGTCCACCTGCTCATCGGCGCCGAGACGGACCGGGGCCGGGGCCTGGGCCCGGTGCTCCTGCGCGCGGTCGCCGAGCTGGTCTTCGACCACCGCCCCCTGTGCGAGCGGGTCGTCGCCGAGCCCGACATCCGCAACGCGGCGTCGGTCGCTGCCTTCCGCACCGCGGGCTTCCACTTCCACGGCGAACTCACCCTGCCCACCAAGCGGGCCGCCCTCATGGTCCGCGAGCGGAGCACGCGGCCGTGGTGAGATCCGTACGGCCCGGCGCCCGTGCCGCCCGCCCGCAGGGCTCCTCACCACCCGTGACGGCGGTCACTGTCAGTGGCGCGGCATAGGGTGTGGGGCCATGGAAGACGAGAGCCAGGGCAGGCCTGGGATCAATGAGCTGCTGCACGCCGCGGTGACAGCCGTGGGCGGTGTGGAGCGGCCCGGCCAGGTCGCCATGGCACAGGCCGTCACGGAGGCGATCGGCAACGGCTCGCACCTGCTGGCGCAGGCGGGGACGGGCACGGGCAAGTCGCTCGGCTACCTCGTCCCCGCCCTGGCCGCCGGGGACCGTGTGGTGATCGCCACGGCGACGCTCGCCCTGCAGCGGCAGCTCGTGGAGCGCGATCTGCCGCGCACGGTGGAGGCGCTGCGTCCACTGCTGGGCCGCAAGCCCGAGTTCGCGATGCTGAAGGGGCGGTCGAACTACCTCTGCCTGCACCGCGTCCACGAGGGTGTGCCGCAGGAGGAAGAGGAGGGCCTCTTTGACCCGTTCGAGTCGGCCGCGCCCTCCAGCAGGCTCGGCCAGGACCTGCTGCGGCTGCGCGACTGGGCGGACGAGACGGAGACCGGCGACCGCGACTCCCTCACCCCCGGCGTCTCCGACCGCGCCTGGTCCCAGGTCTCGGTCTCGGCGCGCGAGTGCCTGGGCGCCTCCCGCTGCGGCTACGGCGCGGAGTGCTTCGCCGAGGCGGCCCGGGAGCGGGCGAAGCTGGCCGAGGTGATCGTCACCAACCACGCGCTGCTGGCCATCGACGCCATGGAGGGCGCTCCGGTGCTGCCCGGCCACGAGGTGCTGATCGTCGACGAGGCGCACGAGTTGGTCTCCCGGATGACGGGCGTGGCCACGGGCGAGCTGACGCCGGGCCGGGTGAACAGGGCGGTGAAGCTCTCGGCGAAGCTCGTCAGCGAGCAGGTGGCGGACGATCTGCTGGCCGCCGCCGAGGGCTTCGAGCGGCTGATGGAGCTGGCCCTGCCCGGACGGCTGGATCCGGTGCCGGAGGACCTCGACCTGGTGCTGCGCCGGCTGCGCGACTCCTGCCGGTCGGTGATCACGGCACTCGGCTCGACGCGTGACAAGAGCCTCAGTGACGAGGACGCGGTGCGCAAGCTGGCCCTGGCGTCCGTGGAGAACGTGCACGAGGTGGCCGAGCGCCTCACCCACGGCTCGGAGTACGACGTGGTGTGGTTCGAGCGCCACGACAGGTTCGGGGCCTCGCTGCGGGTGGCGCCGCTGTCGGTCTCGGGGCTGGTGCGCGAGAAGGTCTTCAACGACCGCTCGGTGGTGCTCACGTCGGCCACGCTGAAGCTCGGCGGCGACTTCAACGGCGTGGCGGCCTCGCTCGGCCTGCCGCCGGAGGGCACCGAGGATCCGGAGGCACCGCCCTGGCGGGGGCTGGACGTCGGCTCCCCCTTCGACTACGGCAAGCAGGGCATTCTGTACGTGGCGCGGCATCTGGCGCCCCCCGGCCGGGAGGGCAGCCGCGGCGACATGCTGGACGAGCTGGCGGAGCTGGTGGAGGCCGCCGGCGGGCGGACGCTGGGGCTCTTCTCCTCCATGCGCGCCGCACAGGCGGCGGCGGAGGAGCTGCGCGGCCGGCTCGGGGAGCTGCCGATCCTGCTGCAGGGGGAGGAGACGCTGGGCGAGCTGATCGCCCGCTTCCAGGCGGATCCGCGGACCTGCCTCTTCGGCACGCTCTCCCTGTGGCAGGGGGTGGATGTGCCCGGGGCGAGCTGCCAGCTGGTGGTGATGGACCGGGTGCCGTTCCCACGCCCGGACGATCCCCTGATGAAGGCACGCGGCGACGCGGTCGACAAGGCCGGCGGCAACGGCTTCATGGCGGTGTCCGCCACGCACGCGGCGCTGCTGATGGCCCAGGGAGCGGGGCGCCTGATCCGGGCGACGGGCGACCGGGGCGTGGTGGCGGTCCTGGACCCCCGCCTGGCCACGGCCCGCTACGGAAGCTTCCTGCGGGCCTCGATGCCCGACTTCTGGTACACGACGGACCGCAACCAGGCCCGCAGGTCACTGGCGGCGATCGACGCGGTCGCCAAGCAGGCGGAAGGCAAGCAGCCGGAAGGCTGAGACGCGCGGACGGGCGCCCATGGCGCCCGTCACCCGTTGCCCGCCCCGCCTCGTGGTGGACGGGGCCTCGTCGGCCGGCGCTCCTGGGGCAGTGAACCCCCGCGCCGGCCGGCCCGCTGGCGTCAGACGCGGCGCAGAACCGCCACGACCTTGCCGAGGATCGTCGCCTCGTCGCCGGGGATGGGCTGGTAGGAGGCGTTGTGCGGAAGCAGCCAGACATGGCCGTCCTCGCGCTTGAAGCGCTTGACCGTGGCCTCGCCGTCCAGCATCGCGGCGACGATGTCGCCGTTCTCGGCGACCGGCTGACGGCGCACGGTGACCCAGTCACCGTCACAGATCGCCGCCTCGATCATCGAGTCGCCGACGACCTTGAGCACGAACAGCTCGCCGTCGCCGACCAGTTGGCGCGGCAGCGGGAAGACGTCCTCGACGGACTCCTCGGCCAGGATCGGCCCGCCGGCGGCGATCCGGCCGACCAGCGGCACGTAGGAGGCGGCGGGCTTGCCCGCCGTGTCCGTCGGCTGCAGCGAGGGCGTCTCCGAGCCCCGCACCTCGTACGCCCGGGGCCGGTGCGGATCGCGGCGCAGGAAGCCCTTGCGCTCCAGCGCCATGAGCTGGTGCGCCACCGAGGAGGTCGAGGAGAGCCCCACGGCCTGCCCGATCTCACGCATCGACGGCGGGTACCCCCGGCGCTGCACGGAGTCGCGGATCACCTCGATGACCCGGCGCTGGCGGTCGGTGAGCCCCGAGCTGTCGGCCCGGATGCCCGGTGGGCGTCCGGGCAGCGAGCGCTTGGGAGGCCGGTCCTGGCTGTCGTCTTCGCTCATGGGATGCTGCGCCTGCCGATCGAGTGCCCGGGCGGCGATCGTCGCTGTCGTCGCTGTGCTCGCCGTGGCAGTGGTGTCTGCGGTCGTGGTCACGTCGGCCCCTCTCGATGTGGTTCTCCCTAGCTGGACAACGGTAGTTGGTTTCGAAAGGTTGCGCCAAACACACGTTCGAGTGAAAAATTTCGGTTTGGCTGACGTGATCAAACGACGGGGTGTAAAAAACTTCGCCCAGGCCGCCCCGCGGCGACGCGCCGTGCGGCCAGCGTTCCCGGGGAAGTGGCAGCGCCATCCCACATGTAGTGGTTAGATTGCGGACGCAACCCAGAGGTTGTGGTCCCCCCTCCGGCGGAGGGAAGGGCATCCCCTATGCTTGTGGCCGCTCCGGTGGGGCGGTTCCGTCCCGTCCGGATGCGCAGGCGCGTCGTGCGGTGCTTGTCGGCCGCCTGTCGGATGCCCGTCGGATGTGAAGAGCGCGACAGACACGCGACAGACAGAGGGAGGGTGGAACGAGTGCACTGCCCCTTCTGCAGACACCTGGACAGCCGGGTGGTCGACAGTCGCACCACCGATGACGGCACGTCGATCCGCCGCCGCCGCCAGTGCCCCGACTGCTCGCGCCGCTTCACCACGGTGGAGACGGCCTCGCTCATGGTCATCAAGCGCAGCGGCGTCACCGAGCCGTTCAGCCGGGACAAGGTCATCGCGGGTGTCCGCAAGGCCTGCCAGGGCCGGCCGGTCACGGAGGACGCCCTCGCCCAGCTCGGCCAGCGCGTCGAGGAGGCGGTCCGCGCGACCGGGTGCGCCGAGCTCTCGGCGCACGACGTGGGTCTGGCCATACTCGGCCCGCTCAGGGAGCTCGACGTCGTCGCCTATCTGCGCTTCGCGTCGGTCTACCGGGCGTTCGACACTCTCGAGGACTTCGAGGGCGCCATCGCCGAGCTGCGTTCGGGCGGCCCGCGGCCGCTCACGCCCGGCCCCCGGCCCCTCGCGGCGCTGCCGGACGGCGCCCCCGGGAGTCCGGCGGGTCCGGACATCCCCGCGCCCGCCCCCGCCGGATAGCGCGCACCTCCGCCCCCGCGGCGGACCCACAGACGGCCGAGGCGCGTACCGCGCCCGGCGGAAGTCGTACACAGACGTACAGACACGTAGGAAAAGACCGACACAGTGCCCGGGAAGAAGCGGGCGCAACGGGACGTTTACGTCCTGAGAGGGAGGCGGAATGACCGAGACGACGAGCGGCCCGGCGCGCAGCGCCCGCAAGGGCGGCGGCAAGGCTGCGGCTGCCAGGAACGCGGGCCTGCGGATCGAGCGCATCCACACCACCCCCGGCGTGCATCCCTACGACGAGGTGGAGTGGGACCGCCGCGACGTCGTCATGACGAACTGGCGCGACGGCTCCATCAACTTCGAGCAGCGCGGTGTGGAGTTCCCGGCGTTCTGGGAGACCAACGCCGTCAACATCGTCACCAGCAAGTACTTCCGCGGCGCCGTCGGCACCCCGCAGCGCGAGACCGGGCTGCGCCAGCTGATCGACCGCATCGTGAAGACGTACCGCAAGTCCGGTGAGGAGAACGGCTACTTCGCCTCGCCCGCCGACGCCGAGGTCTTCGAGCACGAGCTGGCCCACGCCCTCCTCCACCAGGTCTTCAGCTTCAACAGCCCGGTCTGGTTCAACGTCGGCACCCCGCAGCCCCAGCAGGTCTCCGCCTGCTTCATCCTCTCCGTCGACGACTCCATGGAGTCGATCCTCGACTGGTACAAGGAAGAGGGGATGATCTTCAAGGGCGGCTCCGGCGCCGGTCTGAACCTCTCCCGCATCCGCTCCTCCAAGGAGCTGCTCTCCTCCGGCGGCAACGCCTCGGGCCCGGTCTCCTTCATGCGCGGGGCCGACGCCTCCGCCGGCACCATCAAGTCCGGCGGCGCCACCCGCCGCGCCGCCAAGATGGTCATCCTCGACGTCGACCACCCGGACGTGGAGTCCTTCATCGACACCAAGATGAAGGAGGAGGAGAAGATCCGCGCCCTGCGGGACGCCGGTTTCGACATGGACCTGGGCGGCGACGACATCACCTCCGTCCAGTACCAGAACGCCAACAACTCCGTGCGGGTGAACGACGAGTTCATGAAGGCCGTGGAGAGCGGCGGGAAGTTCGGGCTGCGCGCCCGGATGACCGGCGAGGTCATCGAGGAGGTCGACGCCCGGCACATCTTCCGCAAGATGGCCGAGGCCGCCTGGGCCTGCGCCGACCCCGGTATCCAGTACGACGACACCATCAACCACTGGCACACCTGCCCGGAGTCCGGCCGGATCAACGGCTCGAACCCGTGCAGTGAGTACATGCACCTGGACAACACCTCGTGCAACCTCGCCAGCCTCAACCTGATGAAGTTCCTCAAGGACGACGGCGAGGGCACCCAGTCCTTCGACGTCGAGCGCTTCACCAGGGTCGTCGAGCTGGTCATCACGGCGATGGACATCTCCATCTGCTTCGCGGACTTCCCCACGCAGAAGATCGGCGAGAACACCCGCGCCTTCCGCCAGCTCGGCATCGGCTACGCCAACCTCGGCGCCCTGCTGATGGCCACCGGCCACGCCTACGACTCCGACGGCGGCCGGGCCCTGGCCGGCGCCATCACCTCGCTGATGACCGGCGCTTCGTACCGGCGCTCCGCCGAACTGGCCGCCGTCGTCGGCCCGTACGAGGGCTACGCCCGCAACGCCGACGGCCACCGGAGCGTCATGCGCCGGCACGCCGACGCCAACACGGCCGCCAAGCGGATGGACGACCTCGACACCCCGGTCTGGGCCGCGGCGACCGAAGCCTGGCAGGACGTGCTGCGGATCGGCGGGAAGAACGGCTTCCGCAACGCCCAGGCCTCCGTGCTGGCCCCGACCGGCACCATCGGCCTGGCCATGAGCTGCGACACCACCGGCATCGAGCCCGACCTGGCGCTGGTGAAGTTCAAGAAGCTGGTCGGCGGCGGCTCCATGCAGATCGTCAACAACACGGTCTCGCAGGCGCTGCGCCGCCTTGGCTACCAGGGCGAGCAGATCGAGGCGATCGTCGCCCACATCGCCGACCACGGCCACGTCATCGACGCACCGGGCCTCAAGCAGGAGCACTACGAGGTCTTCGACTGCGCCATGGGCGAGCGGTCGATCTCCCCGATGGGGCACGTGCGGATGATGGCGGCCGCCCAGCCGTTCCTCTCCGGCGCCATCTCCAAGACGGTCAACCTCCCCGAGAGCGCGAGCGTCGAGGAGATCGAGAAGGTCTACCTGGACGGCTGGAAGCTCGGCCTGAAGGCCCTCGCGGTCTACCGCGACAACTGCAAGGTCGGCCAGCCGCTCTCCGCGAAGAAGAAGCCCGCCGAGCAGGGCGGGCAGGTCGCGGAGAAGGCCGAGGCGACGATCCGCCAGGCCGTGGAGAAGGTCGTGGAGTACCGCCCGGTGCGCCGCCGCCTGCCCAAGGGCCGCCCGGGGATCACCACGTCCTTCACCGTCGGCGGCGCCGAGGGCTACATGACGGCGAACTCCTACCCCGACGACGGTCTGGGCGAGGTCTTCCTGAAGATGTCCAAGCAGGGCTCGACGCTCGCCGGGATGATGGACGCCTTCTCCATCGCGGTCTCCGTCGGCCTGCAGTACGGCGTGCCGCTGGAGACGTACGTCTCGAAGTTCACCAACATGCGCTTCGAACCCGCCGGGATGACGGACGACCCGGACGTGCGGATGGCCCAGTCGATCGTCGACTACATCTTCCGCCGCCTCGCGCTGGACTTCCTCCCCTTCGAGACCCGCTCCGCGCTGGGCATCCACTCGGCGGAGGAGCGCCGGCGGCACCTGGAGACCGGCTCCTACGAGCCGACCGACGAGGAGCTGGACGTCGAGGGACTGGCCCAGTCGGCGCCCCGCGAGCCGCAGCCGGTGCTGATGGCGGTCGGCGAGGCCCTCAAGGCGGAGCTGGGCGAAGGCACGGGGCCCCTGGACGCCCCGGAGGTCACGGAGGCGCACACCTCGGCCGAGCTGGCGGAGATGCGCCTGGGCGTGAGCGCCGACGCCCCGCTGTGCTTCTCGTGCGGCACGAAGATGCAGCGTGCGGGCAGCTGCTACATCTGCGAGGGCTGCGGCTCGACGAGCGGCTGCAGCTGAGCCGGCGGCCCGGCACCGGCCGGGAGTCGAGCGGTAGTTGAGAGAGGGCGCCGACCTGCGGGTCGGCGCCCTCTCGCGTACGCGGCGGGGTGTTACGCCGCCACCGCCACCGCGCCCCTGTCCAGGACCGCGCCCTTGTCCAGGGACGGGGGGAGCGGGGAGGCGGGGGCGGAGGGGGCGAAGACCAGCAGCTTCAGGGCCGCGAAGCGGGCGATGCCCGCCAGGGCCGAGGAGGTGAGGTAGACCGCCTGCTGCGTCACCGTCGAGGGCGAGGACACCAGCGCGTACAGCGCGTACAGCGCCGCTGTGGTGAACACCCAGCCCAGCGCAGCCGTGAAGGCCGACTGGGCGTGCATACGCCAGCCGCGGCGCCCGCTGGTGAAGGTGACACGGGCGTGCAGCTCCGATGCCAGCAGCGTGGAGGCCACGGTGACCACCGCGTTGGCCAGCGCCATCGGCACCTGGTCCGCGAGGAGCACCAGCGCACCGCTCGACGCCAGGCCCACCGATCCGCCGCACAGCACGAAGCGGGCGAACGCTGCCAGGGTGGTGCGCGCGGAGCTGGGCACGGGAGCCTCCCGGATCTGGACGCCGCCCACTGCGGCGTCCTCACCGACGCTACGGATCCCGGCTCGCGCGAACGATCAGGGCTTCCCCCCAGATCCCTGGGGGTTAACCCCCAGAGGAGCCAGGGGACTTACCCCCTACGGGCTCCGCTCACCCCTCCCGGGCAGCCCCCATGACCTGCGCGAACTCCACCGGATCCGCGTCATACCCCCGTGACAGGCTCTCCAGGCGCCACGTCCCCGACCCCTCCCGGGTGAACTCCGCGATCGTCGCCGCCGTCGCGTCCGGCAGCTGCGCCAGATCGTGCCGGGCCAGCTCGGTGTGCCCCTCCAGCACCAGCGCCTTGGGACGTGCCACCTCGCCGAACGGCAGCCGGGCGCCCGGCTGCTGTATCGCCACCCCGACGACTATGCGGCCGTAGCTCTCCGACACCCGGTACAGATCCAGGGTCAGCACCTCGTCCGCCCCGTAGCCGCGCCCGTCGCGGCTCTCCCGCTGCAGGATGATCGTGCCGTCGGGGGCGCGGCTGTCGAAGTGGACCAGATAGGCGGGCGGCCCGTAGGGATCGGCCGCCGGATACGCCGCCGCGACCAGATCCAGATCGTGCGCGGGGGCCCCGAGCGGTGCCGGGTCCCAGCTGAGCTTGATGTCGACCCTGCGGTGCCCCTTGGAAAAACCTGACAACGCCCTCCCCCTCCAGTCGAGTTGGCAATACGGCGACTGCTGTGACGCAATCCTAACGGCGCCCCCTGACAACTCCCGTGCCGCTTCCGGCCGGATCCGACCGGTCACCCGCGCAACCCCCGCGCCGCCTCCCGCAGCAGGGGCACGAACGCCTCGGCGGCCGCCGACCGCGCCACGCCCCGCGCGCTCGCCGCGTAGACCGTGCGGACCGGGGCGTCGTCGCTGTGCAGCGGCCGGAGCACCAGCCCCGGCGGCAGCGCCCCGGCAGCCAGCTCCGGGACCAGCGTCAGCCCGAAACCGGCCGCCGTGAAGCCGAACTTGGCCACCCACTCCCGGGCCACCACCTCGATCCGCGGCTGGAAACCCTTCCGCAGGCAGGCGCTGATCAGGGTGTCCTGTGCCAAGGCGCTGCCCGCGATCCACGGCTCGTCCGCCAACTCGGCCAGCCGCAGCGTACGGCGCCCCGCCAGCCGGTGACCGGTCGGCATCGCCACCAGCACCTGCTCGTCCAGGAGTCGGCTGAGCACCACACCGTCGAAGGCCGCCACCTCCTCGGCGTAACCGGAGACCACCGCGAGGTCCAACTCGCCGCCGCACAGCGCGGCCACGTGCTCGCGGCTGTACCCCTCGCGGTGGCTGACGGCCACCCCCGGACGGGCGGCGCGGAAGGCCGTCAGCGCCCGGGGGACCAGCGCCGCCCCGGCGGTGGCGAAGGAGCCCAGCCGCAGCCGCCCCATGCGCCCCTCGCCCAGCGCCGCCAGGTCGCGGCGCGCGGCGGCGAGCCGGTCGAGCGCGGCCTGCGCGTGCGCCAGCGCGTGGGCGCCCGGCTCGGTGAGCCGCACCCCGCGCGGCAGCCGGTCGAAGAGCGGCGCGCCGAACTCCGCCTCCAGCGCGCCGATCTGACGCGACACGGCGGACTGGGTGAAGCCCAGTTCGACTCCGGCAGCGGTGAACGAGCCGTGCCGGGCGACGGCGCAGAAGACCCTGAGCCAGCCGGTGTCCACATCCGCCTCCTTTCATGCGCGATGCGCATGCCAGCTATGCGAGACATTCGTTGGTGGAATGGCTCTCCGGCTGCCTAGCGTAGGGGCCATGACAGAGATCGCCTTTCTGGGGCTGGGGTCCATGGGCCTTCCGATGGCCCGTCGACTCCTTGACGCCGGGCACCCGTTGACCGTCTGGAACCGCACCGCCTCCCGGGCCGAGCCGCTCGCCGCGGCGGGCGCGCGCGTGGCCCGTACCCCTGCCGAGGCGGTGGCGGGGGCCGCGGTGGTCGTCACGATGCTCGCCGATCCGGCGGCCGTCACCGCCGTGCTGCTCGACGCGGCTCCGGCGCTGCGGCCCGGGGCGATGGTCGTCGAGATGTCGACCATCGGCCCCGACGCCGTACACGCCCTCGCGGCCCGACTGCCGGCGGGGACGGCGCTGGTCGACGCGCCCGTCATGGGCAGCACGCCCCGTGCGCGGGCGGGGGAGCTGACGATCCTCGCCGGGGGCGGGGCCGTGGCGCGCGTCGAGCCCGTACTGGCGGCGCTGGGCACCGTGGTGCGCTGCGGCCCGCTCGGCAGCGGCGCGGCGCTGAAGCTGGTGAACAACACCGCCGTCATCACCGCCCTGGCGGCCGTGGCCGAATCCCTCGCGCTGGCCGCCTCACTGGGGGTGGACCGGGAGGCCGCGGAGCGCTCTTTGGCGGCCGGTCCGCTCGCGGGCGTCATGGCGCGGGCGGCCGACACGGAGAGCCGCTTCGCGCTCGGCCTCGCGTCGAAGGACCTGCGACTCGCCCATGACGCGGCCGGAGGGCTGCCCCTCGCGGCCGCCGCGGGAGAGCGGCTGCGCGCGACGGCCGAGGCGGAGGGCGCCGCGGCGGACCTCTCGGCGGTCGTCCGCCGCCCCCGGACGGCTCCTCCGGGGCGCACCACTCCACGCGGCGAACACCCCGACCCACGCACGTACCGAAGGGAAGCACCCGTGCTCAAGGCCATCGACAACCCGACCACCGTGCCCGCCCCCGCGGGCGCCTACTCCCACGTCGCCCGGCTGGACACCGACCCCTCCCGGCCCCACACCCTGCTTTTCCTCTCCGGTCAGATCGCGCTCGACGAGAAGGGGGAACTGGTCGGCCTCGGCGACATGACCGCGCAGTCCCGCCACGTCATGGAGCTGATCGCGCGGATCCTGCGGGCGCACGGCGCGGGCCTGGACGACATCGTCAACATCCGGACGTTCCTCACGGACATGGACCTGCTGCCCGAGTACGGGGCCGTACGCGCGGAGTACCTCAAGGGCGACCCGCCGACCTCCACCACCGTCGAGGTCGCGCGGCTCTTCCGGCCCGGAGCACTGCTGGAGGTCGAGGTGGTGGCCGCTGTCGGATGATCCTCCGGATCCACTGATCAGCGTCAGATCAGGCCGTACGATGGCGCGGTGCTGGTCAAGTGGATGCGCTGCACCGTGGTGGACCGCCGCGGATTCGAACGGGCGCAGCGCAAATGGGCGGGGCTGCTCGGGGAGCCCGGCTTCCGCGGTCAGGGGGGCGGCTGGAGCCGGTCGCGCGAGGGGGTCGCGCACGTCTTCGGCTTCTGGGAGACCCGTGCGCTGTACGACTCGTTCATGGCGCGCTCCCACGACCGGCTCGCCGCCGCCCAGACGGGGACCTACCGCGATCCGCGTATCCGGCTCTTCGAGCGGACGCACGATGTGAAGGTCGGTTTCACGCCGCGCTTCGGCGACGCCGACGTACTGCGGGTGGCGCACCTGCGCGTGCGCCCCGACCGCGTGGAGAACTTCACGCTCATGCAGGAGAAGGTCTGGAACCCGGCGATGGCCGGCTCGCCCGGCATGCTGCGCGGGATCTTCGCGCAGGCACCGGGGGACGAGTTCCTGGTGCTGTCGATGTGGGACTCAGCCGCCGAGCACGGCAAGTACCGCATCGAGCGGATCGAGCGGCTCGGCCTGCGCGCGCAGACCGCCTCCGACGTGGCCGCCATGGCCGGCGACGTGATCAACGCCGAGCAGGGCTGGTCGGTCTGACGCCTCGGGGGCGCGGCATAGGCTGGCCCGTATGGCACGGCCCCGGCGCATCGTCCTCATCCGGCACGGCGAGTCCGAAGGGAACGTCGACGACACGATCTACGAACGTGAGCCCGACCACGCGCTGCGGCTCACCGAGCGCGGCCGCGGACAGGCCCGTGCGGCGGGCGAGCGGCTGCGCGAGGTCTTCGGGGACGAGCGCGTCAGCGCCTACGTCTCCCCCTACCGGCGCACCCAGGAGACCCTGAGCCACCTGGCGCTCGACCCGGCCCGGCTGCGGGTGCGCGAGGAGCCCCGGCTGCGCGAGCAGGACTGGGGCAACTGGCAGGACCGCGAGGAGGTGCGGCTGCAGAAGAGCTACCGGGACGCCTACGGCCACTTCTTCTTCCGTTTTCCGCAAGGGGAGTCGGGGGCCGATGTCTACGACCGGGTGGGCTCCTTCCTGGAGAGCCTGCACCGCAGTTTCGAGGGCCCCGACCATCCGGAGAACGTCCTGCTGGTGACGCACGGGCTGACCATGCGGCTGTTCTGCATGCGGTGGTTCCACTGGTCGGTGGCCGAGTTCGAGTCGCTCTCCAACCCGGGGAACGCCGAAACGCGGATCCTTCTGCTGGAGGGCGGCGGCCGCTATCGCCTGGACCGGCCCTTCGAGCACTGGTGCACACCCGAGTCGTACGGCTGACGGCCCCGGCGGCCGTACGAGCGCCCGTACGCCGCATGCGTACGGCTGATCCACACCCGTGCGGATAGGCTGGTCCGAAATGACCACTCACTCTTCCGACTCCGGGTGCCTGGAGCGCGCCCTCGACAGTCTGCGCGGCCTCAGTGTGGGCGACGCGCTCGGCTCCCAGTTCTTCGTCCCCGACAACCGGCCCCTGCTGGGCGGGCGCGAACTGCCGCCCGCCCCCTGGCAGTGGACGGACGACACCGAGATGGCCTGCTCGGTCGTCCTCGTGCTGGCCGCGCACGGCCGCATCGACCAGGACGCGCTGGCCGCCTCCTTCGCCCGGCGGCACGACTTCGACCGGGGCTACGGCCCCGCCGTGACCCGCATGCTGCGCCGGATCCGCCAGGAGGGCGCCGACTGGCGGGAGTTGGCCGCCGCCCTCTTCAACGGCCGCGGCTCCTGGGGCAACGGCGCCGCGATGCGCATCGCGCCGCTCGGCGCCTGGTACGCGGGCCGCGTGGAGCAGGCCGTACACCAGGCGGAGATCTCCGCCTACGTCACCCACCAGCACCGCGAGGCGGTCGTCGGCGCCATGGCCGTGGCGGCCGCCGCCGCGCTCGTCGCGGATCCGGCGGGCGCCCCGCGGCCGGTCGCCCTGCTGGACGCGGTGACCGAACTGATCCCCAGAAGCGCGGTCGCCCAGGGTGTGCGGCGGGCCCGCGACCTGCTGGACTACGACGACGTGGCCACCGTCGCCGCCGTCCTGGGCAACGGCCGCCGCACCAGCGCGCACGACACCGTGCCGTTCGCCCTGTGGTCGGTGGCGCGGAACCTGGGCGACTACGAGGGGGCCTTCTGGTCGACCGTACGGGCCGGGGGCGATGTCGACACCATGTGCGCGATCGTCGGCGGCGTCCTGGCGGCGCGCCGCGAGTGGGCGCCCCCGTCCGCGTGGCTGGAGCGGACCGAGCCCCTGCCGGACTGGGTGCCGGAGGCGGTCTGAGCCCGGCGTGTCACAGCCGGGTCACGGGGTCGTGCCAGAGCGGCACAGTGCGGCTTCCTCCCATGGGCGCGAGTGGCGCCGTCCTCTAACCTGACGGCCACGCCGGGGGGTTGATCTTGTCTGGGTGGACGGGGCGCCGGCGGTGGGGAGCTGATCGCCATGTCCGGTACGTCCAAGCCGCAACCGGGGGACGCTGCGCCGTCCGAGGCCGCACCGCCGGCGCCCGCCCGCGCTGGGGCCGCGTCCTCCGGAGCGGTGCCCGGTGCCGCCCAAGCCGCACGCCCCTTCGCCCCGCCGCGGGCCGGGATACCGGGCCCCACCGTCCAGCCGCCGTGGCAGCCCGGCGGCGCTTCCCCCTACGCCCCCGGTGACCCGGAGTGGCTGAAGGCCGTACGCCCCGGCCGCGCCCAGCCCCTGCGCGTCGCGACCCTGGCGGCGGTGCTGCTCACCGGTGTGCTGGCGGCGCTGCTGCTGGCGGACGGCGTCGGCGTGAACCTGCTGATCGTCGCGCTGCCCGCCGCCTTCGGTGCCTATGTCGCCGCCCGGGCCGCGAGGCGCACCGCACGGCCGTGGGCGCTGCTGTGGGCCGCGGGCGGACTGGGGCTGCTGGCCGTGCCGCTCCTGCGGGAATCGCTCTGGCCGGTGTCCCTGGCCATGCTCGCGGCGCTGGCCGCCGGCACCTGCGCCCTGGTCGGCGGCCGCAGCTGGTACGCCGTGCTGCTCGGGCCCGTCGGCCTGCTCGGCACGCTGCCCGCCGCGGTCGGATGGCTGGTCGAGGGGGTCAGGCAGCGGCTCGCGCACAGCAGGCGGCGCTGGGGTTTCCTGCTGCGCACCGGAGGCGTGGCGGTGGCGCTGCTGGTGGTCTTCGGCGCGCTGTTCGCCAGCGCCGACGCGGCGTTCGCGGACCTGCTCGGCGCCCTGGTGCCCGAGGTGACGGTGGGTGGCAGCCCCTGGCGCTTCCTGCTCTTCCTGGGTGGGGCGCTGGGCGCGCTGGCCGCCGCCCGCACCGCCGCCGCCCCTCTGCGCTGGGACAGGATCCCCGCCAAGCCGGGCAGGGCGCGCGGCCGCACCGAGTGGGCACTGCCGCTGCTCGCGCTCAACGCGCTCTTCGCCGTCTTCATCTCCGTCCAACTCGTCGTGCTCTTCGGTGGCTACGACACCGTGCTGCGTGAGACCGGCATGACCTACGCCCAGTACGCGCGGCAGGGCTTCTGGCAGCTGCTCTGGGTGACCCTCCTCGTGCTGGTCGTCGTCGCGCTCGCGCTGCGCTGGGCCCCGCGCTCCGGCCCCCGCGACCGCGTCCTCGTCCGCGGGGTGCTCGGCACGCTCTGCGCGCTGACGCTGGTCGTCGTCGCCTCCGCACTGCGGCGGATGGACCTCTACGTGGACGCCTACGGCCTCACCCGGCTGCGGATCTCCGTCTTCTCGATGGAGGTGTGGCTGGGCCTGGTGATCGTGATGATCATGGTCGCGGGCGTGCTCGGGGCGCGCTGGCTGCCGCGCGTGGTGGCGGGCTCGGCCGCGGCGGCCGTGCTGGTCTTCGGCCTGGTCAACCCGGACGCCCTCATTGCCGAGCGGAACATCCGCCTGAGTGAGCGGGGCATCGACACCGACTACCTCTCCACCCTCTCGGCCGACGCGGTCCCGGCCCTCGACCGCCTGGCGGAGCCCTACCGCTCCTGTGCGCTGCGGGACATCGCACAGGAGCTGGACGAGGACACCCCCTGGTACGCGACCAGCCTCGCGGAGCGGCGGGCGCGCGAGATCCTCGACCGCCGCCCCGTGTCCTACTCCGTGGAGTGCGGCGGAGCCACCGGACGCACAAACGACTGGTAAGGGACGGCCGGCGAAGGACAACCGGTGGGAGCGGACACCTGATCCTCAACCCGTGGCAGTCTCCTTCCCGCTGCCGCTGAGGGCGTCGATATCGCTCTTGCGCACCTTGATCACGAACAGGGCCGTGGCGACGGCGGACAGCACCATGGCGACCGCCGCCCAGAAGGCCGGGCCTATACCGGCGGCCAGCACCTCGGCGCCCCATCTGCCCGGCATCAGACCCGTCTTCTCGAAGACCGCCTTCGCCTCGGCGGGGGCGGTCCTCATGAAGTCCGGCAGCTGGACCTTGAACTCCGCGCGGGCCTGCGCCCCGTACACGGTGGTGAGAATGGCCAGGCCGATCGAACCGCCCACCTGCTGGGTCACGTTCAGCAGAGCCGAGGCGGCGCCCGCCTCGTGCTGCGCGACCCCCGAGACCGCCGTGAGCGTCAGGGTGACGAAGTTGAGCCCCATCCCGAAGCCGAAGAGCAGCATCGGGCCCAGCACCCCGCCGAGGTAGCTGCTGCCCGGGTCGAGCTGGGTCTGCCAGGCCATTCCGGCGGCTGTGATGATCGAACCGGTGACCATGAAGGGCTTCGGCCCGAACACCGCCAGGAAGCGCTGCGAGAGTCCCGCGCCCAGGGTGATCGCGACCGTTACCGGCAGGAACGCCAGTCCGGCCTCGACCGGACTGAAGCCCAGCGCGTTCTGCACGAAGAGCACGATGTAGAAGAACATGCCGAACATGGCCGCGGCGAGACAGGTCATGATCAGATACGTGCCGGCGCGGTTGCGGTCGGCGAACATCCGCAGCGGCGTTATCGGTTCACGCGCGCGCTGCTCGATGAGGAGGAACACCGTCAGCAGCGCCACCGCCGCCCCGAAGAAGCCCAGCGCCCGGCCGTCCCCCCAGCCCCGGTCGGCGGCCTGGATGAAGCCGTAGACCAGGGAGGCCACACCCAGGGTGGACGTGACCGCGCCGAGGATGTCGAAGCGGCCCGGATGGCGCTCCGACTCGCTTATGTACAGCGGCACGAGCGCCACGATCAGCAGACCGATCGGCACGTTGACGAAGAGCACCCAGCGCCAGTTCAGCGAGTCCGTCAGCAGGCCGCCGGCCAACAGCCCCACCGCGCCGCCGCCCGCCGAGACCGCCGCGAACACCCCGAACGCCCGGTTGCGCTCGGGACCTTCGGGAAACGTCGTGGTCATCAGGGCCAGTGAGGTCGGGGAGGCGATCGCGCCGCCGACGCCCTGCAGCGCCCGCGCGGCCAGCAGCTGCCAGGGCTCCTGGGCCAGACCGCCCAGCAGCGAGGCGACGATGAAGAGCAGGATGCCGAAGATGAACACCCGGCGCCGGCCCAGGATGTCGCCCGCCCGGCCACCGAGCAGCAGCAGCCCGCCGAAGGTCAGCGTGTAGGCGCTCACCACCCAGGTCAGGCCGGTCGTGGAGAAGTCGAGAGCGGTCTGGATGTGCGGCAGCGCGATGTTCACGATCGTCGCGTCCAGGACCACCATGAGCTGACACGCCGCGATCAGCACCAGCGCGATACCGCGTCGGTCCGCGCGGGGTGCCGCGACCGGCCCCGTACGCACGTCCGCCGTCTGAGAGGTTTTCACCGTGCCCCCCTTGAATGTGGGATAGTGAACGACATCGTTCACTGTCCCGATCGACGGTAGCGACAGGTCCACAGTGAACGCAAGCGTTCACTACAATTCAATGGAGTGGAAATCCATGGGTAGTTCGCACCGGCCCGCTCCCGGAGCGCACCCAGCAGCAGGCCGCCGCCGAGGCAGTGTGCTGGAGAAGGCCATCCTCGACGCCGTCCTCGACCAGCTGGGCAGCGTCGGCTGGAACGGCCTCACCATCGAGGGCGTGGCCGCCCGGGCCCAGACGGGCAAGGCCGCCGTGTACCGGCGCTGGTCGTCCAAGGTCGACCTCGTCGCCGACGCGCTGAAGGCCGGCCTGCCGCCCGTCGAGGCCCTCCCCGACGCCGGCAGTCTGCGCGGGGACCTCATCGGCCTCGCGCGGATGCTGCGATCGCGCATGTACTCCCGCTCCGGCCAGGCGCTGCGCGTGCTCATGGACGAGTGCGACCGCAGCCACGCCGAGCACTTCATGGAGCTGATCGTCGGCCGTGTCATCGAGCCCGGCAAGGAGCTGACGGGCGAGATCGTCCGGCGCGGCATCGCCCGCGGCGACGTCCGCGCGGACGCCACCAGCGAGCTGGTCGTCGACGTCGTCCCCGCCATGATGATGTACCGGCACAAGGTCACCGGGGCGGACCTGCGCGAGGAGGACCTGGTGCGGGTGGTGGACGAGATCATGATCCCCCTGCTCGGCACCCGGGGGGCACCGGCCGGGGGCGACCAGGGCGGGGCGTAGGCTGGTCCGGTCATGACCTACGAACCACCCACCCACGCCGTCGAGCGCTCGATCCGTGCGAAGACCGGCGCCAGGACCGTCGCCGGCATCGACGAGGTGGGCCGCGGCGCCTGGGCCGGCCCGGTCACGGTCTGCGCGGCGGTCACCGGACTGCGCCGCCCGCCAGAGGGGCTCACCGACTCCAAACTGCTCACCCCCCGGCGGCGCGCCGCCCTGGCCGCCGAACTGCCCGGCTGGGTCACGGCGTACGCCATCGGCGAGGCCGACCACCGGGAGATCGACGAGCTGGGGATGACGGCGGCCCTGCGGCTCGCCGCCGTCCGCGCCCTCGACGCGCTGCCCGTCAAGCCGGACGCGGTGATCCTGGACGGCAAGCACGACTACCTCGGAGCGCCGTGGCGGGTCCGTACGGTGATCAAGGGCGACCAGAGCTGCGTCTGCGTGGCCGCGGCCTCCGTGCTCGCCAAGGAGCACCGCGACGCGCAGATGGCCGAGTTGGGCACCGAGTATCCGGCGTACGCGTTCGCCGACAACGCCGGCTACCCCTCGCCTGTGCACAGGGCCGCGCTGGAGGAACGGGGCCCCAGTGCACTGCACCGGCTGTCGTGGGCATATCTTGATGCGCTGCCGCGTTGGCGGCACTTGAAGCGGCCGCGAACCCCTCCGGAGGCGGCGGCGCTGCAGGCGGCGGGGCAGCTCGGCTTCGACCTCTGAGCAGTTGCCCGTCGGCTGTCCGGCTGCCCGGCGGTCCGTGCAAAGCGGCACGGCCGGCGGCCGGTTCGCGAAGGTTCGCCGCTTCGATATCCGATTGACGCCACCCCGCGTCTTGATCCCTACTCACGTTTGATAGATATCAACTCATGCCTCTCTCTCCCGAGGAGCCTCAGATTCACGAGAGCGTTCCGGGCCTCGCCGTCGCGAGCCCCCGTCCAGTCCCCGGCCCCCGTCCCGCACGACCCGGCCGGCCCGGCCCCGGTCGCGTACCGGCGGCCCGTACGCCCCACAGCGCGGCCAAGCCCGCTGCCGCCGGACCTCAGCTGCAGATCATCCCCAGCTCCGCCGACGGAGCCGTCGACGCCGCGGAAGAGGCCGTCGACCTGCTGCTGGAGTCCGGCCGTCCGCCGGGCGAGGTCCTGGTCCTGACCACCGGCGACCCGCACCCCTGGGCCGCGCACGAGCTGTCCTTCGGCGAAGAGGCCTACTGGGCCCAGCAGTCGCCCGCCGAAGACGTCTTCTACGCCCACGCCGACGCAGCCCGGATCGCCGCGCGACCGGTCGTGGTGGTCGCCGTCAACGGCGGTGGCGACGAGGCCGTCGCGCGGGCCCTGGCGGGCGCCGTGCGCCACGCCGGCGCGCTGCTCATCCTGTGCGGCGACCAGCAGCGGATCGACGCGCTCGCCGCTCCCGGCGCGTAACGGCGCCCAGGCCCCCGCGGCCCTACCGCGCAGCCGTCCAGCGCAACGGGACGGCGCTCCCCCCGGCCGACGTCCGCGACGGCCCGGGGGGAGTCCGCGCTTCACGGAGGTCGTCGCCCAGCGCCTGCGGGCTGCGCCCGCCGCGCCCCTCGCCCAGGACGTTCCAGCCCTGCGGGGTCAGCGTGATGTACGCCCCGCAGCGCAGCCCGTGCAGGGTGCAGGCGTCGCGCAGCCCCCACATCCACGCACCGTCCTCCTCCGTCCACGCCTCACCGCCGGTGCGGCAGTAGAGCAGGACGGCGGTCCGCACGGGCGAGCGGCGGCGCAGGTCGTGCGGGATGACCCGGCGCAGGTGTGAGAGGAGCGCGTTGCGCGCGTACCAGCCGTCGGCGAGACCGGCGGCCATGCCGCGGCCGATACGGCGCCCGGGCCCCGAGGGTCCGAAGGAGGCGCTGGCCAGGAGCCGCTCCTCCGGATCGAGGACGGCGACGACGGCGGTGGCGGGGCTCGGGTCATGGCGGCTGAACAGGCCGCTGACCACCTCGCGGGGGCTGCGCAGCAGGGGAATGCCGGCGTCGGCCCACTCGGCGGGCTCGAGGATACGGCCGGACGAGCCGGCGTTGACGGGGGCGGCACCGAAGGCCAACTGCACACTCCTCCCTTCGTCTGCGCGCCCACTCCGGGTGGCAGCGGGCAGGGGTGCGTAAGCCCTGGGTAAGGGCCGGTTGAGGGAGCACTCCCATTCTTCCTGGCGGACTGGCCTGCGGCAACGAGCAATTGACGGCGAAGGGAGGTTTCTGGCGGTGCGCCGGATAACTCCCTTCGAGAGCCGCGCGGCCGGGCGTACGGGAGGGTCGGGTGCCCGTTGTCAGAGCCATCGGGTTGCATGGGGGGCATGAACGACGTGGAACTACGTGCGGAAGCCGATGCCGTCCTCGCCGAGCTGGTCGGTGACCCGACCGGCTCCGCGCGGCTGCGGGAGGACCAGTGGCAGGCGGTGCGCGCCCTGGTGGTGGAGCGCCGGCGCGCCCTGGTGGTGCAGCGCACGGGCTGGGGCAAGTCGGCCGTCTACTTCGTGGCCACCTCCCTGCTGCGCCGCCGCGGCGCGGGTCCGACGGTCATCGTCTCCCCGCTGCTGGCGCTGATGCGCAACCAGGTCGAGGCGGCGGGCCGGGCCGGTATCCGCGCGCACACGATCAACTCGGCCAACCCCGAGGAGTGGGAGGCCATCCACGAGGCGGTGGAGCGCGGCGGGACCGACGTCCTGCTGGTCAGCCCCGAGCGACTCAACTCGGTGGACTTCCGCGAGCAGCTGCTGCCCGGGCTCGCGGCCACCACCGGCCTGCTGGTGGTCGACGAGGCCCACTGCATCTCCGACTGGGGCCACGACTTCCGGCCGGACTACCGGCGGCTGCGGGCGATGCTCGCCGCCCTCGGCCCCGAGGTGCCCGTCCTCGCCACCACCGCGACGGCCAACACCCGCGTCACCGCCGACGTGGCCGAGCAACTGGGCACGGGCGCCGGCGGGGCGCTCGTCCTGCGCGGCACGCTGGAGCGCGAGAGCCTGCGACTGGGGGTCGTCCGCCTGCCGGACGCGGCGCACCGGCTGGCGTGGCTCGCCGAGCACCTGGACCGGCTGCCGGACTCCGGCATCATCTACACCCTCACCGTCGCCGCCGCGGAGGAGGCCACGGCCTTCCTCCGCCAGCGCGGCTTCGCGGTCGCCTCCTACACGGGGCGTACGGAGAACGCCGACCGGCTGCAGGCCGAGGCAGACCTGCTGGCCAACCGGGTCAAGGCGCTGGTGGCGACCTCCGCGCTCGGCATGGGCTTCGACAAGCCCGACCTGGGCTTCGTGGTCCATCTCGGCTCGCCGTCCTCGCCGATCGCGTACTACCAGCAGGTCGGCCGCGCCGGCCGCGGCGTGGCACGGGCCGAGGTGCTGATGCTGCCGGGCAAGGAGGACGAGGCGATCTGGCGCTACTTCGCCGACACCGCCTTTCCGCCCGAGCCCCAGGTCCGCCAGACCCTCGCCGCCCTCGCCGACGCGGGGCGGCCGCTCTCCGTGCCTGCGCTGGAGGCGGCGGTGGACCTGCGGCGCAACCGGCTGGAGACGATGCTGAAGGTCCTGGACGTCGACGGCGCCGTCCAGCGGGTGAAGGGCGGCTGGACCGCCACCGGCGCGGAGTGGGTGTACGACACCGAGCGCTACGCGCGGGTGGCGCGCCAGCGGGCGGCGGAGCAGCGGGCCATGCGTGAGTACGTGGACACGGCCGGCTGCCGGATGGAGTTCCTGCGCCGGCAGCTGGACGACGAGGGGGCCGCGCCGTGCGGCCGGTGCGACAACTGCGCGGGCCCCTGGCTGGACGCCGAGGTCTCGGCCGAGGCACTGACGGGTGCGGCGAAGGAGCTGGACCGGCCCGGGGTGGAGGTCGAGCCGCGCCGGATGTGGCCGACGGGCATGCCGGCGCTGGGCGTCGACGTCAAGGGGCGCATCCCGGTCGAGGAGCAGTGCGCCACCGGACGGGCGCTGGGGCGCCTCTCGGACATCGGCTGGGGCAACCGCCTGCGGCCGCTGCTGGCGGAGGGAGCGTCCGACGGCCCCGTACCTGACGACGTGCTGCGCGCGGTGGTGGCCGTCCTGGCCGACTGGGCGCGCTCGCCGGACGGCTGGGCGGCGGAGCCGGCCGCCCGCCCGGTGGGGGTGGTGGCGCTTCCCTCGGCACGGCGCCCGCAGCTGGTCGGATCCGTGGCGGAGGGGGTCGCGGCGGTCGGGCGGCTGCCGATGCTGGGTGGGCTGGCGTACACCGGACCGGGTGGCCCGCTGCGGCGCAGCAACTCCGCCCAGCGGCTGCGCACCCTGTCCGACGCGCTCGCTGTGCCACCGGATCTCGCCGAGGCCCTGGCCCGGACCCCGGGGCCGGTCCTGCTGGTGGACGACTTCACCGAATCCGGCTGGACGCTGGCGGTCGCGGGCCGCCTGCTGCGCGAGGCAGGTGCCGCACAGGTACTGCCGCTGGTGCTCGCGGTCTCCGGCTGACCGCGGCTGCCGCCGAAGTTATCCACAGGGGGATGCGAAGGGCGGGGGTGACCGGGCACTGTGACGACATGACTTCACACAGTGACATGGAAATCACGCTCCGTAGTCCGGCCGAGCTGGCGGACGCACTGCCTTATCTGATGGGCTTCCATCCGACGGACAGCATCGTGATGGTCGCCCTGAAGGGTGAGCGCGGCACCTTCGGCGGCCGACTCCGGCTGGGCATCCCCACCGCGCGGGAGGAGTGGTCGGACGTCGCCCAGCAGCTCGCGGACTGCCTGATCGAGGGCAGCCGCACGAGAGGGGCGGATCCCACGGGCGTCATCGTCTTCCTCTGCCAGGACCCGGCGGCCGGACCGGAGACGCCGGCCGAGGTGATGGAGCGCCTCCGCCCGCTGGCCCAGCGCCTTCGCGTCGCCTGCGGCCGCCTCGACGTCCCCGTGATCGAGGCACTCTGCATCTCCGCTGAGCGCTACTGGTCCTACTGCTGCCCGGACGCCAGATGCTGCCCGCCGCAGGGAACGGCCCTGGCCGCGCGCGGTACGACGCCCATGGCCGCCGCCGCGACCTACGCGGGCATCCGCGTCTGCGGCTCCCTGCGCGAGATGGAGGCCCGGCTCTCGGCGCGTCCCGAAATCCCCTTCGATCCGCAGACGAAGGCGCTTGACGCGGCGGGGGCGGCCCTGATCCCCCGTATCGTCGGCGCGCCTCTGGGAGACGGACCGGGGGACGGGCTGAGGGACGTGGTGACGGGGCGCGGCGGCGATGCGGGGGTCGCCGCCCCCACTGCGCGCGGCCGCCTTGGGGCGGGCGGCGCCCCTCACGCGGGCCGCCGCCGCGCGGTGCAACGGGGGCGCGGTCCCGAGGTCGAGCGGCGGGCGGTGCGCCGGGAGTGCCTCGCCCTGGCCGAGCGGCTGCTGGTCCGGCTGGCCGGCTCGCTACCGGCGCCCGCTGCGTCGGACGAGGTGGCGGACGCCTGGGACGACGCGCTGATCGGCGACGACGAGGCGGCGGCGCTGATCATCGGCCTGCAGGACCGGATCACGCGGGACCGCGCGGCCGAGTGGATGGAGGAGCCCGACGCCGCCCCGGCGCTGCGCCTGTGGCGCGCCCTCGCCCGGCGCTGCGTGGGCGCCTACGGCGAGCACGCCGCGGCGCCCCTCACGCTGGCCGGCTGGGTGGCCTGGTCCGCGGGTGACGAGACCGGCGCCCGGGTCTGCCTCGCCCGCGCCCTGGAGCTGGACCCGGCCTACGCCTTCGCGGGTCTGCTGCACCAGGCGGTGAACGAGGGGCTGGACCCGGAGCCGCTGCGCCGCTCGCTGCGCCGCAGCCGCGGCCGGTCCGCGGGCCCCGCCAACCGCTCCACCGCGCCTGACCGCCCCGGCGGAGCCGGGCCGCGCAGGCGCGGTGGCCCCTCGCGCGGCCGCCGCCGAAGTGAGGATGCGCCGGAGGGGAGGTAAGGAGTGAGGGCGAAGAGCGGTGGGCCGGACCGGAGGCCGGGGCCGAGCCGGAGAGGAGAAGGTCAAGGGACTGATTATCGTCAGGCAGACGACTATGATCACGACCATGCCCCCCTACGACCCGTCGGCCTTCCCGCCCTTCGCCGTCACCGTCGACCTCGTGGTGCTCACCGTGCGGCGTCACGCACTGTGCGCACTGGCTGTCCGCCGCGGTGAACCCCCCTTCCAGGGGCGCTGGGCGCTCCCCGGCGGATTCGTACGGCCCGACGAGGACCTTGAGGACGCCGCGGCGCGCGAACTCGCCGAGGAGACGGGACTGCATCCGCAGTCGCTTCCCGACGACCCCACCGGGCTGCCGGGGGCGCACCTAGAGCAACTCGCCACCTACGGCGACCCCAAGCGGGATCCGCGGATGCGGGTGGTGAGTGTCGCCCATCTCGTTCTCGCCCCCGACCTGCCCGCGCCGCGTCCCGGCGGGGACGCCAGCAGCGTGCGGTGGGCGCCGGTCGAGACGCTGCTGACCCGGGACCAGGAGCAGCCGCCGCTCGCCTTCGACCACGCCCGGATCCTTGCCGACGGTGTGGAGCGGGCGCGCTCGAAGATCGAGTACTCCTCGCTGGCAACTGCCTTCTGCCCGCAGGAGTTCACCGTGGGGGAGCTGCGCCGGGTGTACGAGGCGGTGTGGGGCGTGGCGCTGGACCCCCGCAACTTCCACCGCAAGGTCACGGGCACGCCCGGCTTCCTCGTCCCCGCCGGCGGCACGACGACCCGCCAGGGCGGCCGCCCCGCCCAGCTCTTCCGCGCCGGCGGCGCCACCCTCCTCAACCCGCCGATGCTCCGCCCCGACGTCTGACGCCGCGGCGGCCCGGTCACCTCCAACCCCGGGCCGCCGACGTTCATTCGAACATCGCGCCGCCGGTGGACGGCCGTCCGCGTCATGCTCGAATCACCTCTTTCGCCCCTATATCGTGTGCCGCATCCACACCTCGGGGGCGCGCTCATGATCCAGGCCATCGGACTGACCAGCAGACCCACCGCCCACAGCTTGCCGGCGGTCGACGGACTCACCTTCGAGGCCCCCGCGGGCCGGGTGACGGCACTGCTCGGTGACAAGGGAGCCGGAAAGACCACGGCCCTGCGCCTGATGCTGCAGCGTGAGGCGGGCCGCGGTGTCACGCTCTTCCGCGGGCGCCCGCTCAGTCGCATCCCGCTGCCCGGCCGCGAGGTCGGAGTCCTGCTCGGCGACACCGAGGGCCATCCGGCCCGCTCCATTCGCGACCATCTGCGGATGCTCGCCGCCGCCGTCGGCGCCCCCGCCTCCCGCGCCGACGTGCTGCTGCGGCGCGTCGGACTCGACGGACTGGCCGCCGACCGGCTGGACGCGCTCTCGCTCAGCATGGACCGCCGCCTCGGCCTGGCCGTCGCCCTCCTCGGCGCCCCGCACACCCTGGTCCTCGACGACCCGGTGCGCGATCTTTCCCCCCGCGAGGCCGCCTGGTTCCACACCGAACTGCGCGAACTCGCCGCCGAGGGCGTCACCGTCCTCACCACGCTCACCGAACCGCGCACCGCGGCCAGATTCGCCGACCGGGTACTCACCCTCGACGCGGGACGCCTCCTCGCCGACCAGGACGCCGCCGAGTTCACCGCCGCCCGCCTGCGCCACCGCGTGATCGTCCGTACCCCCCAGGCCTCGAAGCTGGCCAGCTACCTCACCCGTACCGGCAGCACCCCCGACAGCCGCGTCGAGGTGACCGGGCGGGACAGCGGTGAACTCGCGGTCCACGGCGCGGGCGCGGCCGCCGTCGGCGAGATCGCCCACCGGCACGGCATCCTCCTGCACCACCTGGCCGAGGAGACGGACACCGCTCTCCCGGCCGGCCTGGAATCCCGGGCCGCCCCGCCCGGGCCCGTGCGGCCGACGGGCCCGCTGACCGCGCCGCGTGCTCCGGCCCCCGCCCACGCCCTGCGCTACGAACTGCGCCGCACGGCCACCGGCTCCCGCATCCCCCGCCTCGCCGCGGCCCTCGCCGTCGCTGCGTCCCTCGTCCTCGCCGCGCTGGCCGCGACGCGCCCCGCCACCGGCGGCGACCACGCCCTGCGCCTCCTCGCCGGCTGGCCCACCGCCCTGCCGCTCCCCCCCGCCGCCCTCGCCGCCGGCCTCATCGGCGCCTGCGCCTTCGGCCAGGAGTACCGCTACCCCGCACTGGTCCCCGTCCTCGGCGCGGTGCCGCGCCGTCTCGGCCTGCTCGGCGCGAAGCTCGCCGTCACCGCCGTACTCGCGCTCCTGCTCGTCGTCGTGGTCCTCTTCGCGGACGCGGCCGCGCTGCTCGTCCTCTACGGCGACATCGTCGACGTGCCGGCCGACGGCCCCGCCCAACTCCTCGCCTGGGCCGCGCTCACCGTGGGCTGCGGCTGGACGGGACTGCTGGCGGCGGGCGTGTTCCGCTCGACGGCCGTCGGCGCGGCCGCGGTGCTCACCGCCCCCGTCGCGGTCGCCCCGGCCCTCGCCGCCCTCGTCGGTACGGAGGCGGGGCGCAGGATCGTGATGGGCCCGCTCCGGCTGGCCCGCACGCTGCACCTGCCGGCGGGCGACCCCGCCGGCGCCACCGAGCTCGCCGCCTCGTTGGCCCACTCCCACGGCCCGGCCGTCGGCCTCTCCCTCGCCGCGCTGCTGGCCGTGTACACCTGCGGCGCCGTGCGCCTGCGGCGCCGCTGACGGGCCTGCGGAGTGCCGCGGACCATACCGTGCACACGTCCGACGGTCGTACGAACGGCCAGGAGTTCCCTGGTAAAAGGTCCGATTTGTGGCGAATTTGCGTCAATGATCAGGTGATCGCCGATCACCCTTTCGTGTGCTTTTCACCAAAGCCCTCAAGGGCCGCCGGGCCTCCGCCGACAAAGGATTCCGTGAGTACCCTTGCGCAGACCATGATGACCACGGCTCGTTCCTCGGACTCCGGCTACGCCGGCTCGGGCGAGCTCGACCGATACCCCTACGCCGAGGCCCCGGCCGCCGCGGCAGCGGTCGCCGCCGGCCCCGCCGCCGGCCATGCCCCGCCGCCGCCCCCCGCTCCCGCCTGGGAGCGCTCCGACTCCGACCTGACCGTGCGTGCCAGCCGCCGCGCCGCCACCAGCCGCGGCCGCGGGCTCCACGGCCAACTCGTCCAGCAGCTCGGCCAGATGATCGTCTCCGGCGATCTCGGCGCGGACCGCCCGCTCGTCCCCGAGGAGATCGGGCAGCGCTTCGAGGTCTCCCGCACCGTGGTGCGCGAGTCCCTGCGTGTGCTGGAGGCCAAGGGCCTCGTCAGCGCCCGTCCCAACGTCGGCACCCGGGTGCGCCCGGTCGCCGACTGGAACCTCCTCGACCCCGACATCATCGAGTGGCGCGCCTTCGGCCCGCAGCGCGAGGACCAGCGCCGCGAGCTGTGCGAACTGCGCTGGACCATCGAGCCGCTGGCCGCCCGGCTCGCCGCCGGCCACGGCCGTGAGGACGTCCAGCAGCGCCTGGCCGACATGACGGAGATCATGAGCCACGCCCTGGTCCAGGGCGACGGCGTCACCTTCTCCCGCGCGGACGCCGAGTTCCACGGGCTGATCCTGCAGGTCGCGGGCAACAGGATGCTGGAGCACCTCTCCGGTGTCGTCACCGCCGCCCTCCAGGTCTCCGGCGGTCCGGTCGGCGGCTGTGAGCGCCCCACCGAGAGCTCCATCGCCCACCACGCGCGCATTGTCGACGCGCTCGCCGCCGGCGACAGCACCGCGGCCGAGAGCGCGATGCGTCAGCTGCTGTCCGGGCACACGGAGACGGGTCCCGTCGAGCGCGTCGTCCCCGCCCCGCGCGAGCACTGACGTACGCGGCGACCGCCCCGACCCCCACCGGGGGCGGTCGCCGCGTACGGCGGGGCGCGGAGGCGCGAGTGGCACGGCGTGTCGCCGGAACCCGGGGCCGGGTTCCGGCGACACGCCGTATGGGGGCGCTTCTGGTCCGGTGTGACCCGGGCCACGTGGATTGGGCGTAACGCTCTCGGGGAAGGCGCGATGACCTAAGAGGTGGTTGCGCTTCGCGCGCCGCCACCGATCAAGAACACTCGCCGGCGGTCCATCCCCACCGCCGGTTGTTTCCATCGTTTCGAGAGGTTGTTCGTGTCGGCCAGCACATCCCGTACGCTCCCGCCGGAGATCGCCGAAGCCGAGTCCGTCATGGCACTCATCGAGCGGGGAAAGGCCGAGGGGCAGATCGCCGGCGATGACGTGCGTCGTGCCTTCGAGGTGGACCAGATTCCGCCCACCCAGTGGAAGAACGTCCTGCGCAGCCTCAACCAGATCCTGGAAGAGGAGGGTGTGACACTGATGGTCAGTGCCGCAGAGGCGCCGAAGCGCACCCGTAAGACCGCTACGGCGAAGAGCACAGCCCCCAGGGCGACGGTCGCGAAGAAGACGGTCGCCGCCAAGACAGCCGTGAAGAAGACCACCGCGACGGCCGCCGCCCCGGCCGACGGTGATCTCGACATCGAGGCCGCCGAAGCCGCCGACGAGGCGTCCGAGGAGCAGCCGGCCAAGAAGACCGCGGCGAAGAAGACCGCGGCCAGGAAGACGGCCGCGAAGAAGACCACGGCCAAGAAGACCGCCGCCAAGAAGACCGGCAAGAAGGGCGACGGCGAGGAGGGCGACTCCGAGGAGACCCCCGCGGCCGCTGGCGAGGAGTCCGAGGGTCCCGAGGGCTTCGTCCTCTCCGACGAGGACGAGGACGACGCCCCCGCGCAGCAGGTCGCCGCGGCCGGCGCCACCGCCGACCCGGTGAAGGACTACCTCAAGCAGATCGGCAAGGTGCCGCTGCTCAACGCGGAGCAGGAGGTGGAGCTCGCCAAGCGGATCGAGGCCGGTCTGTTCGCCGAGGACAAGCTCGCCTCCGCCGACAAGCTCGCCCCCAAGCTCGAGCGCGAGCTGGAGATCATCGCCGAGGACGGTCGCCGCGCGAAGAACCACCTGCTGGAGGCCAACCTCCGACTCGTGGTCTCCCTCGCCAAGCGCTACACCGGCCGCGGCATGCTCTTCCTGGACCTGATCCAGGAGGGCAACCTCGGTCTGATCCGCGCGGTCGAGAAGTTCGACTACACCAAGGGCTACAAGTTCTCCACGTACGCCACCTGGTGGATCCGGCAGGCGATCACCCGCGCCATGGCCGACCAGGCCCGCACCATCCGTATCCCGGTGCACATGGTCGAGGTCATCAACAAGCTGGCCCGCGTCCAGCGCCAGATGCTCCAGGACCTGGGCCGCGAGCCCACCCCGGAGGAGCTGGCCAAGGAACTCGACATGACCCCGGAGAAGGTCATCGAGGTCCAGAAGTACGGCCGCGAGCCCATCTCCCTGCACACCCCGCTGGGCGAGGACGGCGACAGCGAGTTCGGAGACCTCATCGAGGACTCCGAGGCCGTCGTGCCCGCCGACGCGGTGAGCTTCACCCTGTTGCAGGAGCAGCTCCACTCCGTGCTGGACACGCTCTCCGAGCGTGAGGCGGGCGTGGTCTCGATGCGCTTCGGCCTCACCGACGGGCAGCCCAAGACCCTGGACGAGATCGGCAAGGTCTACGGCGTGACCCGCGAGCGGATCCGCCAGATCGAGTCCAAGACCATGTCGAAGCTGCGCCACCCGTCGCGTTCGCAGGTCCTGCGCGACTACCTCGACTGACGGTCCGTACGGGCCCACCGACGCCGGTCCGCCGCGGCTGTACGAGCCGGGGCGGACCGGCGTCGGATGTAACACGGGGTGCGCCGAGCATCCGGCTGACTGAGGCTGAGGGCACACACGCTCTCGGCCTCAGTCGCGTGAGGGGGTACGGGAGCGGGTGCGCCGAGCCGCCGTCCGTGTGAGGAGCCACCCCGTATGCACCGTCGTCCCCGTCTGATAGCGGTCCTGCTGGCCGTGCTCGCCGCTGCCGTCGCCGTACTGCAGCCGGGACCGGCCGCCGCCGACGGAGTGGTCGTCGGAGGGCATCCGGCCCGGATCGACGACAGCCCCTGGATCGTGGCGCTGGCGAGCCGTGCGCGGTTCGGGGACGCCCGCTCGGGCCAGTTCTGCGCCGGGGTGCTGGTGGCCCCCCGGAAGGTCGTCACCGTGGCCCACTGCCTGGGGCGCTCGGTGCTGGGGATGCCCTACCGCAAGGTGCGCGACCTGCGGGTGATCGCGGGGCGGGGCGATCTGGAGAGCAGCGGCGGCGAGGAGGTCCCGATCCGCCGGGCCTGGGTCAACCCCGCCTACGACGCCTGGACCAACGAGGGGGACATCGCCGTGATCACCCTCGCCCGCCCGGTGAAGACGGGTAAGCCGATCCAGCTGGCCGAGCAGGCTGACGACCCCTCCTACGTGAGCGGCAGGCGGGCCCTCGTCTACGGCTGGGGGGACATGGCCGGCGACGGCAGCTACGCCTCCTCGCTGCGCGCCGCCCTGGTCCGGGTGATGCCGGACGCCTCGTGCGGGAAGGCCTATCCGCCCGGCACCCCCGACGGCACGTACCTGCCGCGCACGATGCTCTGCGCGGGCGTGCGGGCAGGCGGCCGGGACGCCTGCCAGGGCGACTCCGGGGGGCCGCTGGTGGTCGGCAGGCGGCTGGTGGGCCTGGTGTCCTGGGGGACGGGCTGCGGGGAGCGGGGGAATCCGGGGGTCTACACACGGATCGCGGGCGTCGCCCGGCAGGTCGCCGAGCACTGAGCCGGGCGGCCGGGCGGAGCCGCTCCCGCAGGAGCGCTGCCGGGCCGGCCACGGCGGAGGCGGCGAGCACGGCAGCACGACAGAGGGAGAGGGCCTCCGGTGCCGGAGGCCCTCTCCCTCTGCTGTCGTCGGACTGTGCGGGGCGCCGGGGCCCTGGGCGGCAGAGCCCCGCCCGCGAGTCCTCCGAACGCCGTCAGGCGCTCAGCTCTCGGTCTCGGGCACGGTCGCCGGCGTGGCGCTCAGCCGCTCCGTCTCGTCCTGTATCTCCGAGGCGATCTTCTTCAGCTCGGGCTCGAACTTGCGGCCGTGGTGGGCGCAGAAGAGCAGCTCTCCGCCACTCAGCAGGACGACGCGCAGATATGCCTGGGCGCCGCAGCGGTCGCATCGGTCAGCGGCCGTCAGCGGGGTCGCGGATGTCAGAACAGTAGTCACGTCGCCTCTTCTCTAGCTCGACGAGCTGTCGTACCAGGGTCAACATCCAACCAGTCCGAAAACGTTCCCGCTCGCGGGTTCTTCGGCGGGATTTCGCTTGCAGCGGACAGACGCCGGGAGTACGCCCTCCCCGGGGGTGCCGGATCGGGTGGCGGGTCGCGGCGGAGATGCCGGTTCGGAGGGCTGGGCGGAGGGTCTTGCCGGGTGTTTCGCTTGTCGTCGGTACGGCAGTGGTCGGGGCCCCGTACTGCGGGCCTGCTGGTGGTCGGTGCGGTCCGGCCGGGGTCACGGGCCGGGTCGGTCGGCGTCCGGCTGTCTGGGAGGGCCTGCCCGCAGACCAGGGGTTTCATGCCTCGCGGGCGATGTGACGAAGCGCTCGCCGCACAATCCGCCGGTCGGCCCGAAGGCCGCCATCCCTTCGAATTCTCGAACATTTTATCGAATAAACGATACGGTGGGGACGCCGTCGCCCCTCGCATCCCGGCTTCCTCCGGGCCACACGCCGGTGGCCGTCCCTCGGCTGTCACAGGGCCTCGGTACCCTCTCAGCGGGCGACCAGCCATCAACCGCAGAATTCAGCGAGGAGCGAACTGAGTGAGCGCCGCAGCGACGACCACCGAGGGAGCCGTACCGTCCCTGCTCGCGGGGCAGGACCGTGACGGATCCAACTACACCGCGCGGCACCTGCTCGTCCTCGAGGGCCTGGAGGCCGTGCGCAAGCGCCCGGGCATGTACATCGGGTCCACCGACAGCCGCGGTCTGATGCACTGCCTCTGGGAGATCATCGACAACTCCGTGGACGAGGCACTGGGCGGCCACTGCGACCACATCGAGGTGATCCTCCACGAGGACGGCTCGGTCGAGGTGCGGGACAACGGGCGCGGCATCCCGGTCGACAAGGAACCCAAGACGGGCCTGTCGGGCGTCGAGGTCGTCATGACCAAGCTGCACGCCGGCGGCAAGTTCGGCGGCGGCTCCTACGCCGCCTCCGGCGGTCTGCACGGCGTCGGCGCCTCCGTCGTCAACGCCCTCTCCGCCCGGCTCGACGTCGAGGTCGACCGCTCCAGCGCCACCCACGCCGTCAGCTTCCGCCGCGGTGTCCCGGGCGTCTTCACCGGCCCCGGGGCGGACGCGCAGTTCGACGCGGCCGGCGGGCTGACCAAGGGCAAGCGGATCCCCAAGACCCGTACGGGCACGCGGGTGCGCTACTGGGCGGACCGCCAGATCTTCCTCAAGGACGCCGAGCTGTCCCTGGAGGACCTGCACGCGCGCGCCCGGCAGACGGCCTTCCTGGTGCCGGGGCTGACCATCGTGGTCCGCGACGAGCGCGATCCGGGGGCGAAGGGCCGCGAGACCTTCCACTTCGACGGCGGCATCAGCGAGTTCTGCGAGTTCCTCGCCCCCGACAAGCCGCTCTGCGACGTCCAGCGGCTCGCCGGCAGCGGCACCTTCAAGGAGACCGTCCCGGTCCTGGACGACCAGGGGCACATGACGCCCACCGAGGTCACCCGCGAGCTGGACGTCGACATCGCGCTGCGCTGGGGGACCGGGTACGACACGACGGTCAGGTCGTTCGTCAACATCATCGCCACCCCCAAGGGCGGCACCCACGTCACCGGCTTCGAGCGCTCGCTCACCAAGACGGTCAACGAGCAGCTGCGTGCGCAGAAGCTGCTGCGTGTCGCCGAGGACGACATCGTCAAGGACGACGCCCTGGAGGGCCTGACCGCCGTCGTCACCGTCCGCCTGGCCGAGCCGCAGTTCGAGGGCCAGACCAAGGAGGTCCTCGGCACCTCGGCAGCCACCCGCATCGTGTCCCAGGTGGTGGCCAAGGAGCTGAAGGCGTTCCTGACGTCCACCAGGCGCGACGCCAAGGCGCAGGCGCGCACAGTGCTGGAGAAGGCCGTCGCCGCGGCCCGTACGCGCATCGCGGCGCGGCAGCACAAGGACGCCCAGCGGCGCAAGACCGCGCTGGAGTCCTCCTCGCTGCCGGCGAAGCTCGCGGACTGCCGCAGCGAGGACGTGGACCGCACCGAGCTGTTCATCGTCGAGGGCGACTCCGCGCTGGGCACGGCGAAGCTGGCCCGCAACTCCGAGTTCCAGGCGCTGCTGCCGATCCGCGGCAAGATCCTCAATGTCCAGAAGTCGTCCGTCTCCGACATGCTGAAGAACGCCGAGTGCGGCGCGATCATCCAGGTCATAGGAGCCGGGTCCGGGCGGACCTTCGACATCGACCAGGCCCGCTACGGCAAGGTCATCATGATGACCGACGCCGACGTCGACGGCTCCCACATCCGCTGCCTGCTGCTGACGCTCTTCCAGCGCTACATGCGGCCCATGGTGGAGGCGGGCCGGGTCTTCGCCGCCGTGCCGCCGCTGCACCGGGTCGAGCTGGTCCAGCCCAGAAAGGGCCAGGACAAGTACCTCTACACCTACTCCGACAACGAGCTGCGCACCACGCTGCTGGAGCTGCAGCGCAAGGGCGTGCGCTACAAGGACTCCATCCAGCGCTACAAGGGCCTCGGCGAGATGGACGCCGACCAGCTGGCCGAGACCACGATGGACCCGCGCCACCGCACCCTGCGCCGCGTCAACATCGGCGATCTGGACGCGGCGGAGGAGACGTTCAACCTGCTGATGGGCAACGAGGTCGCCCCGCGCAAGGACTTCATCACCAACTCGGCGGCGACGCTGGACCGGACCCGGATCGACACCTGAGGTCCGCGGCGGGCCGCTCCCGCGACGGAGCGGCCCGCCCTCCTCCCGCTCCCCGGCGGTGTGCCGCCGTGCCCGTTCCCGGGGTCGGCGTCGGGCGTTCCGGGCGCCTTACCGTGCGGAGGGAGATCCCCGCCCGGATTCCCCGTGATTGCCGGGTCACATCACCTGATGGTGTGAAGGTCTGGGATTGCGTGCCCCCGCGCAGGTTGCGCCGACCATTCTGGGCGCATCGCGGCCAGCCGGCACGATCCAGCACCCAGCCGAGGAGCGATCGGTGGACAAGCACGACGGGCCCGAGGCCGGGTCCGCTCCGGCCTCGCTGGAGGATCCCTGGTACGACACCCTCTCCGCCGGTTGGGAGCAGTGGGACGACGGTACGCCGGACACGCCCGGCCACGGGGGTGCGTACGAGCCCTCGTACCAGCCCTTGTACCAGCCCTCGTACCAGCCGGTGCACGACACCGCGCGCACCGGCGGCGCGCAGCAGCCGAACGCCACCGACGAGATCTACCTGGCCGTGCAGCGCAGCCCCGAGTTCCGCGAGGTCCGCTCCCAGTACCGCCGCTTCGTCGTCCCCGGCGCCCTCGCCTTCCTCGGCTGGTACCTGGTGTACGTGGTCGCGGCGACCGCCGCCCCCGGCCTGATGGCCCACCAGGTGGCCGGCGCGGTCAATGTCGCCATGCTGGCCGGAATCGGCCAGTTCGCCACCACGTTCCTGCTGACCTGGGCCTACGCCCGCCATGCCCGGCTGCGCCGGGACCAGGCCGCGCTGGACCTGCGCTGGGACGTGACGATGCAGACGCGGGATACGAACCTGTGACTTCCGAACACCAGACCCTCGCGCTGCTGCTCTTCAGTGCGTTCGTGGTGCTGACCCTGGCCATCACCCGCTGGGCGAGCCGCAGCCGGCACGGCTCCCCGGAGGAGTTCTACGCGGGCGGCCGGCTCTTCTCCCCGTTGGAGAACGGCTTCGCCATCTCCGGCGACTACATGTCCGCCGCCTCCTTCCTCGGCATCGCCGGCCTCATCGCCCTCTACGGCTACGACGGCATGCTCTACTCCGTCGGCTTCCTCGTCGCCTGGCTCGTCGTCCTGCTGCTCGTCGCCGAACTGGTGCGCAACTGCGGCCGCTTCACCCTGGCCGACGTCGTCGCCGCCCGGCTGAAGGAGCGCCGGGTGCGGATGGTCGCGGGCGTCTCCTCGGTCACTGTCTCCGTGCTCTACCTCGTCGCGCAGATGGTCGGCGCCGGCAGCCTCGTCGCCCTGCTCCTCGGCGCCACGGGCACCGGTCAGCGCAGTTGGGCGATGGTGGGCGTCGGCGCGCTGATGGTGGTCTACGTCGTCTTCGGCGGCATGCGGGCCACCACCTGGATCCAGATCGTCAAGGCCGTGCTGCTGATGGGCGGCGCCCTCGCGCTGACCGTCATGGTGCTGATCCGCTTCCACGGAAACCTCAACGAACTCCTCAACACCGCCGCCGACCGCAGCGGCCACGGCGCGGACTTCCTCGCCCCCGGCCTGCGCTACGGCCACGACGTGGTCTCCCGGCTGGACTTCATCTCCCTGGGCCTCGCCCTGGTCCTGGGCACCGCCGGGCTGCCGCACATCCTCTCGCGCTTCTACACCGTGCCCACCGCCAAGTCGGCGCGCCGCTCGGTGGTCTGGGCGATCGGCCTGATCGGCAGCTTCTACCTCATGACGATCGTCCTGGGCTTCGGCGCCGCCGCGGTCCTGGGCTCCGCGTCCGTACGGGCGGACAGCGCCTCCGGCAACACCGCGCTGCCGAACCTCTCGCTGGCCCTCGGCGGCGGCGCCGGCTCCACCGGCGGCACGATCCTCTTCGCGATCGTCGCCGCCGTCGCCTTCGCCACGATCCTCGCCGTCGTCGCCGGCATCACCCTCGCCTCCTCCGCCTCCGTCGCCCACGACCTCTACGCCTCCCTGCGCCGCCGGCACGCCAGGCAGCGCTGGAGCGAGGTGCAGGTGGCGCGCGGCGCGGCGGTCGGCATCGGCGCGGTGTCCATCGCCCTCGCCCTCCTCGCCCGCGACCAGAACGTCGCCTTCCTCGTCGGCCTCGCCTTCGCGGTCGCCGCCTCGGCGAACCTGCCGGTGCTGCTCTACTCCCTGTTCTGGCGCCGCTTCACCGAACGCGGCGCGGTCTGGTCGGTGGTCGGCGGCCTGGCCGGGGCGCTGCTGCTGGTGGTCTTCTCGCCGGTGGTCTCCGGCGGTGCGGAGGCGGTCTTCTCCTCGGTGGACTTCCACTTCTTCCCCCTGGAGAACCCGGGCCTGGTCTCGATCCCGTTCGGCTTCCTGTGCGGCTGGCTCGGCACCGTCCTCTCCCCGCAGCCGGCGGACGCCGCCCGGCACGCGGAGACGGAGGTCCGCGCGCTGACGGGGGCGGGGGCTGTCTAGGCGCGCTGCTCAGGCGCAGGGCCGTCCCGCGTACCGTCGTCCTCCAGGCTCTCCGGCAGTACGACCGTGAACTCGGCGCCCCCCAGCGCCCCCTGGGAGACCTCGGCCGAGCCGCCCTGGCGCTCCGCCAGGCGGCGCACGAGCGGCAGGCCCAGGCCGCGTTTGCCGTGTGCGGGCAGCGGTTTGGTCGTCCAGCCGTCGGTGAAGACGAGATCGCGGCTGCCCTCGGGCACCCCGGGTCCCGAGTCCGAGACGCGCAGCACGACCGTACGGCCCCGGGGGGTGAACTCCACCTCGACGGCGCCCCGCGCGGAGCCGGCGGCCGCGTCCAGGGCGTTGTCCAGCAGATTGCCGACGATCGTCACCAGCCCGCGCGGATCGACCACCGTGTCCGGCAGCGTGCCCGCGACCCGCAGCCCCACCCCGCGCTCGGCCGCCACCGTCGCCTTGCCGACCAGCAGCGCCGCCAGCAGCGGGTCGCGGATGTGCGCGGCGACCTCCTCGGCGGTGTGCCGGTGGCCGCCCACGGTCTCGGTGACGTACTCCAGCGCCTCGTTTGCCATGCCCAGCTCCAGCAGCCCCAGGAGGGTGTGCATCCGGTTCGCGTGCTCGTGGTCCTGGGCGCGCAGCGCGTCCAGCAGGCCGTGGGTGGAGTCCAGTTCGCGGCCCAGCCGCTCCAGTTCGGTGCGGTCGCGCAGGGTCGCCACCGCGCCGCCGTCGGAGGTGGGCATCCGGTTGACGACCAGCACCCGGCCGCCGCTCACCGCGAGCAGGTCGTCGCCCGCCACCCGTCCGGCGAGCACGTCCGCCGTCCGCCCGGCGGGCAGCACCTCCGACAACGGGCGCCCGGTGTGCTCGGGCCCGAGGCCGAGCAGCCGGCACGCCTCGTCGTTCACCAGCCGCAGCCGCCCGCCGGCGTCCAGCGCCACCACGCCCTCGCGGATGGAGTGCAGCATCGCCTCCCGCTCGTCCAGCAGCGCACCGATGTCGGAGATCGCCAGATCGCGGGTGCGCCGCTGCAGCCGCCGGGACACGGCGTACGCGGCCAGCGCGCCGACGGCCAGCGCCCCGCCCGCGTAGGCGAGGATGCCGGGCACCGAGCCGATCAGCCGGTCCTGGACGCTCTCGTAGGCGATGCCGACCGAGACCGCGCCGATGATCCGCCCGCCGGGCTCGCGCAGCGGGACCTTGCCGCGGGCGGTCTGCCCCAGCGTGCCCCGGTCGATCTCCATGACCTCCCGGCCGGACAGCGCCGCACTCGGGTCGGTGGAGACCCGCTCGCCGATGCGGTCCGGGTCCGGGTGCGACCAGCGCACGCCGCGCCGGTCCATGAGGACGACGTACTCCGCTCCGGTCGCGCGGCGGATGCGCTGGGCGTCGCGCTGCACCGGATTGCCCGGGACGGGGCGCGCGGTCACCAACTGCCGTGCCATCCCGGGCTCGGCGGCGGTGGTCTGGGCGATGGCCAGGGCGCGGCGCATGGCCTGGTCGTCGAGCTGGGCGCTGAGCGGGGCGAGGAAGAGGGCGGCGGTGAGGAGCGTGACACCGGTGGTCAGCGCCAGCTGCACGGCCAGGATCTGCGAGGAGAGGCGGCGGGGGCGGCTGATCCGCGGCATCGCGGTCACGCGGCCGTCCCGGCCGGCGGTTCGGCGGTCTTCCGGGGATCGGATGTGCGCGTGCTCACACAGGTGAGACTAACTCCGCGGGCGCAGGGGTGCGGAGGGCCGGGTGCCCGGAGGCCGGCGGGCTGCGGTGCCGGTGCCGGTGCCGACAGCGTGGTGAACTTCGCGGTGCGTCGGGTGCCGTCTGCGGAGCCGCCGCTCGTGCGTGTGCTGGAATTCCGCGCGGACGTACACCCGGTGACCCTGAGCTGGAAGAACGGATGAGCCGTATGGGCAAGGACAAGGACAACGACAAGGGCAACATCGACGTCTCCGACGCCGCCTTCCTGGACACCGCCGCCCGGCGGTACGCGGCCTCGCAGGGCTGGGCGATGGAGAACGACAGCTACCCCATCCGCCCGGCGGACATGCACGGCGCGGAGGACCTGCACCGGGCGATCCACGCGGTCGGCCGGGGCAGCGAGCCGCACGACGAGATCCGCCGCCACATCATGGACCGGGCGAAGGCACTGGGCCTGTCGGCCGAGATCCCGTCGGACTGGAACACGGACGGCAGCCTGAGCGGCTGATCCGGCCGGCTCCGGCGGCTCGCACGGGACCCCCGTACGAGCCGCCGGAGCGCAGAGCGTCAGACCGGCCCCGCCACCGCTGCCACGTTCTTCTCCAGCGGGGTGCCCGAGCCGTCGCGGCGGGGGTCGGGCTCCGGGAGGGGGACCGGGGCGCCGGTGCGGCTCGCGGCACGGGCCGGGACCGGGCCCGCCCAGGCCGTCGTGAGGCGGTCCTCGCCCTTGAGGAAGCGCTGGCAGCGGACGCCGCCCGTGGCGCGGCCCTTGCGCGGGTACTGGTCGAACGGCGTCAGCTTCGCCGTCTGGATCCACGCCCCGTCCAGCGCGCCCGTCGAGCCCGCCACCGTGAACACCGCGGCCTCTGCCGCCGGGTCCACCACGTTGAACGAGATCACCTCGGCGCCCTCGGTGAGCTTGATGCCCGCCATACCGCCCGCCGCGCGGCCCTGCGGGCGCACCTGGCCCGCCTGGTAGCGCAGCAGCTGCGCGTCCGAGGTGATGAACACCAGGTCCTCCTCGCCCGTGCGCAGCTCGGCCGCGCCGACGACGCGATCGCCCTCCCTGAGCGAGATGACCTCCAACTCGTCCTTGTTGGACGGGTAGTCGGGCACCACCCGCTTGACGACCCCCTGCAGCGTGCCCAGCGCCAGGCCGGGGGAGGACTCGTCGAGCGTGGTCAGGCAGAGCGCCTGCTCGCCGTCCTCCAGCGGGAGGAACTCCGCCAGCGCACCCCCGCCGGCCAGCGTCGGCGCGCCCGTCGTTTCCGGCAGCTGCGGCAGGTCGATCACCGGCAGCCGCAGCAGCCGGCCCGTCGAGGTCACCACGCCGACCGTGCCGCGCGCCGTGGCCGGCACCGCCGAGACGATCACGTCGTGCTTGGCGCGCTTGGCCTCCTCGTCCGTCAGCGGACCGCCGTTGGCCGTACGCGCCAGCAGGCCGGTGGAGGACAGGAGCACCCGGCACGGGTCGTCCGCCACCTCCAGCGGCACCGCCCCGACGGGGGCGCCGGCCGACTCCAGCAGCACCGTGCGCCGCTCCGTGCCGTACTTCTTCGCCACCGCCGCCAGCTCGGCGGAGACCAGCTTGCGCAGCTCCGCGTCGGAGTCGAGGATCGCCGTCAGCTCCTCGATCTCCGCCGTCAGCCGGTCGCGCTCCGTCTCCAGCTCCAGCCGGTCGAACTTCGTCAGCCGGCGCAGCGGGGTGTCCAGGATGTACTGGGTCTGGATCTCCGACAGCGCGAAGCGGCCGATCAGGCCCTCCTTCGCCGCCGCCGCGTTGTCACTGCCGCGGATGATGCGGATGACCTCGTCGATGTCCAGCAGGGCGACGAGCAGCCCCTCGACCAGGTGCAGCCGGTCCGCACGCTTGGTGCGGCGGAACCCGCTGCGGCGGCGCACCACCTCGAAGCGGTGGTCGAGGTAGACCTCCAGCAGCTCCTTCAGCCCCAGCGTGAGCGGCTGGCCGTCGACCAGCGCCACGTTGTTGATGCCGAAGGTCTCCTCCATCGGCGTCAGCTTGTAGACCTGCTCCAGCACGGCCTCCGGATTGAAGCCGTTCTTGATCTCGAAGACCAGGCGCAGGCCGTGCGAGCGGTCGGTGAGGTCCTTCAGGTCCGCGATGCCCTGCAGCTTCTTCGCCGAGATCAGGTCCTTGACCTTGGCGCGCACCTTCTCCGGGCCGACGGAGAAGGGGAGTTCGGTGACGACGATGCCCTTGCGGCGCGGGGTGACGTCCTCGATCTCGGCGGTGGCGCGGATCTTGAACGTGCCCCGCCCCGCCGCGTAGGCGTCCTTGATGCCGTCCAGGCCGACGATCCGGCCCCCCGTGGGCAGGTCAGGGCCCGGTACGTACCGCATCAGCGTCTCGAGGTCCGCGCCCGGATGGCGGATCAGGTGCCGGGCGGCGGCGATGACCTCGGAGAGGTTGTGCGGGGGCATGTTCGTCGCCATGCCGACCGCGATGCCCGAGGAGCCGTTCACCAGCAGGTTCGGGAAGGACGCGGGGAGGGCGACGGGCTCGCGCTCGCTGCCGTCGTAGTTGTCGGCGAAGTCGACGGTGTCCTCGTCGATCGACTCCACCATCTGCGCGGCGGCCGGCGCCGGGCGGCACTCGGTGTAGCGCATGGCGGCCGGCGGGTCGTCGTTGCCCAGCGAGCCGAAGTTGCCGTGGCCGTCGACCAGCGGCAGCCGCATGGAGAACGGCTGGGCGAGGCGCACCAGCGCGTCGTAGATCGCGGTGTCGCCGTGCGGGTGGAGCTTTCCCATCACCTCGCCGACCACGCGCGCGCACTTGACGTACGACCGCTCGGGGCGCAGCCCCATCTCGTGCATCTGGTACAGGATGCGCCGGTGCACCGGCTTGAGGCCGTCGCGGGCGTCGGGCAGCGCGCGCGAGTAGATCACGGAGTAGGCGTACTCCAGGAAGGAGCCCTGCATCTCGTCGACGACGTCGACATCGAGGATGCGCTCCTCGAACTCCTCCGGCGGCGGGGCCTTCGTGCTGCGGCGGGCCATCTCGGCGCTGCTCCTCTTTTCGACTCTCACTGCACTGGACAGCGACTGGACGTAACGACCCGACCCCCGACTCGGCGGGCGGCCGGACCCACGACTGGACTCACGACTGACTCGTGACTGGACGGGGACTGGACGGGGACTGCACAAGCGATGCCGACCATTGTGGACCCAGCCACCGACAGAGCGGTGCGCACCCCGGCGACGGCGGAGTTATCCACAGGGCCAAGGCCGTTCGGCCCCTCGGCGCAGATCCCCGTCATACAGTGGGCCCCACGCGTTCAAGCGCGGACACGCAGCGACCGAAGGGACTCCCAGGCCCATGGGTGAAACGGCCACCTCACGCTCCGGCACCGCCGGCTCCGGCGGACTCACCGCCATCGAACACCGCCTCGACAACGGGCTCCGCGTGATCCTCTCCGAGGACCACCTCACCCCGGTCGCCGCGGTGTGCCTGTGGTACGACGTCGGATCGCGTCACGAGGTCGAGGGCCGCACGGGGCTCGCCCACCTCTTCGAGCACCTGATGTTCCAGGGCTCGGGACAGGTCTCGGGCAACGGCCACTTCGAGCTGGTCCAGGGCGCCGGCGGCTCGCTCAACGGCACCACCAGTTTCGAGCGGACCAACTACTTCGAGACCATGCCCGCGCACCAGCTGGAGCTGGCGCTGTGGCTGGAGGCCGACCGGATGGGCTCCCTGCTGGACGCCCTGGACCTGGAGAGCCTGGACAACCAGCGCGACGTGGTGAAGAACGAGCGCCGCCAGCGCTACGACAACGTGCCCTACGGCACCGCGTTCGAGAAGCTCACCGCGATGGCCTACCCCGACGGCCACCCCTACCACCACACGCCGATCGGCTCGATGGCGGACCTGGACGCGGCCTCGCTGGAGGACGCCCGCGCCTTCTTCCGCACGTACTACGCGCCGAACAATGCCGTGCTCGCGATCGTCGGCGACATCGACCCGGAGCAGACGCTCGCCTGGGTGGAGAAGTACTTCGGCTCGATCCCCGCCCACGACGGCAAGCGGCCGCCGCGCGACGGCTCGCTGCCGGAGGTGATGGGCGGCGAGGAGCGCGTGGTGGTCGAGGAGGAGGTGCCCTCGCGGGCACTGATGGCCGCCTACCGACTCCCCGAGGACGGCACCCGCGAGGCCGACGCCGCCGACCTGGCCCTGACGGTCCTCGGCGGCGGCGAGTCCTCGCGGCTCTACAACCGCCTGGTGCGCCGCGACCGCAGCGCCGTGGCCGCCGGCTTCGGGATGCTGCGCCTGGCCGGGGCGCCCTCGCTGGGCTGGCTGGACGTCAAGACCTCCGCCGGCGTCGAGGTGCCGCAGATCGAGGCCGCCGTCGACGAGGAGCTGGCCCGCTTCGCCCAGGAGGGCCCCACCCCCGAGGAGATGGAGCGCGCCCAGGCCCAGGTGGAGCGCGAGTGGCTGGACCGGCTGGCGACCGTCGCGGGCCGGGCGGACGAACTGTGCCGCTACGCCGTCCTCTTCGACGACCCGCAGCTCGCCCTCAGCGCCGTCGACCGGCTGCTGACCGTCACACCCGAGGAGGTGCGGGCCGTGGCGAAGGCGCGACTGCGCCCCGACAACCGGGCCGTGCTGGTCTACGAGCCGACGGCCGCGACCGCGCCGGATGTAGAGCAGACCGACGTCGAGGACCTCGCGCAGGAAGAAGAGGCTGCCCAGTGAGCACGAGTCAGATGACCTTCCACCCCCAGCCGCAGGCCGGCGAGGCCACGCCCTGGGCGTTCCCCGCGCCCGAGCGCTCCACCCTGCCCAACGGACTGACGCTGCTGACCTGCGACCGCCCCGGCCAGCAGATCGTCGCCGTCGAGGTGTACGTGCCGGCGCCGCTGGCCGCGGAGCCCGAGGGCCTGGACGGCGTGGCCACCCTCATGGCCCGAGCCCTGTCGGAGGGCACCGACAAGCTGAGCGCGGAGGAGTTCGCCGCCGAGCTGGAGCGCTGCGGCGCCACGCTCGACGCGCACGCCGACCACCCCGGCATCCGCGTCTCCCTGGAGGTGCCCGCCTCCCGGCTGCCCAAGGCGCTCGGCCTGCTCGCCGACGCCCTGCGCGCCCCCGCCTTCCCCGAGGCGGAGATCGAGCGGCTGGTGGCCAACCGCCTCGACGAGATCCCGCACGAGCTGGCCAACCCGGCCCGCCGGGCCGCCATGGCGCTGAGCGCCTCGCTCTTCCCCGCCGAGGCCCGGATGTCGCGCCCCCGGCAGGGCACCCAGGAGACGGTCGAGCGGATCGACGCCGCCGCCGTGCGCGCCTTCTACGACAGGCACATCCGCCCGGCGACCGCGACGGCCGTCGTCGTCGGCGACCTGACGGACGTCGACCTGCCCGCCGCGCTGGCGGACACCCTCGGCGCCTGGAGCGGGGGCACCGCGGAGCCGGCCGCCGCCCCGCCCGTCGTGGCGGACGACACCGGCCGCGTGATCATCGTCGACCGGCCCGGAGCGGTCCAGACGCAGGTGCTCATCGGCCGGATCGGTCCCGACCGCCACGACCGCGTCTGGCCGGCGCAGGTGCTCGGCGTGTACTGCCTCGGCGGCACGCTGACCTCCCGGCTCGACCGCGTGCTGCGCGAGGAGAAGGGCTACACCTACGGGATGCGGGCCTTCGGCCAGATCATCCGCTCCGGCGAGGACGGCACCGGCGCCTCGATGCTCGCCATCAGCGGTTCGGTCGCCACCGAGGTCACCGGCCCGGCACTGGAGGAGACCTGGAAGGTGCTGCGCACCCTGGCCGCCGAGGGCCTGACGGACGCCGAGCGGGACGTGGCCGTGCAGAACCTGGTGGGGGTGGCCCCGCTGAAGTACGAGACGGCGGCGGCCGTCGCCGACACCCTCGCCGAGCAGGTCGAGCAGGAGCTGCCGGACGACTGGCAGGCGAAGCAGTACGAGCGCCTCACCGAGACCGGCACGGTGGAGGCCACCGCGGCCGCGATCGCCGCCTTCCCCGTGGACCGGCTGGTGACGGTGCTGGTCGGCGACGCCGCCCAGATCGAGGAGCCGGTGCGCGCCCTGGGCCTCGGTGAGGTGACGGTCGTCAAGGGTTGACACACCGCGCCCGGGCCACGCACCCGGCCCACGCGCAGGGGCCGCTCCCGCCACCCTCCGGTGCGGGAGCGGCCCCTGCGCGTCACCGCGGGGCGCGGGCTGTCTCAGCTCGCCTCGTTCATCCTGCCTGCCTGCCTCGCGCCCCGGACGTCTTCTCCCTTACCGGACAGCCTTTTTCCCGTCGCCCACCACTCACCGATGATCCCTTGGGCTGTTTCCGGCCAGTGCTGATTTGTTTCCTGCCGGAATTCAGCGCGCGCTGCCATAATCGGTCCCGCGGGGATTTCCCGGCATGCGGCCGGCGGACGGCCGCACGTTGCATACACACGGTGCCGCGGCAGCGGAAGCGCGGCGTGGGACGGGAGGGCGGCTCGGTGGGGACCGGCTCCGCGCGCGGCGTGTGCACGGCGATCAGGGACGACATCGTCTCGGGGTTCTTCCCGCCCGGCGCCCGGCTGACGGAGGAGCAGCTGGCGCGCCGCTACGGCGTCTCCCGCGTGCCCGTACGGGAGGCGCTGCGCACCCTGGAGTCGGAGGGCTTCGTCACCACCCGCCGCCATGTCGGGGCCTGCGTCGCCGAGCCGACCGCGCAGGACGCGGCCGATCTACTGGACATCCGCGCCCTGTTGGAGCCGCTGGGCGCCGCGCGGGCCGCCCAGCGCCGCACCCCGGCGCACGTGAAGGTGCTGCGCGGACTGGTGCGCCTGGGCCGGGAGCGGGCGCGGCGCGGGGAGCTGTCCGAACTGGCCGCGCTGGACGCCTGGTTCCACGAGACGCTCGCCCAGGCCACGGCCAGCCCGGGTCTGGTTGCCCCGCTGGTGCAGCTGCGCCGCAAGATCGCCTGGATGTACGCGCCGGCGGAGCACCACCGCGCGGTGGACTCCTGGGACGAGCACGGCGCGATCGTGGACGCGGTGGCGCGCGGGGACGCGGAGCGGGCGCGGGCGCTCACCGGGGCGCATGTGGAGCGGGCGGCGGCGGCGTACCGGCTGCGGCGGAATCCGGCCGTGAATTATCGGAAACATCCCGTAAACACAACCAGCGGCGATACGTAACGCGACTCCGCTACGAGCCCGGAGAATTCGCGCGCACGACGCGCACGATGCGCAAGTCGCGCAAGAAAAGCGGAGCCGCGCGGGACCGGCGGTGAAAACCGGCTCCGTACGGCCCCGCGATTTCCGTGCGACGGCCGACCGCGCCCCGCGCCGCCCCCGCGGGCGGCGCGCGACCGCTCAGACCGTCTCCGGCAGCTCCTCCAGTCCGTCCGCGACCAGCTTCGCCAGCCGGTCCAGGGCCGCCTCGGCCCCGTGGTCCTCGGTAGCCAGGATGATCTCCTCGCCGCCCCTCGCGCCGAGGCCCAGAACGGCGAGCATCGACGCGGCGTTGACGGCGTTGCCGCCGGCCTTGGCGATGGTCACGGGAACCCCGGCGGCCGTGGCCGCGCGGACGAAGATCGAGGCGGGGCGGGCGTGCAGTCCCTCGGCCCAGCCGACGGTGACGCGGCGCTCAACCATGGTGATGCCCCTTCGGGTCGTAACGGGTTGTCTAGACCATTCTCGCATGGTGCGACCCGCGCCCGGAGCCTCGCATTCCGGATGTGCCGCCGCGCGCGTCCTCCCCAGAGTGCCCCTCCGGCCCGCACCGCGCGAGCCTTCGGAGCCGTACGCTTGCCCCATGGGCGAGAGCTACCCCGCGCACTGGGAGGCGGACGTCGTACTGCGCGACGGCGGTACGGCGCGGATCCGCCCCATCGTCGAGGACGACGCCGAGCGGCTGGTGTCCTTCTTCGCCCGGGTCTCCGACGAGTCGAAGTACTACCGCTTCTTCGCCCCGCACCCCCGCCTCTCCGCCCGCGACGTGCGCCTCTTCACCCACCACGACTGGACCGACCGCGTCGGCCTGTGCGCCACCCTGGGCGAGGAGTTCATCGCCACCGTCCGCTACGACCGCATCGGCCCCGACGAGGCGGAGGTCGCCTTCCTGGTCCAGGACGAGGACCAGGGCCGCGGCGTCGCCGCCACGCTGCTGGAGCACATCGCCGCCTGCGCCCGCGAGCGCGGCATCCGGCGCTTCGTGGCCGAGGTGCTGCCCGCCAACACCAGGATGGCCAAGGTCTTCACCGACGCCGGCTACACCCAGAAGCGGACCTTCGAGGACGGCGTCCTGCGCCTGGAGCTCGACCTGGAGCCCACCGAGCGCTCCCTGGCGGTGATGCGCGCCCGCGAGCTGCGCGCCGAGGCCCGCTCCGTGCAGCGCCTGCTGAACCCCCGCTCCGTCGCGGTGATCGGCACCGGGCGCGGACCCGGCGGCGTCGGCCGCACCGTGCTGCGGCGCATCCTCGACGGCGGCTTCCCCGGCGAGGTCCACGCCGTCAACTCCGCCTTCACCCAGGGCACTCTGGAGCCCGAGGGGGTACGGGCCCACCGCGCCGTCGCCGACATCGAGGGCCCCGTGGATCTCGCCGTCGTCGCCGTCCCGGCCGCCGCCGTCCCCGGCGTGGTCGCCGACTGCGGCGAGCACGGCGTCCAGGGCCTGGTCGTGCTCTCCGCCGGTTTCGCCGACGCGGGCCCCGAGGGGCGGGGACGCCAGCGCGACCTCGTGCGCCAGGCCCGCACGTACGGCATGCGCATCATCGGCCCCAACGCCTTCGGCCTGCTCAACACCGCCCCCCGCACCCGCCTCAACGCCTCCCTCGCCCCGTACCTCCCGGCCCCCGGACGGCTCGGCCTCTTCACCCAGTCCGGCGCCATCGGCATCGCCGCGCTCACCGAGCTGGCCGGCCGCCCCGGCCTGGGCGTCTCCTCCTTCGTCTCCGCCGGCAACCGCGCGGACGTCTCCGGCAACGACTTCCTGCAGTACTGGTACGAGGACGAGGGCACGGACGTGGCCCTGATGTACCTCGAATCCCTCGGCAACCCCCGCAAGTTCGCCCGCCTCGCCCGCCGCACCGCCCTGCGCAAACCGGTCGTCGTGGTCAAGGGCGCCCGCCACACGGCCAGCGCCCCGCCCGGCCACCGCGTCGCCCCCGCCGCCATCGAGGACGAGACGGTCTCCGCGCTGCTGCGCCAGGCCGGGGTGATCCGCGTGGACACCGTCACGGAGCTGGTCGACGCCGGCGTGCTGCTCGGCGCCCAGCCGCTGCCGGCCGGCCCGCGGGTGGCCATCCTGGGCAACTCCGAGTCGCTGGGCCTGCTCACCTACGACGCCTGCCTCAGCCAGGGCCTGCGCCCGCTGCCGCCGCTCGACCTCACCACCGCCGCCCGCCCGGCCGACTTCCGGGCCGCGCTGGCGGCGGCCCTCGCCGACGCGGAGTGCGACGCCGCGGTGGTCACCGCCATCCCCTCCGTACGGGACCCCGAGCCCGCGGCCGGGGAGTCCCGCAGCGCCACCCGCACCGAGGCCCGCGCGCTGGCCGAGGCGCTGCACGCGGCGACGGCGGCGGGCGGGGGCGCCCCCAAGCCCGTCATGGTGGTGCACCTGGCGATGGACACCCTGGCCGAGGAGCTGGCCGCCGGCCCCGTGATCCCCGCCGTCACCGCCGGCCACCGCGCCGCCCGCGCGCTGGCCGAGGCGGTCCGCTACGCCGCCTGGCGCCGCGAGGCCGCCGCACCGGGCCACGAGCCGGCCCAGTTCGAGGACCTCGACCAGGACGGCGCCGGCGCCGACATCACGGCGCTGCTGGCGGCCCACGAAGCCCCCGCCGCCCCTGACACTCCCGACGCCTCCGACCCGGCCCCCGCCCCCCTCCCGCTCCCCGCCACCGACACCGCCCGCCTGCTGGCCCGTTACGGCATCGACGTCTGCCCCGCCCTCCCCGCCCCCACCCCCGACGGGGCCGCCCGCGCCGCCGCCGCGCTCGGCTACCCCGTCGCCCTCAAGGCCACCGCCCCCCACCTGCGCCACCGCCCCGACCTCGGCGGCGTCCGCCTGGACCTGGCCGACGAGGACGACCTGCGCCGCGCCCACGCCGAACTGACCGCCACCCTCGGCGGCAGCGGGGAGCCGGCCCTCGTCGTCCAGCCGATGGTCGCGCGCGGCGTGGACACCGTCGTACGGGCCGCGGTCGACCCCCGCGTCGGCGCAGTCCTCTCCTTCGGCGTCGCCGGCGCCCCCTGCGAGCTGCTCGGGGACGTCGCCCACCGCCTCCTCCCGGCCGGCCCGCGCGACATCGCCGAGCAGGTCCGCTCCCTGCGCGCCGCCCCGCTGCTCTTCGGCTGGCGCGGCGCCGCCCCCGTGGACACCGCCGCCCTGGAGGAGCTGCTGCTGCGCCTGGCGCGGCTGGTGGACGACCATCCGGAGGTCGTGGCCGTGGAGTTGTCCCCGGTGGTCGTCGCCGCCACGGGCGTGCGCGTCCTGTCCGCCGCCGCGACCCTGGCGCCGCCCCCTGCGCGTACGGACCTGGGGCCGCGGACCCTCCCCTCGTACTGACCCCTCCGCCGCAGCGGCCCCCGAGGACCGGGCGTCTCTCCCCGCGGGCACGATCGGGTCCCCCGAAACCCCTTATGCTGAGCCCATGGCAAAGACCGGTACTCCGACCCACGGCCTGCGTGAGGCGATCGAGCGCAGCGGCTACTACCCGGCCCTGGTGGCCGAGGCGGTCGAGACCGCCCTGGGCGGCGAGCCGGTCGCCGACTACCTGGTCCACCAGGAGACGACCTTCGACTCCAACGAGGTCCGCCGCCACGTCACGGTCCTGGTGCTCACCAAGAACCGCTTCATCGTCAGCCACACCGACGAGCAGGCCGCCGACGGCACCAGCCCCACGCCCTACGCCACCACCTCCACGGAGAGCGTGAAGCTCTCCCGCATCTCCTCGGTGGTCCTCAGCCGCGTCGTCGCCCACCCCGAGTCCTACACGCCCGGCACGCTGCCGCGCGAGGTCGTCCTCACCGTCGGCTGGGGCGCCGTCAGCCGCCTGGACCTGGAGCCGGCCAGCTGCGGCGACCCCAACTGCGAGGCGGACCACGGCTACACGGGCTCCTCCACCGCCGACGACCTCAGCCTGCGGGTGAGCGAGGCGGGCGACGGGCCGGAGACGGTACGCCAGGCGCTGGCCTTCGCGCAGTCCCTCTCCGAGGCGACCTCCGCCGACGCCCCCACCGCCTGAGGCGCGCCTCCGTGACGAACGCCGCCCCCAGCGGCGCCTGGCCCGTCCCCCTGGACCCGGCCGACGCGCCCGTGCCCCGCTACGGCGAGGCCAGCCTCGCCGACCTCATGCCCACCCTCGCCGCCGGCCTCGGCGTCCCGGACCTGGCGGCGACCCTGCCGCTGGAGCCCGTCGACCGGGCCTGCGTCTTCCTCATCGACGGCCTCGGCTGGGAGCAGCTGCGCGAGCACCCCGACGAGGCGCCCTTCCTCAACGCCCATGCCGCGGCCGGGAGTCCGGGCCCCCTCACCGCCGGCTTCCCCTCCACCACGGCCACCTCACTGGCCTCCGTCGGCACCGGACTGCCCCCCGGCGCGCACGGACTGCCGGGCTACGCGGTACGCAACCCCGCCACCGGCGCCCTGATGAACCAGCTGCGCTGGCAGCCGCACACCGACCCGCACCTCTGGCAGCCCCACCCCACCGTCTTCCGACTCGCCGCCGCCGCGGGCGTGCACACCTGCCAGGTCTCCGCCCCGGACTTCGCCCACACCCCGCTGACGAAGATCGCGCTCAGCGGCGGCACCTTCCACGGCCGCCTCTCCGGCGAGGACCGCATGGACCTCGCCGCGCGCCAACTCGGCGCCGCCGACCGCGCGCTGGTCTACACGTACTACAGCGAGGTCGACGGCAAGGGCCACCGCTTCGGCGTCGACTCCGACGCCTGGCGCGGGCAGTTGATGTACGCCGACCGCCTCGCCCAGCGCCTCGCCGAGCAACTCCCGCCCCGATCCGCCCTGTACGTCACCGCCGACCACGGCATGACCGACATCCCCTTCACCCCCGAGGCCCGCTTCGACTTCGACGAGGACTGGGAGCTGAGCGCCGGCGTCGCCCTGCTCGGCGGCGAGGGCCGCGCCCGCCACGTCTACGCCGTCCCCGGCGCCGCGAGCGACGTCCTCGCCGTCTGGCGCGACGTCCTGGGCGAGCAGGCGTGGGTGGCGAGCCGGGACGAGGCGATCGACCTGGGCTGGTTCGGCCCCGTGGAGCAGCGGGTCTACGAGCGCCTGGGCGACGTGATCGTCGCCGCGGCGGACGACATCGCGATCGTCGCCACGCGCACGGAGCCCAAGGAGTCGATGCTGGCCGGCATGCACGGCACCCTGACCCCCCGCGAACAACTCGTCCCGCTGATCGAAGTACGCTCCTAGGTCTGTCCGGCGCCCCCCGATCACCCCGATCGACGGCACCGGACCGCGCCCGTACGATCCCCCGGGCGGACAGAAGCGGACGAAGAGTGAGGAAGTCTTGAGCGAGCTGGTGTTCTTCTCCGGGACCATGGACTGCGGGAAGTCGACTCTGGCGCTCCAAATCGGACACAACCGTTCGGCGCGGGGGCTGCAGGGCGTGATCTTCACCCGGGACGACCGGGCGGGGGAGGGGAAGCTGTCCTCGCGGCTGGGCCTGGTGACGGAGGCGGTGGAGGCGCCGGAGGGCATGGACCTGTACGCGTACCTGGTCGCCCAGCTGTCCCAGGGCGGCCGGGCGGACTACGTGATCGTGGACGAAGCCCAGTTCCTCTCCCCGGAGCAGATCGACCAGCTCGCGTGCATCGTGGACGACCTCGACATGGACGTGTTCGCCTTCGGCATCACGACGGACTTCCGTACGAAGCTGTTCCCGGGCTCGCAGCGGCTGATCGAGCTGGCGGACCGGATCGAGCAGCTCCAGGTCGAGGCCCTGTGCTGGTGCGGCGCCCGCGCCACCCACAACGCCCGCACGATAGACGGTGAGATGGTGGTCGAGGGCGCCCAGGTGGTGGTCGGCGACGTCAACCGCCCGGCGGAGGAGATCGGCTACGAGGTCCTCTGCCGCCGCCACCACCGCAAGCGCATGACCTCGGCGGCAGCCCACGCGAGCGCCCTCTCCCCGGACGTCCTCCCCGTCAACCACGCCTGACCCCCGCACGGCCTCTCCGCCGCCCACCGCCTCGCCCCGGTCCGGCGCGACCGTGCGACGAGCGGCTCCCGCAGCGCGTTCGCAGCCGTGGCACAGCACACCCCGACATGAGTCCAGGAGGCATGATGCGGCACTTCGTCCGACCGGAAGGCACGCCGCCCGTCAACGGCTACAGCCACGCGGTGAGGTTCACCGGGCCCATGGTCGCCGTCTCGGGGCAGATTCCGGCGGACGCCCAGGGGCAGGTGGTGGGCGAAGGGGACGCCGAGGCGCAGATACGGCAGGTCTTCGTGAACCTGGCCACCGCGTTGGCGGCCGCGGGTGCCGCCATGGAGCACGTGGTCAAGCTGACGGTGTACCTGACCGACCTGGCCGACCTGGAGACGTTCCGCCGGGTACGCGACGAGTTCCTGGACCCGGCCCGCCCGCCGGCCTGCTCACTGGTCAAGGTCGCCGGACTGGTCCACCCCGCCTTCCGGGTCGAGGTCGACGCCCTGGCGGAGCTGCCCGCCGGAGCGTGAACCCGGCGCAGTGGCCGGGCTAGTCGGTGGTGAACGTCAGGTGGGAGATGTCGCGGGCCTGGACCACCTGGTGCTGGGTGCCCCCGCTGACCTGGTTGTGCACGTCGCCGCCCGGCTCCGCCGCCCGCGCCTGGCGCCACCACTCGTCGAGCAGCCGGCGGAAGTCCGCGTCGAGGGCCGCGCGCACCCCGAGCGCGGTGGCCAGCGCCTGGGCCCGCAGCGCGTCGGCCGGCTCGGCCGCCAGCGCGGCCAGTTCCGGCTCGCCCGAGCCCGCAGCCGCAGCCGGCGCTCCGGCCTCCTCCCGCGCCGACTCCCGCGTGAAGGGGCGCCGCACCAGCGCGACGAGCCCCTGCCACGCCTGGCGGCCCGCCTCCCCGCCCGTTCCCGTGGCAAGTGCCGCGAGCGCGGCTGCCGTGATCGGATCCATGGCCGCTCCCCCTGTCCGGGTTGTCGCACCCACCATAGGAGCGCTCCCGCACCTGCGGCAACGGCGCCCCCGCGCGGGGGTGATCGCCCGTATCCGAGCCAACTCGCCCACTTCTCAGTAGGGTTGGAGAATGGCGGACGACACCTTCAACCGGCTGGACGGCCACGCCCACACCGTGGTCCAGGCCGGGCGGATCGGAGAGCTGCACCAGCACTACCACGCCTCCGCCCCGCCCGCCCCCTTCCAACTGCCGCCCTCCCTCGTGCACTTCGAGAACCGCCGGGCGGAGCAGGAGCTGGTCGACCGCGCCACCGCCGGGCCGCCCTCCCGACCCGGGCCGCGGGTCGTCTCGTTGACCGGGATCGCCGGCATCGGCAAGACCGCCCTCGGCTTCCACCTGGCCCGCCGCCGCGCCGAGGATTACCCCGACGGCGTCCTCTACCTCGACCTCGACGACCTGCGCCGCGAGGGGGTGGTGGAGCTCGCGGACGCGCTCGGCGAGCTGCTGGGCGGCCTGGGCGTCGACCCCCAGTGGCTCGGCCGCGGCTTCGCGGCCCGCTCGAAGCAGTACTGGACCCTCACCCGCGGCAAGCGGCTCCTCGTGGTCGTCGACAACGCCCGCTACGGCACGGAGGCCGCGCCCCTGCTCCCCGCCTCCGCCGCGAGCCTGGTCATCGTCACGAGCCGCGCCCCCCTGCACGACCTCCCCGGCATAGCCGCCGAGGTGCCGGTGGGACCGCTGACCGCCGAGGACGGCGTCCGCCTCCTGCACCGCCTGGTGGACGGCCCCCGGCTGACCGCCGAGCCGCAGGCGGCGGCGGAGCTGGCCGGAAGCTGCGGCGGACTGCCGGCCGCGCTGCACGTGGCGGCCCAGTGGGTACGCCGCCACCCCCGCCGCGCCCTGTCCCGGCTGGTCGCCGAACTGACCCGCGAACTGCGCGAGAAGGGGATCCCCGTGGTGGAGGCGGTCTGGGACGCGGCGTACGCCGACCTGGGCGGGCTGGCCGCCCGGCTCTACCGCCTGCTCGCCCACCACCCCGGCCCGACCGTGACCACTCTGGAGGCCGCCGCGCTGCTCGGCGCCGGGCCCACGGGAGGCGGGGAGGCCGGGGAAAGCACGGCCGTCGAGCAGGCCGAGGACGCACTGGAGGAGCTGGAGACCGCCGGCCTGCTGGAGCGGCGCGGACCCGAGCACCGTATGCACGCCCTGCTGCGCGGACACGCCGCCCGCCGCGCCCACCACGCCGATCCGCAGGGTGCGGAGCGCGCGGCGGCCCTGCGGACCCTGATCCGCTGGTACCGCCGCCAGGCGGCACGCGCCGACCTGCTGGCCGCCGGCCCCCGCATGACCTTCGCCGCGCTGCCCGAGGCACTGCCCGGCGTACCGGACGTGGAGTTCACCGACCCTCCCGCAGCCCTGCGCTGGCTGGCGGAGCGGCGCCTCCCGCTGCACGCCTGCGTACGCCTCGCCTTCGACGACGGACGCTACGAGGACGCCTGGGCGCTGGCCGAACCGCTGTGGACCCACTTCCTCGACCACCGGCACTACGCGGACGCCACCGACGCCTTCCGCACCGCCGTAGCCGCCGCCGACCGCGCGGAGGAACCGCGGGCGATGGCCCGTACCCGCTGCCAGCTGGCCCGGGCACTGTGGGAGCAGGAGCGCTACGAGGAGGCCGCCGAACAGCTGGGCCGGGCGCTGGGCATCGCCGAAACCCTGGGCGACGGCACCAACGAGCGCAAACTGACGGCTTCGGTGACGGAGTTCCGAGGCAATCTGCGGCTGGCCGTCGGAGACCTGGACGCGGCAGCCCGGGACTTCGAGGCGGCCCGGCGCGTCCACCAGGAGATCGGCAACGCCTACGGCGTCCTGCTCCAGACCTACCACCTCGGACAGACCGCCCTGCGCGGCGCCGACTACGGGCACGCGGCCGAACTGCTGGCGCAGGCGCACCGGATGGCGGCCGGGCAGCGGCGCGAGCGCATGACGGCCAGGACCGCCTTCGCCCTCGGCCGCGCGCTGCGGGGCGCCGGCCGGCCGACGGAGGCGCTCGCCCCGCTGCGTACGGCGCTGGCGGGCGCGTGCGCCCGCGGATCCACCGCCGACGAGGCACGCGTACGGGAGGAACTGGCCGCCCTCCTCGGCGAGTTGGACGAACCGCAGGAGGCCGCGGAGCACCGCGCCGCCGCCCGGCTGCTCGCCGAACGCCACGGAGCGCCCCCTCAGACCTCGTAGTCGAGATCCGCCTCCCGCGCCCGCCCCACCTCCACCCCGACCCGCAGCCCCCCGACCTCGCAGACCAGCGACACCCAGTCGGCCGCCTCCGGCGTCCGGCCCCCGGCTGCCAGCCAGGCGTGCACGGCCGAGACCGCGGCGGCCGGATCGCAGCGCAGCACCCGCCCCTCCACCAGGGACGGTGCCACCCGGACGCTCAGCAGCCCGGCCGAACGGTGCCGGACCAGGACCCGGCCGGCATCCAGGACCGCGGCGGCCGTCCGGCAGCCGGGCGCCTGCGCGAACACGTGGGCCGTCCACCCCGCGGCGGTCCAGCCGCTGGCGTGCGGCGCGGCGGCGGGCCGGGCGCGGCGCCACAGCACCGCCGCGCTGTGCAGCAGGCGCGGATCGGCCGGGGGGTGCTCCGCCGCCAGATGGTGCGCGGGCTCGGGGCCGGCGGCGGGGAAGCGGGTGATGGCCACGCGCACCCCGGCCACCTCGGCCCGTACGGCGAAAGCGGCGGCCGGCCGGGACGGCGTACGCGGTGCGGGCAGCGGGCGCGCGGCCACCGGCGTCCTCCCGGGAGGCAGCCCCAGCAGCCGGTACAGCTCCTCGCGCAGCCGGGGCAGCGCCGGCTGCCGGGCGAAGGCGCGGTGCGCGAACTCGCCGGCGTCCAGCTGCCCCGCCGCCTCCAGCGCCGCCACCAGCCCCTTCGCCCCGGCCCCGGGGTGCAGCCGGGGCGCCCGCGCGAGCAGCTCCGCCAGGGGGCTGCCGGGGATCAGCTCGCGGCCGCCGTCGTACGCGCCGATGACCGGGCGGCCCAGCGCGGCGGCGTACAGGGCGGTCGAGCCGTGGTCGGTGACCACCGCGTCGGCCGCGACCAGCAGGGCCGCCCACTCCTCGTGCGGCCGCGCCAGCACCAGCCCCGCCGCCAGCGCGGGGGCCAGCCGCCGGGTCAGCTCGAAGGGACCGGACCTGCTGTACTCGTTGGGATGGACGACCAGGGCCGGCTGGTACGCGTCGTGCGGCAGCCCCTGGGCCAGCTCGACCGCCAGCTCCGGGCGCCGGGCGAGCAGCGACTCCGGACCCCAGGTGGAGGTGAGCACGACCAGGCGGCGCGGGCCCGTACCGAGGGCGCGGCGGTAGTCCTCCCGCCGGGGGAGCGAGGCCGTCAACCGGTCCAGCGTCGGATCGCCGACCACCGCCGCCCGGGCTGCCGCCGGCGGGCAGTGCGCGGCCAGCCGGGCGAGCTGCTCGTCGTGCGCCAGGACGTGCAGGTCCGCCAGCGGCTCCCCGCCGGGGAGCAGGTAGTGGGGGTCGAGACCGGACGGCAGCAGGGGTGAACCCTCCTGTGGGAGCGCCTTGTTGAAGCCGGCGCCGTGCGGCAGCACGACCCGGGGGCCGGAGAGCGACCGCAGCTCGCCCTTCGGGGCGGCGCCGAGTATCAGATCGTGCTTACGGCCGAGGGCCTGCGCCCAGCTGAGGGTACGGGCGCCGGAGCGCTCCAGGGCGGCGAGGGCGTCCACGTCGAAGGCCGAGCCCGGCACGAGGGTGAAGCGGACCGCGATGCGCCCGTCGCCCTCGAAGACGGGAAGCACGTCGAGCAGCCGGTACAGGGACGCGGCCGACCGGACGGCGACGAGCACGGCCCGCTCGCGGTCTGTCTGTCTGTCTGCCTGACTCGCTCGCTCGCTCGCTCGCTCGCTCGCTCGCTCGCTGAAACTCTCTATTCTACCGCAAATACCCCTGAAAAGCCCGGCGTTGTCAGGATCTCTCCCCCCATCACCGGGCTCCTCGAACGGCATGCGCCGATCCTACTGACGGCGTGCTCAGTCCTGCCGCGACTCCGCCTCCGCCGCCTTCTTCTCCTTCAGGCGCACCGCTTCCCGGCGGACCTCCGCCTGCGTGGCGCGCTCCTTGCGCAGCCACTCCGGGCCCTCCTCCTTCAGCGCGTCGATCTGCGCCGTGGTCAGCGCCTCCGTGACGCCGCCGCGGGCGAGGCCGGAGATCGAGACGCCGAGCTTGGCGGCGACCACCGGGCGCGGGTGCGGGCCGTCGCGGCGCAGGTCGCTCAGCCACTGGGGCGGGTCCGCCTGCAGGGCGTTCAGCTCGGCGCGCGTCACGACACCGCTGCGGAACTCCTCGGGGGTGGCGTCGAGGTGCACACCCAGCTTCTTCGCCGCGGTGGCGGGCTTCATGGTCTGGGCGTTCTGTTGCGCGTTCATGCATGAAGGATACGAGCAGGTGAGCCGCCCCGGATCCCGGCGGCTACGCTGAGGCACGTGAACGCCACCGACGATCCCACCCCCGACCCGGCGGCCCCGGCGGTCTTCCGCCTCGGCTACGTGCCCGGTGTGACGCCCGGCAAATGGGTGCGGATCTGGCGGGAGCGCTATCCGCGCCTCCCCCTGGAGCTGGTCTCCGTCGAGCCCGCCGAGGCCCCCGCCGCGCTGCGCGGACGTCGGCTGGACGCGGGGTTCGTACGGCTGCCGATCGACCGTACGGACCTGCACGCCATCCCGCTCTACACGGAGACGACCGTCGTGGTCGTCCCGAAGGACCACCTCTTCGCCGCCGCCGACACCCTGAGCGCCGAGGACCTGGCCGACGAGCTGGCCTTGCACCCCCTCGACGACACCCTGGACTGGGCCGCCGCGGGCCTGGCGCGGCCCCCCGGCCGCCCGGCCCTGGAGCGCCCGGCGACGACCGAGGACGCCGTGCAGCTCGTGGCGGCGGGCGTCGGCGTGCTGGCCGTCCCGCAGTCGCTGGCCCGCCTGCACCACCGCAAGGACCTCACCTACCGCCCCGTGACCGGCCTGCCCGAGTCGCAGCTCGCCCTCGCCTGGCCGGAGGAGGCCACGACGGACCGGGTGGAGGACTTCATCGGCATCGTCCGGGGCCGGACCGCCAACAGCTCGCGGGGGCGCCGTACGGAGGAGGCGGCGAAGCCGGAGAAGTCCGGGAAGCCGGCCAGGGCGAAGGCCGCCGGGAGCGGGACGGCCAAGGGCGGCGGAGGCGGGGGCGCCAAGGGTGTCAAGGGCGCCAAGGGCAAGCCCCCGGCCGCCAAGCGCGCCGGCGGCGCGAACGCCCGCAAGGGCACCGCCCGCCCCCGCCGCCGCCCCTCCTGACGTACGGGCCTGACGTACGGGCGCGCGCACCGCCCTCAGTCCCACTCCACCAGCGTGAACCGCGCCCCCTCCGGATCCGCCGCCTCAGCCCGCCGCCGCCCCGCCGCCGTCTCGTACGGCCCGCGCAGGACCCGCCCGCCCAGCCCCAGCAGCCGGTCGAGGGACTCCGCGACGTCCTTCACCGCGAAGTGCGTCCCCCAGTGCGCGGGGGTGTGCGGCGGGAAGGCGGGGGACAGGGGGCGGATCGCGGCGACGGCCCGACCGCCGGCGCGCAGCGTGAGGGAGCCGTCCGGCTGCTTGTCGAAGGCGCAGCCGAAGACCCACTCGTAGAAGCGGGTGACCGCCGAGGGCTCCGGCACCCACAGCTCGTGCCAGACGGCCGCGCCGGTCTGCGGCCGCCGGGGCGGCTCGTGGGGCCCGCGCGGCTGCCAGACGCCCAGGACCGCGCCGGCCGGATCCGCGCAGAGCGCCATCCGCCCGCGCCGGCCGAGGTCCAGCGGTCCGACGGCCACCGTGCCGCCGGTGAAGCGCACCGCGTCCGCCGCCCCGTCCGCGTCCGGCACCGTGAAGTACGGCGTCCAGGCGGGCAGTCGGCGGCTCCGGGGCGCCAACTCGCCCATGCCCGCCAGATCCCGGCCGCCGCACTGGACGCGCAGCGCGTGCTCGTACGGACCCACCCGCGCGCCCGGCTCGGTGAACTGCCAGCCGAACAGGGCCCCGTAGAAGTCACGGGCGGCCGGCAGGCTGTGCGACAGCAGTGTCACCCAGCCCGGGGTGCCCGGGGCTCGTGGCACTGTCGGGTCGCTCGCTCCCTCGGTCATGGGGGAGATGCTTCCACCCGGCAGCGCAAACCGCGCCCCCTGTGCGACGAATTCTCCCCAATTCCCAGGTGAAATGTCGGCGATGGGGTTTCCGTGACGTTTCCGGAGGGTGTCCCCGCGCTCACGAAAAGCCACCGCCGGTGCCCTGTCGTGCCGCCGCGGCGACTGCGCGAGGATGGCCCCATGGAACCGCTGATCTCCGCGCCCGACCTCGCCGCCGCCCTGTCCCGCCTCGACGCCCCGGTGCTGCTCGACGTCCGCTACCGGATGGGCGGCCCGCCCGGCCGGCTCGCGTACGGGGCGGGGCACATCCCCGGCGCGGTCTTCGTCGACCTGGAGGCCGAACTCGCCGGCCCGCCCGGCGCCGGGGGCCGCCACCCGCTGCCCGAGCCCGCCGTCTTCGAGGCGGCGATGAGGCGGGCCGGGGTCTCGGCGGACCGCGACGTGGTCGTGTACGACGACTGGCTGGGCTGGGCCTCCGCCCGCGCCTGGTGGATGCTGCGCTGGACGGGTCACCCCTCGGTACGGGTCCTGGACGGCGGACTGGCCGCCTGGACCGGCCCCCTCTCGACCGCCGTCCCGGCCCCGGAGCCCGGCGACTTCCGCCCCGTACCGCGCCCGTACGGCCACCTCACGGCCGACGAGGCCGCCGCCCTCGCCCGCCGCGGCGTACTGCTCGACGCACGGGCCGGGGAGCGCTACCGGGGCGAGACCGAGCCCATCGACAAGGTCGCCGGCCATGTCCCCGGCGCCCTCAGCGCCCCCACCACGGAGAACACCGCACCCGACGGCACCTTCCGTCCGGCCGCCGAACTGGCCGGCCGCTTCTCGGAGTTGGGCGCCGTCCCCGGCGCCGAGGTCGGCGTCTACTGCGGCTCCGGCGTCTCGGGCGCCCACGAGGTGCTGGCCCTGGCGGTGGCGGGCGTGGACGCCGCGCTGTACGTCGGCTCCTGGTCGGAGTGGTCCGCCGACCCGGCGCGGCCGGTGGCGACCGGGCCCGAGCGGGGCTGATCCGACCGGGAGCACCCCGAAGCGAAACGGCGGCCGACCCCCCTCGGAGGGGGGCCGGCCGCCGTTCGCGCGCTAGCCGTTCGGGCCGTTCGGACTACTCGGGCTTCTTGCGCCGCGAGCCGAAGACGATCTCGTCCCAGGAGGGGACCGACGCCCGGCGCCCCGGACGCACCCCGTCCGCCTCGGCCTGGCGGTCCGTCTGCCCCGTCAGCCGCTCCCGGTGGCCGCGCACGCTGCGCGGCGGCATCAGCACATCCGCGTACGCCGAGCCGGCCGAGGCCGCGGCAGCCGCCGGAGCGGCGGGCTCCGCCACCTCGACGGCGGGCGGCGCGACCGGCGGCTCGGGGGTCTCCACCGCCGGCGCCGACTGCTCGGGCGCCACCAGGTCGCCCCGGACGAAGTTGGGCACCGCCTCCAGCAGACTGGTCAGCGAATCGGAGGCGCCCGACGATCCCGACGCCCCACTGCCCCGGTCGGCTCCGCTCCCCGCCTCGGGCTCGCGGTCACGCTCCCGCCCGGTGGCGCGCTCGGGACGCTCAGGGCGCTCGGGGCCCTCCGCGTCCCGGTCCGTACGCGGCAGGCGCGCGATCCGGGGGATGAAGGGGAACGAGGGCTCCGGCGGCTCGTCGGACTCGCCGATCAGCGAACGGGCCTCGTCGTCCACCGCCTGGACGAGCCGACGCGGCGGATCGTAGGTCCACCCGGCGCTGTGCGGCTCACCGGCGACGCGGTAGACGAGCAGCACCTCCCAGGTGCCGTCGTCACGCCGCCAGGAGTCCCACTGGACGGTCTCCTTCTCCACGCCGCGCATCATCAGCCGCTCGGCGACCGCCTCGCCCAGCGTCGGGCCCGTGGACTCGCCGGGGCGCCGCACCGGCGTCTTGCGCGCCCGCTCGGCCATGAACGCCCGCTCGGCGAGCACCGGTCCCTCGAAGCGCCGCACCCGGTCGACCGGGATGCCCGCGAGGGCCGCGACCTCCTCGGCGGAGGCGCCGGCCCGTATCCGCGCCTGGATGTCGCGGGGACGCAGGTGGGACTCGACCTCGATCTCGATCTGGCCGAGGCGTGCGCGGTCGTTGCGGACGGCGGCCCGCAGCCGCTCGTCAATCGGAAGGGTGTACTCCGTGGCGTCCGCAGCCTTCAGCACCAGCCGTGTGCCGTCGTTGCTGACGGCCACGACACGCAGTTCGGGCATGGGGACCTCCCGGGTCGTGCCTGCCGACGTCACGTGTGCGTCGCTGCTTCCGCTAGTCGAGTGTGGCCTGTCCGCGTGCGGACTGCCACAACCTTTCCACTTTGCTACCGAGTTGCCCGGCGTGTCGGACCTGGGTCCTGAGCGCCGTTTATGGCACGGTTACCAATTTGCAACGCTGAGTGACCATGCGGGCCACCCGTGGAACGGGACGCCGGAGCACGGGTTCGTCACAGTACTCCATTCGGGCCCCGTTCGCGCCGGAAGACCGTACCGGCACGCCGCCCAACTTCTCGCACAGGCCCCGAGTTGGCCCGCTTCGCGCCCGCCACCTGCGTCGACGCGGGGCGAAGGATCACGGAATCTCCCGATTCGGAGGGCGGCGGTCCGAGCGGAGGCGCCGCTTCTGCCGGGGCGCGGCCGAACGGGCGAACTTCCCCGGGGAATTCCCCGACCCCGGTACGGGCGGCAGCGGGTGGGGTGAATCACAGAAACCGACTATTCGGAACTTCCCGGTCCGCCCATGGGTCACTCATGGGGGAAAGGCCGAAGAGCGACCGATGTGGATGGGGATGCGCCAGACAGCAAAGCGGGATGTACGGCACGCGACCGGACCGGAGGCGGCGCCCGCGCCGACCGGGGACGGCGGCGGTGAGCGGCGGGCCCGCCGGGGGCTGGACCTGAACGGCTCGCAGGTGGCCGCCAGCGCCGGCGCCACGGTCGTGGCGGCGTTCCTGGCGTCCAGCCTCGGCGTGTACGGCACGATCATCGGCGCCGGCGTGGTCAGCGTCGGCGCGACGGTCGGCGGCGCGGTCTTCCAGCAGCTGTTCCGGCGCACCGGCGAGCAGCTGCGCGAGGCGGCGCAGGACACCGGGCGCAAGGCCGCGCACCGAACCTCCCCCCAGGCCACCCCCGGCGCCCCGCCCGGCTCCTACAGCACCGCCTCCGTCCACGGCACCCGGCTGCGCGGCAGGCGGCGCGCGGCGGCGACGGCGGCCGTGGTCTTCGCGACGGGGATGGCGGCGGTCTTCGGCATCGAGGCGGCCTCCGGCAGCACGATGGCCGGCTGGTGGGGCAGGGACGACGGCGGCGGTACGAGCATCGGCCGCGTCCTGCACACCGGCGGCGGCGGGAAGAAGCAGCCCGCCGACGACGGCGACGGGCAGGCCCCCGCGGACAGCGGCGGCCGGGACGTGAAGCCCGACCCCGGCAGCACCCCCGGCGGACAGGGCGGCAAGCAGACGGCGCCCCCCGGGAGCGGCACCCCCGGCGAGGAGGACGCCCCGGCCACGCCGACGCCCGCCCCCACGCCCCCGGCGGACGGCGCCGAGGAGCCCGCCGCCCCCACCCCGGACCCCTCCGCCCCGGAGAGCGCCGCCCCGACTACCCCAGCACCCGGCGCAGATAGTCGTTCGCGAACACCCGCCCCGGATCCAACCGCTCCCTGACCGCCAGGAACTCCCCGAAGCGCGGATAGACCGACGCCAGGTAGTCCGCGTCGCGGGTGTGCAGCTTGCCCCAGTGCGGCCGCCCCCCGTAGGCGGTCATGATCCGCTCCACCGCCGTGAAGTACGCCTCGTACGGCGTCCCCCGGTACAGGTGCACGGCTATGTACGCGCTCTCGCGGCCCGAGGCCGTCGACAGCGGCAGGTCGTCCGCCGGCGCGGTCCGCACCTCCACCGGGAAGCCGACCCGCAGCCCCGAGGAGTCGATCAGGGCGCGCAGCTCGCGCAGCGCGTCCATGGCCGCCGCGCGCGGCAGGGCGTACTCCATCTCCACGAAGCGCACCCGGCGCGGACTGGTGAAGACCTTGTACGGCAGATCGGTGTACGTCCGCTCCGACCAGGCGCCGGCGGCGATCCGCGCGATCGGGGGGACCGCGGCGGGGACGGCGCGCCCGACCCGGCAGGCGACCTCCCAGACCCCGTTGGAGAGCAGTTCCTCCTCCAGCCAGCGGCCGACCGCGCCCAGCGGGGCGGCGGGGCCGGGGGAGCGGTTGTTGCGCTTGGTGTGGCAGCCGGTGGTGTGCGGGAACCAGTAGAACTCGAAGTGCTCGTTCTCCCCGGCCAGTTCGTCGAAGCGCGCGGTCACCTCGTCGAAGGGCATCGGCTGCTCGCGCGCGGTCAGCAGGAAGAGCGGCTCCACCGCGAGGGTCAGCGAGGTGAGCACGCCCAGCGCGCCCAGCCCCAGCCGGGCCGCGGTGAAGACCTCCGCGTTCTCCCGGGCCGAGCAGCTCAGCACCTGCCCGTCCGCCGTCACCAGCTCCAGGCCCACCACCTGCGCCGCGATGGAGGCGGAGGCCCGCCCGGTGCCGTGCGTGCCGGTGCTCACCGCCCCGGAGACGGTCTGCTCCATGATGTCGCCCATGTTGGTCAGCGACAGCCCCGCCGCGGCCAGCTCCCGGTTGAGCACCTTCAGCGGCGTCCCCGCCGCCACGGTGACCGTCGGCCCGCCCTCGGCGCCGCGGTCGACGGCGAGGATCCCCGTCAGCCGCTCCGGCCGTACGAGCAGCCCCTCGGTGGCGGCGACGGGGGTGAAGGAGTGGCCCGTACCGACCGCCTTGACCGTCAGCCCCTCCGCCGCCGCCCGCCGCACCGCCGCGGCGACCTCCTCCGTACTGGACGGGCTGACGCTGCGCGCCGGCCGCGCGGTGACGTTCCCCGCCCAGTTACTCCACGTGCTCCCGTTTCTCCCCGCCACTGTCCCCAGCATTCGTCCCCTCCCGTGCGGGCACCGACCGCAGCCGGCGGTACCCCAGCAGCGCCACCACGGCCGCGAGCGCTCCCGCCATCCCCGGTACGGCGTACCCGGCCCGCGCCCCGGAGGCGTCGATGACCCATCCGGTGACCGCCGAGCCGAGGGCCACGCCCACGGCGAGGCCGGTGCTCACCCAGGTCATGCCCTCGGTGAGCCGGGCCGGCGGGACGAGCTGCTCGACCATGGCCATGGTGGTCACCATGGTCGGAGCGATCGCCATACCGGAGACGAACAGCGCCACGGCCAGCAGCGGCAGGCTGTCGACCAGTTGGAGCGGGATCATACTCACCGCCATCGCCGTCACTCCCAGCAGGAAGCGCCTGGACAGCGGTCCCCTGGGATGGACGAGCCCGAAGACCAGCCCGGCCAGCCCCGAGCCCAGCGCCCACAGCGCCAGCACCAGGCTCGCGGCGGACTTGTGGCCCTCCTCCTCGGCGAACGCCACCGTCGCCACCTCGGCGCCCGCCAGCAGCGCGCCCGTCGCCACGAACGCCGCCACCAGCCACGGCAGTCCGGGCGTACGCAGCACGGCGCCGCCGGTGTGCTGCCCGGGCGGGTGCGGCGGCGGCTCGGTGGCCCGCTGGGAGGTGAGCCACCACACGCCCGTCAGCAGGAAGAGGGCGGCGAGCAGCGGGCCCGCCTCGGGGAAGAGCGAGGTGGACAGCCCGATGGCCAGGATCGGGCCGAAGATGAAGCACAGCTCGTCGACGACCGACTCCAGCGAGTACGCGGTGTGCAGCCGGCCGCGGTCGTCACGGTAGATCAGCGCCCAGCGGGCGCGGATCATGGAGCCCACGTTGGGCACGCAGCCGGCGACGGCCGAGAAGACGAAGAGCAGCCAGCGCGGCCAGCCGCTGCCGGCCGTCAGGCACAGCAGGCCGATCGCGGTGACGGAGACGAGCGTCACCGGGCGCATCACGCGGCGCTGCCCGTAGCGGTCGGTGAGGCGGGAGATCTGCGGGCCCAGGACGGCCGAGGCGACGGCCAGGGTGGCGGTGAGCGCGCCGGCGAGCCCGTAGCGGCCGGTCAGCTGGGAGATCATCGTGACGATCCCGAGCCCCGTCATCGCCAGCGGCATCCGGCCCAGCAGGCCGGCGGCGGAGAACGACAGGGTGCCGGGACGTGCGAAGACGGCGCGGTAGGGGCCTAGCAAGTGCGGCTCACAGGGGTGCGGTGCGGCTCTGACGGGGGCGCTGCGGACAGGCGGTCCTCCCGCCCGCGCGCCAGGGCGCCGGCGGGAGGTTTTCCCCAGCTTAGGAGCCCTTCTCACCCGTTGCCCTCCCATGCCGGGCGGGCGGGGCGGCCGGGCGGTCTGCCGGGGGCGCCGGGCCCGGGAGGCTCTCGGGCGGCCGCTGATGGCAGGATCGGGGTATGCCTGACGCGCCCGACGTACGCCCCTACGACGCCCTGCTGCTGCTCTCCTTCGGCGGACCGGAGGGGCCGGCGGACGTCGTGCCGTTCCTGGAGAACGTGACCCGGGGCCGGGGGATCCCCCGCGAGCGGCTGGCGGAGGTGGGGGAGCACTACGTCCGCTTCGGCGGGGTCAGCCCCATCAACGCCCAGAACCGCGAACTGCTCGCCGCCCTGCGCGCCGACCTCGCCGGGCACGGCGTGGACCTGCCCGTCTACTGGGGCAACCGCAACTGGACGCCGCTGCTCACCGACACCCTGCGCGAGCTGGCCGCGGCCGGCCACCGCCGGGTGCTGACGCTGGTGACCAGCGCCTACTCCTCGTACTCCGGCTGCCGGCAGTACCAGGAGGACCTGGCCGCCGCCGTCGCCGCGCTGGAGGCCGAGGGCGCCGTCGCCCCGGGCGCCTTGCGGATCGACCGGATCCGCCACTACTTCAACCACCCCGGCTTCGTCGAGCCCATGGTCGACGGCGTCCTGGACGCGCTGAAGGAGCTGCCCGAGGAGGTCAGGGACGGCGCGCACCTCGCGTTCACCACCCATTCCATCCCCACCGCCTCGGCCGACACCTCCGGCCCGGCGGGCGGCGCGTACGTGGCGCAGCACCTGGAGGTCTCCCGGCTGATCGCCGGGGCGGTGCGCGAGGCGACCGGCACGGCACACCCGTGGGAGCTGGTCTACCAGTCGCGCAGCGGCTCCCCGCACACCCCGTGGCTGGAGCCGGACATCTGCGAGCACCTGGCGGCGGTACGGGCCCAGGGCGCGCCGGCGGTGGTCATGGCGCCGATCGGCTTCGTCTCCGACCACATGGAGGTCGTCTACGACCTCGACACCGAGGCCATGGCCAGGGCGGCGGAGCTGGGCCTGCCCGCCGTCCGCTCGGCGACCGTCGGCACCGACCCCCGATTCGTCGCGGGGATACGGGAGTTGGTGCTGGAGCGCGCGGCGGCGGAGCGCGGCGCCGCACCCCCGCGCCGCGCCCTGGGGGCCCTGGGCCCCTGCCGCGACGTGTGCCCGGCCGACTGCTGCCCGGGCCGCGCCCGGCGCCCCGCGCCGGCCGGCGAGGCGGAGGAGCGGTGAGGGAGGCGAAGGACGAGGGAGCACGGGAGGACACCGCGGTGGAGTCACTGAAGGACGAACTGCTCGCCGTGGCCCTGGACGCCGCCCGGCAGGCAGGCGCGCTGCTGCGCGACGGCCGCCCGGCGGACCTCGCCGTCGCGGCGACCAAGACCAGCAGCGTGGACGTGGTCACGGAGATGGACCTGGCCGCGGAGAAGCTCATCACCGGGCTGCTCACCGCCGCCCGCCCGCACGACGGCGTCCTCGGCGAGGAGGGCGCCAGCGTCGAGGGCACCAGCGGGGTGCGCTGGGTCGTCGACCCGCTCGACGGCACGGTCAACTACCTCTACGGGCGCCCCGAATGGTCCGTGTCGATCGCGGCGGAGCTGACCGGGACGGGGGAGCGCCTCGTCGGCGTGGTCGAGGCGCCGATGCGCGGGGAGACGTACCACGCGGCGCTGGGCCGCGGCGCCCGGCTGGGCGGTGAGGTCGTGCACTGCCGCCCCTCGCCGCCGCTGGCCCAGGCGCTGGTCGCCACCGGCTTCGGCTATCTGCGCGGGCGGCGCGCCGCCCAGGCCGCGGTCGTCGGCGCGCTGCTGCCGCGGGTGCGGGACATCCGGCGCGGCGGCTCGGCGGCGATCGACCTGTGCGACGTGGCGTGCGGGCGGCTGGACGGCTACTACGAGCGCGGACTCAACCCCTGGGACCTGGCGGCCGGCGACCTCATCGCCCGCGAGGCCGGCGCGCTCACGGGCGGCCGCCCCGGGGAGGCGGGCTCGGGCGAGCTGATGGTCGCCGCGTCACCGGGCGTCTTCGGCCCGCTGCGGGAGGCGCTGGAGGAGCTGGGCGCCTGGCACGACTGAGGCCCCGGGGCCGTACGACCCGAAGCCGCCCTGACCGCCCCTGACCGCCCCCGACCGCCCGCGGACAGCGTGAAGCCCCGGTGCGCCAGGCGCACCGGGGCTTCACGTCTCTGGGTCATTTGCGGCCGGCGGCGACCTCGACACCGTGGTCGGCGGCGAGCCGCCGGAGATCCTCCAGCTCGGCGGTCTCCACCTCGAGCAGGAAGTCATCGCCCGACTCGCGGGCCCGGTCGATGTCGGACTCGGTGCTCTTTATACGCTGCAGAATGCCAGCGGTGAATGCGTCCATGTGAGCCCCCTCGGCGGTCGATGGGCACGGGGGTGTGCCGACGGAAGGTGATCACAGGGTCGCCCGGCGGCTACAGCGCGTGTGCCGTGCCTTGGGGTAGCCGGACAGATGTGATCGGCGGGTGTGCAGTCGTCCTCCCCGCAGGGCACATGCCGGAAACATGATTCCGCGACTTTTCCCTTTACGCCCTGTCAGAAGCCGTGTAAGGGCGCAGGACGGCCTGGCCCGGAGGAGTTCGGAATCAGTCTCTTACGACCGGTTTACCGGTCGTACAGGCAGGATGGAGGGCGGCTCCCCTCCCGCGGGCCCTGCCCGGGCCCCCTCGGGCACCCGCCGGGTGCCCATTGGGCCGTTCGGGAGCCCCCGCGCGTCCGCACTGTGCGGCGCCCGCACGGAAGGACACCCCCTTGCGCGTACTCGTCGTCGAGGACGAGCAGCTGCTCGCCGATGCCGTGGCCACCGGGCTGCGGCGCGAGGCCATGGCCGTGGACGTGGTGTACGACGGCGCGGCCGCCCTGGACCGCATCGAGCTGAACGACTACGACGTCGTCGTCCTCGACCGCGACCTCCCGCTCGTCCACGGCGACGACGTCTGCCGCCGTGTCATCGAGCTGGGCATCCCCACCCGGGTGCTGATGCTCACCGCGGCCGGCGACATCAGCGAGCGGGTCGCCGGGCTGGAGCTGGGCGCCGACGACTACCTGCCCAAGCCCTTCGCCTTCAGCGAGCTCATCGCCCGGGTCCGGGCCCTGGGCCGCCGCGCCACCCAGGCGCTGCCGCCGGTGCTGGAGCGCGCCGGCATCCGCCTGGACCCCAACCGCCGCGAGGTCTTCCGCGACGACAAGCAGGTGCAGCTCGCGCCCAAGGAGTTCGCCGTGCTGGAGGTCCTGATGCGCAGCGAGGGCGCCGTGGTCTCGGCCGAGCAGCTGCTGGAGAAGGCCTGGGACGAGCACACCGACCCCTTCACCAACGTCGTACGGGTCACGGTGATGACCCTGCGCCGCAAGCTCGGCGAGCCGCCGGTGATCATCACCGTGCCCGGCTCCGGCTACCGGATCTGACGCGATGAGCGAGCCGCCCGCCACCCCTGCCGCCCCCGCCGCGCCCCCCAAGCCCACCTGGGACCCGATCCCCGGCCGGGGCGGCGCCGCGCCCGCCCTCGGCTACCCCTGGCTGCGCCCCACCATCCGCATAAGGCTCACCCTGCTCTACGGCGGGATGTTCCTGATGGCCGGCATGGTGCTGCTGACGATCATCTACCTGCTCGCCGCCCAGGCGCTGCACGACGGGGGCGCGGCCAACGTCCAGCTCGTCTACGGCGACAACATCAGGGTCGAGTCCCTGACCCCCTGCGCCGAGAAGCAGTTCGCCCAGCGGGCCGGCATCACCAGCAAGTTCGAAGTCAGCATCGCCGACTTCAACAAGATCCAGTCGACCTGCATCGACGCCCAGCGCAGCCACGCCCTGGACTCCCTGCTGCGGCGCTCCCTGCTCTCGCTGCTGGGCCTCACCGTGCTGGCCTTCGCGCTGGGCTACCTGATGGCCGGCCGGGTGCTGGCCCCGCTCGGCCGCATCACCCGTACCGCGCGCTCCGTGGCCGGCTCCGACCTGCACAAGCGCATCGAGCTGGACGGCCCTGACGACGAGCTGAAGGAGCTCTCCGACACCTTCGACGACATGCTCGACCGCCTGGACCGCGCCTTCAACGCCCAGCAGCGCTTCGTCGCCAACGCCTCGCACGAGCTGCGCACCCCGCTGGCCATCAACCGCACCCTGCTGGAGGTGCAGCTCTCCGACCCCGAAGCCTCGGCCGAGCTGACCCAGCTGGGCAAGACCCTGCTGGCCACCAACGAGCGCAGCGAGCAACTCGTCGAGGGCCTGCTGCTGCTGGCGCGCTCGGAGAACCAGATCGTCGACCGCAAACCCGTCGACCTCGCCGAGGTGGCCTCCCAAGCGGTCGACCAGGTACGCGGCGAGGCGGAGAAGAAGGGCGTGGAGCTGCGCGGCGTGCGCCACCCCGCCTACGTACAGGGGAACGGGGTACTACTCGAACGGGTGGCTCTCAACCTCCTTCAGAACGCCGTGCGTTACAACGTGCAGGAGGAGGGTTGGGTCGAGGTGGACACCAGGACCGTGTCGGACCAGCCCGGGCTGGCGGTGCTCACCGTCGCCAACACGGGCCCCGTGGTGCCCGCGTACGAGGTGGACGCCCTCTTCGAGCCCTTCCGGCGGCTGCGCACCGAGCGCACCGGCAGTGACCGGGGCGTCGGGCTGGGACTGTCCATTGTGCGATCCGTCACGCGGGCGCACGGAGGCACGGTCACGGCCGAGCCCCGCGAAGGCGGCGGATTGGTCATTCGGGTCACGCTGCCCGTATAAGGTGTGGGATCGATCACGGCCCGTGCCCGGGGGACGCCCGAGGGGCGACTGCGCTGCGTGATCGGTGTGTCCGGAATTTCACCGGGATGATCCGGGTTTACCCGGGCAGTGCTCACGGGAAGTACCGGGGGTGGCGTGCACGAGCAGGCCATCACAATGGTGTACGGTCCCGTTCGCCACCTGCCAGGATCGCCTCTTCAGGGGCCCGAGTGGGTGTCGATTGCATAACAGACTCTGATGTGAGGCAAAATCTCCGCCTCGGGTCGGGCACAAGTCCGGCCTCTCACGCGTTACGAGCGCTGGAGACACCACAGATACCCAGAGGGGGAGAAGCGCCATGGCTACGGATTACGACACACCACGCAAGACGGACGACGACGTCAACGAGGACAGCATCGAGGAGCTGAAGGCCCGGCGGAACGACAAGGCCACCTCGACGGTCGACGTCGACGAGTTCGAGGCCGCAGAGGGCCTGGAGCTCCCGGGCGCCGACCTCTCCAACGAGGAGCTGGCGGTCCGCGTGCTGCCCAAGCAGGCGGACGAGTTCACCTGCATGAGCTGCTTCCTGGTCCACCACCGCAGCCAGCTCGCGGCGGAGAAGAACGGCAACCCCATCTGCCGCGACTGCGTGGCCTGAGGACGGCAGGAAGCCGTGGGAGACGGGGACGTGAACGGCAAGGGCCTTGCGAGGCGGACCGGGGCGGCGACGCTCCAGGGCGCCCGCAAGGCGCTGACGACGGCGTCCGACGCCATCGTCGACAACGCACCGCGCATCCCCGTCCGCGATCTCGCGACGCTGCGCGGGCAGTTCCCCGGCCTCGGGCCGCATGAGCTGGCCGACAAGCTCGTCGCCGGGGCCGTGAAGGGCACCTCCACCGTCGGCGCGGGGGTCGGGGCCGCCGCGGCGCTCCCCGCCCCGCCCGCGATGCCGGTGGAGCTGGCCGGGGAGGTCTTCGGCGTCGCACTGATCGAGATCAAGCTCATCGCCGAGCTGTGCGAGGTCTACGGGCAGCGCGCCCCGGGCAGCAAGGCCGAACGGGCCTACGCCTACCTCACGATGTGGGCCGCCGACGGCGGCGCGAAGGCGAGCCGGAGCCGGGGCATCGGCACGGTGATCGGCGGTGAGGTGGCCAAGCAGCTGCGCCAGCAGGTGCTGAAGCGGCTGATCCGCAATCTGCCCGTGCTGGCGCCCTTCATGATCGGCGCCGCCGCCGGGGCCGTGATGAACCGCCGCGACACCCGCCGGCTGGCCGCGCGGGTGCGCGCCCAGCTGGCCCAGGGCCAGGTCCCCTGGGACGCCCTGCCGTACGGGGCGCGGGCGGAGCTGGACGAGAGCCCCGGAACGGACGCGAAGAAGCGGAAGGGACTGTTCGGCGACCGCGGCGCCCCGCGCGCGCTGGAGGGCTGACGCCCCGCACCCGCGACCACACCGGCGACCGCACCGGCGTCAGTCGGCCCGTACCGCGTCCAGTGCCGCCGCCAGCCGCTGCGGCGAGCGCGTCGACAGGTAGAGGTAGGGCGTCGGGTCCTGCGGGTCCGTGACCGGGATGCGCACGGCCGTCGGGATGTAGCTCCGCAGCAGCATGTACGCGCGCGAGTCCGCCCGGTGCGAACGCCAGGCGCGCGCCCCCTCGGCGTCCAGCGGCTCCACCGCGCCCAGCGCCGCCACCGGGACCCGGGCCGTCGGCGTCACCAGCGAGCCGGCCACCACCCGGATCCGCGCCGATCCGTAGGACGAGACGGCCACCGCGGCCAGGGCCGTACCGCCCACGAAGGCCGCCAGTGAGGCCAGGGCGCCCAGGGGCAGGAAGACCAGGCTCAGGCTGAGACCGACGAGGGCCACCACCACCCACCACGAGCGCGGCGCGCTGAGCCGCTCTTCGTAAGACTCCATGCCCAAAGCTTCGCACGGCCACCGGATAGGGTCTGCACCGTGACCACCAGCAACAACCCCCTCCAGCCCCCCGCGGACGCCGCGCCGCCGCGCCGGCACCCCGACGCACCGCCCCCCGGCGAGCTGCTCGGCCCCCACTACGACCAGTGCTTCGCCTGCGGCGGCGGCCAGCCGCACGGACTGCACCTCGCCGCACGCGCGGGCGAAGGGGTCAGCGTCACCGCCGAGTTCACCGTCACCGAGGCCCACCAGGGCGCCCCCGGCCTCGCCCACGGCGGCGTGCTGGCCGCCGCGCTGGACGAGACGCTCGGCTCGCTGAACTGGCTGCTGCACACCACCTCCGTCACCGGGCGACTGGAGACGAACTACCTGCGCCCGGTGCCGGTCGGCACCACCCTCTTCCTCGACGCCCACGTCCTCGCCGTCGACGGCCGCAAGATCTACGCCACCGCCACCGGCCGGATCGGCGCCCCCGACGGCCCCGTGGCCGTGCGCGCCGACTCCCTCTTCATCGAGGTGAAGGTCGACCACTTCATCGAGAACGGCCGCCCGGAAGAGGTCCAGGCGGTGCTGGCCGACCCCGACATGATGCGCAGGGCCCGCGCCTTCGAGGTGAACCCGTGACGGCCGCCGCGGACGCCGGGCCGGTGGACGTACTCCTGCGCCGCCTGGACCCCGAGGTGCCGCCCCCCTCCTACGCCCACCCGGGCGACGCGGGGCTGGACCTCGTCACCACCGAGTCGGTCGAACTGCCGCCCGGGGAGCGGGCGATGGTCGGCACCGGGATCTCCCTCGCGCTCCCCGCCGGGTACGCCGCCTTCGTGCACCCGCGCTCGGGGCTCGCGGCCCGGTGCGGGGTGACGGTCCTCAACGCCCCCGGGACGGTGGACGCCGGGTACCGTGGGGAGGTCAAGGTGATTCTGCAGAACCTCGACCCGCGCCGCAGCGTGCGGATCGAGCGCCTCGACCGCGTCGCCCAGCTGGTGATCCAGCGGGTGGAGGTTGTGCGATTCCATGAGGTGGAGGAGCTTCCGGGCTCCGCCAGGGGTGAGGGCGGGCACGGATCCACAGGAGGACACGCCTCGCTGGGGAAATCCGCGGTCAGCCATGGGTACGCTTCGGTCGTTGCCGACCGGGAAGGACAGTGACGTGTTCGGACGTCGTCGTAAGCAGCGGGAGGACGCCGTCGACAAGCTCGCCGACGGCGCGGAGCCGCAGGACGCGGAGCAGGTAGAGGACGCGGCCGAAGGCGCCGCCGGGGAAGAGGCCGGGGAGGCCGCTCCCTACGCGCTGCCGCCCGCGCCCCGGCCCGACGGGCCGTGGGACATCAGCGAGGTCGAGAAGCCGGCCGAGGCGCGCATCGACCTCGGTGGCGTCTTCGTCCCCGGGGTCGACGGTATGGAGCTGCGGGTGGAGGTCGCCGGCGAGTCCATCGTCGCGGCGACGGTCGTGCTGCGCGACAGCGCGGTCCAGCTGCAGGCCTTCGCGGCGCCCCGCAACGAGGGCATCTGGGGCGAGGTCCGGGCCGAGATCGCCGGCGGGATCACGCAGCAGGGCGGCGTCGTCGACGAGATCGAGGGCCCGCTGGGCTGGGAGCTGCGCGCGCAGGTGCCGGTGCAGCTGCCGGACGGCAAGAACGGGGTGCAGGTCGTGCGCTTCGTCGGTGTCGACGGTCCGCGGTGGTTCCTGCGCGGGGTCATCTCCGGGCAGGGCGCGGTGCAGCCGGCCGCGGCGGGGCTGCTGGAGCAGATCTTCCGTGATGTCGTCGTGGTGCGGGGCGATTCGCCGATGGCGCCGCGGGATCCGATCGTGCTGAAGCTTCCCACGGACGCGCAGATGGTGCCGGACGGGGTGCAGCAGGACGACGGTGACGCGTCTCGCTTCGCGGGGGGGATCGACTCCCTGCAGCGGGGGCCGGAGATCACCGAGATCCGCTGAGCGCTTGCGCGGTTTTGCCGGTCGTCGGACGGGTCCCCTGCGGGGGGCTGGTGCGGCGGCCGGTTCGCGTTTTCCGGGGGGTGCCGTTCGCGCCGGCTGGCGCGGTCCGGGCTTCGCCCGGAGTCCTCAAGCGCCGGACGGGCTGGGTGTGGGTCGGGTGGCGTGACAGGGTGCCGTTGCGCCGGCTGGCGCGTTTCCGGCTTCGCCGGAAGTCCTCAAACGCCGGACGGGCTGGATATGGCTCTGGTGGCGGGGTGGTTCTGGCGCCGGACGGGCTGGATGTGGGTCTGGCGTTGGGCGGGGTGGGGCGCGTGGTGGGTGGGGTAACGAATTGATCAAGTCGGGGCGTACTTCTTCTCCTGGGGTGGGGTGGGGAACCTAGGCTCCGGGGTCGTAGGTCTGTACCACCAAGGGGCGGGGTGCATGTCGTGCCGTTTGTCGGGGGAGTTGCGTGACGGCCGTTACTGAGCGGCCGCCGCCTGTCGCGCCGCCGCGGCGCAGGCTGGCGCCCGTCGTTCTGCGGCACAGTGCGCACCACGGGCTTGTGCTTGGCGCGGCCGCGCTTACCGTGCTGCTCGCCGTTGTCGTCCTCACCGCGCTCGTCGCCCTTACCGAGCACGCCGCGCAGACCGGTGCGCGCCAGCGTCTCGCCGCCGCTCCGGACGCCACCGTGCGGGTCTCCGGGCGCTACGATCCGGCCGGTTTACGGGCCGCCGATCCGCCCGTGCGCGCGGCCCTGGACGGCGTGTTCGGGCCCGTCGAGCACCAGGTGCAGCCCCTGCTGCGGGCCCCCGCCGCCGACACCCGGCAACTGCCCGCCGCCGGCGACACGATGTGGCTCACCCTGCTCGGCGTGGCGGATCCCGCCAGCCACGCCCGGCTCACCGAGGGGCGCTGGCCCCGTACCGCCGCCGGCCCCGGTGCGAAGACCGTCGAGGCCGCCTTCGACCGCGACTACGCCGCCCGCTTCGGCCTGCGCCCCGGCAGCCGGGTGGCCGCCGGCCGCCTCACCCTCCAGGTCAGCGGCCTCTACACCCGCCGCGCCGCGCAGGGCCCGCTGTGGAACGGCATGACCGGCACCTTCGGCCTGCCCGACAGCATCGTCCTGCTCGCCCCCGGCTCCTTCGCCGCCGCCCCGCCGCTGGCCGCCGACGCCGCCGCGCTGTGGATCGCCACCCCGGACTCCCGCCGCCTCACCCTCGACCAGATCGGCCCCCTGCGCGAGCGGATCCCCGCCTTCGCGGCCAGCCGCACCGACCTGTCGGTCTTCGGCGGCGCGCCGCCCCCGCTGCGGGAGGTGGCCGTCAAAACCCAACTCTCCTACGAACTGGGTCAGTTGGACGTCCCTGTGGCGGTGGCCCGCGCCGGCATGTACCTCCCCGCCGCGCTCCTCGCAGCCCTCGCCGCCGCGCCCGGGGCTTCGACCTCCACGACGCCCCGCAGTGGCGGCTCCTGCTCGTC
>NZ_JBHSZO010000012.1:0-132297 GCF_042663125.1 Streptomyces polyrhachis | reverse complement strand
TAAGCCTTTCCGCGCCGATGGTACTGCAGGGGGGACCCTGTGGGAGAGTAGGTCGTCGCCGAACATTTTTTAGCCTCAACCCCCGAGCTTCGGCTCGGGGGTTGAGGCATTTTTGCGTTGGGGGTTGACTGGCTGGCATGGCTGAAGACATGGTTGCGCTCCGCTGGGAGGAACCCCCGGAGCCAGGAGACGGGCCCGTACTGGTGCTGCTGGACCAGACCCGACTACCGGCGGAGGAGGTTGAACTGCTCTGTACGGATGTGCCCGGACTCGTCCAGGCCATCCAGACGTTGGCCGTGCGCGGGGCTCCGCTCCTCGGGCTGGCTGGCGCCTACGGGATCGCCCTGGCGGCGGCCCGGGGCTTCGACGTGGACGAGGCGGCCGGGCACCTCGCCTCCGCCCGGCCCACCGCGGTGAATCTGGAACGGGGGGTGCGGCGGACGCTGGACGCCTTCCACGCCGCCGTTCCCGGGCAGCGGGCCGCCGCCGCGCTGGCGGAGGCACGGAGGCTGCACGCCGAGGACGCGCACGGCAGCCGGGAGATAGGGCGCTACGGGCTGGGGCTGCTGGAGGAGTTGCTTCCCGGTGGCGGGTATCGGCTGCTGACGCACTGCAATACCGGAGCGCTGGTCTCCGGGGGTGAGGGGACCGCGTTCGCCGTGGTGCGGGCCGCGCACCGGGTCGGGGAGCTGCGGCGGTTGTGGGTGGACGAGACGCGGCCGCTGCTGCAGGGGGCGCGGCTGACGGCGTACGAGGCCGCGCGCTACGGGATGCCCTACACGCTGCTCGCCGACAACGCGGCCGGTTCGCTCTTCGCGGCCGGCGAGGTCGATGCCGTGGTGGTGGGGGCGGACCGGATAGCGGCCGACGGGGCGGTGGCCAACAAGGTGGGCACTTATCCGCTGGCTGTGCTGGCCCGGCACCACGGGGTGCCGTTCCTGGTGGTGGCTCCGACGAGCACGGTCGATCTGGGGACGGCGGACGGGGGCTCCATCGAGATAGAGCAGCGGCCCGGCAGCGAGGTCACGGAGTTCACCGCCCCGTACGCGCTGGGTGTGGGTGCCCAGCAGCCGGGGGCCGGGGTGCTGGTCGCGCCGCTGGGGACCCAGGCGTACAACCCGGCCTTCGACGTCACGCCGCCGGAGCTGGTCACCGCGATCGTCACGGAGCGGGGCGTCGTGTCACCCGTGGGTGAGGAAGCGCTCGCCGCGATGGCGGCCGGGAGAATTCGGCGTGAAAGGGATCACCTCGGCCGACTCTCCGAGGATGGGACGGCGATGGGATGATGTGCGTATGAAGGGACGCGTCCTGGTCGTCGATGACGACACCGCACTGGCAGAGATGCTTGGCATCGTGCTGCGCGGGGAAGGTTTTGAGCCGTCGTTTGTCGCTGACGGCGACAAGGCGCTGGCCGCCTTCCGAGAGAGCAAGCCGGATCTGGTGCTGCTCGACCTCATGCTGCCCGGACGGGACGGCATCGAGGTCTGCAGGCTGATTCGGGCCGAATCCGGCGTACCGATCGTCATGCTCACCGCCAAGAGCGACACCGTGGACGTCGTCGTGGGCCTGGAGTCGGGCGCCGACGACTACATCGTCAAACCGTTCAAGCCCAAGGAGCTGGTCGCGCGTATCCGGGCGCGGCTGCGGCGCTCCGAGGAGCCTGTGCCGGAGCAGCTGGCCATCGGCGATCTGGTGATCGACGTGGCCGGGCACTCGGTCAAGCGCGAGGGGCAGCAGATCGCGCTGACGCCGCTGGAGTTCGACCTGCTGGTGGCGCTGGCCCGCAAGCCGTGGCAGGTCTTCACCCGTGAGGTGCTGCTCGAGCAGGTCTGGGGCTATCGGCACGCCGCCGACACGCGCCTGGTCAACGTGCACGTGCAGCGGCTGCGCTCCAAGGTCGAGAAGGACCCGGAGCGGCCGGAGATCGTCGTCACCGTGCGCGGTGTGGGTTACAAGGCAGGGCCCGGGTAACCGTGTCCCGGCTGCTGCGACAGGCTGAAGCGGCCGGCGGACCGATGCAGCCCATCCTCAGGATGGTGCTGCGTTGGGTTCGCCGGCCGCTTCAGCCTGCCGTGCTTGTGTGGCGGCGAAACATCCAGGTGCGGGTCGTGGCGACGACCCTGCTGATGTCCATGGGTGTGGTGCTGCTGCTCGGCGTCGTGGTGATCGGCCAGGTCCGCAACGGGCTGCTGGAGGGCAAGCTCTCCACCGCCCGGGTGCAGGCGCAGGGCGGGTTCGCCAATGCCGAGGAGAAGGCCGAGTGGGAGGGGCGCGACCGGGACTCCGGGCGCCAGCCAGCTCCCGACGACTGGCACCAGCAGCTGCTGGAGTCGCTCAACAGCGGCAGCGGCAGCACCGGTGGGGTGGGCGGGGTGCAGGTCATCGCGCTGCCCTCGGGGCGTGATCCGGGCGGGCTGGGGCGCGAGCGGGCGGAGGAGACGACTCCGCTGGGCGCGCCGCTGGTCATCGGCGCGGTGGGCTCCGTGGAGCCGGCGAGTATCTCCGAGGCGCTGCGGGCGCGGGTCGACCGCGGTGAGGGGATGTTCCAGCAGTACACGAAGATCCGGTACCGGGGCGGGGAGTCGCAGCCGGGGCTGGTCGTCGGGCAGCGGCTGGACGACGTCAACGGCAATCCGTACCAGCTCTACTACCTCTTCCCCTTCACCGAGGAGGAGAAGACCGTCAGCCTGGTCAAGGGCACGCTGGCGACCGCGGGTGTGTTCGTCGTGGTGCTGCTGGGGGCCATTGCCTGGCTGGTGGTACGGCAGGTCGTGACGCCCGTGCGGATGGCCGCCGGGATCGCCGAGCGGCTGGCCGCGGGCCGGCTGCAGGAGCGGATGAAGGTCACCGGCGAGGACGACATCGCGCGGCTGGGCGAGTCGTTCAACAAGATGGCGCAAAACCTTCAGGGCAAGATCCAGCAGTTGGAGGAGCTGTCGCGGATGCAGCGGCGCTTCGTCTCCGACGTCTCGCACGAGCTGCGCACCCCGCTGACGACGGTGCGGATGGCCGCGGACGTCATCCACGAGGGGCGCGAGCAGTTCGATCCGATCACCGCGCGCTCGGCGGAGCTGCTGCTGGGGCAGCTGGACCGCTTCGAGTCCCTGCTGGCGGACCTGCTGGAGATCAGCCGCTTCGACGCGGGGGCGGCAGCGCTGGAGGCCGAGCCGATCGACGTGCGTGATGTCGTACGACTGGTGGTGGACGGCGCGGAGCCGCTGGCCGAGCGCAAGGGCAGCCGCATCGTGGTGCGCGGCGCGGGGCAGCCGGTGATCGTCGAGGCGGATGCGCGGCGGGTGGAGCGGGTGCTGCGCAATCTCGTCGTCAACGCCGTCGAGCACGGCGAGGGGCGCGACGTGGTGGTGCGGCTGGGTGTGGCGCAGGGCGCTGTCGCGGTGGCCGTACGGGACTACGGCGTGGGGCTGAAGCCGGGCGAGGCGACGCGGGTGTTCAACCGCTTCTGGCGGGCGGACCCGGCGCGGGCGCGGACCACCGGGGGGACGGGCCTGGGGCTGTCCATCGCGGTGGAGGACGCGCGGCTGCACGGCGGCTGGCTGCAGGCGTGGGGTGAGCCGGGGGGTGGCTCGCAGTTCCGCTTGACGCTGCCCCGGACGGCGGGGGAGCCGCTGCGCGGCTCGCCGATACCGCTGGAGCCCGAGGACTCGCGCGCTCATCGGGTGGCCCGGCGGGAGGCTGAGGATTCCGCCGCGGCTTCCGCTTCCGACGGTGAGCGGCTGGCGTCCGTGCCGTCGCAGGGCCGGGGCGCGGTGATGGTGCCGACTACGGGTCTGGCGCCGCCCGCGGTCGATCCGACGGCGCTGCCGGGTGCGGGGACCCGGGTGACGGAGTGGGAGAAGTAGCGGTGGGTGGGCTGGGTGGGCGCAAGCTGCGGCAGGCGATCGCGGCGGCGGGTGTGGGCGTGGTGCTGGCCGGATGCGCGGGGATGCCCGACAGCGGGGGCGTCAGCGCGGTGGAGAAGACCGACAAGCAGGGGCCGCGCTATGCGCGTACCGTGCCCGTGGCGCCGAAGCCGGGGGCGGACGCGCAGCAGATCGTGAAGGGCTTCCTGGAGACGCTGCGCAGCGACGACGGGAACTACGCGACGGCGCGGCAGTATCTGACGGAGGCGACGCGCAAGGGCTGGCGGCCGCCGACGCGGACCACGGTGCTGGCGGCGGCCCCGGTGACGTCGACCGGGAAGATGTCGCAGAAGGAGCGGCAGGTTCCGGAAGGGGAGCGGCAGACCAGGCGCTACCTGCTCGGTGGGCAGCAGATCGCCACCCTGGACGCGCAGACCGGGGCGTACCAGCCGGATGTGGCGGAGTTCCGCAACTCCGTGCTGGTGGTGAAGGAGAAGGACGAGTGGCGGATCGCCCAGCCGCCGTCGGCCGGGCTGGTGCTCAGCAAGTCCGACTTCACCCGCACCTACGGGCCGGCCGTCAACACGTACTACTTCACCGACCGGGCGGCGGACGCGCTGGTCGCCTCACCGGTCTATGTGCGCGACCAGCAGGTCGATCCGGGCGGTGCGATGACGCAGGCCGTACGGGCGCTGCTGACCGGGTGGAGCGGGCTGCCCTCGGGGATCGCGCACTCGGCCTTCCCCGACGGGACGCGGCTGGGGGGCGCGGACGCGGTGGAGCTGGACGGGCGGCTGCTGACGGTGCGGCTGCGGCTGGGCGAGGCCGTGAACGCGGCGACGTGCCGGCGGATGGCCGCGCAGGTCTGGTACACGGTGCGCAACCAGTTCGCGCCCCGGCTCAGCGAGGTGCGGCTGTGGGCGGACGGGGAGCAGCGGTGCGCGCTGCGGACCGAGGGCGCCGAGCGGTACGCGAGCGAGCAGCTGACGAAGACCGACGGCCACGGCTGGTTCTACTACGTGGATGACGGGCACCGGCTGATGCGTGCGCCGGTGGCCAAGGGGGAGCGGCGGCCGGAGGCGGTGCCCGGGCCGTTCGCCGAGGGCAAGGTGAAGATCCGGTCGGTGGCCGTCGCGCGGAGCGAGGGCCTGGTGGCGGCGGTGACGACGGGCGGCCGTGAGCTGTACACCACGGGCGTCAGCGGCTCGGCGGTGCTGGGCGAGCCGCTGCTGCGCAGCCGGGCCGGGCAGGGCGGCGGTGGCGGGGATGCGGGCGATCTGGGGCTGACGACGCCGAGTTGGGACGGGCTGGGGGATCTGTGGGTCGCCGACCGGACGGCGTCGGCGACGACGCTGTACTGGTCGAGCGACGGTCTGGGGGAGCCGCGGGCGGTGGAGGTCGCGGGGCTCGGTGACGGGCGGATCCAGGCGCTGCGGGTTGCGGCCGAGGGCGCGCGGATCGCGATGCTGGTGGAGGGGGACGGGCGGACCCGGCTGATGCTGGGCGGCATCACCCGCAGCGGGGACACGCTGCGGGTCGGCGGACTGACGGAGATAGCGCCGCAGTTGGAGGAGGTGCAGTCGGTGTCCTGGGCGGGGGACAGCCGGCTCGCGGTCGTGGGGCGCGTCGAGGACGGCGTGGACCAGGTGATCTTCGTGGAGACGGACGGGCGGCAGCCGGAGATTCGGGCGCGGGAGCTGACGGGGGTCTCCGCGGTGGCCGCCTCGGAGGCCGTGACGATGCCGCTGGTGGCCATCTCGGCGCAGGCTGGTGTGGTGCGGCTGCCGGTGGGGGCGGACTGGGAGAAGGTCGCTCCGGGCGGGGTGGCTCCGGTCTATCCGGGGTGAGGGGTGGCCGGTGCGGGGTGCGGCGGTCGGCCCAGCCGATCGCCGCGGGTGGCCGACGCGGGCGGTCAGCGGATTTCGAGGATCTTCTCGCGCATCGCGTAGACGACGGCCTCCATGCGCGAGTGGAGCTGGAGCTTCTCCAGGATGTTGCGGACGTGGTTCTTCACGGTGTTCTCGCTGATGAACAACTCCTTGGCGATGTCGCGGTTGTTCATGCCCGTCGCCACCAGCTTCAGGACCTCCAGCTCACGGTCCGTCAGCCGGGGCGCCGGGACCAGCCGGCGCTCGTCGGTGCGCTGGATCATCGACTTGAACTCCGTGAGGAGTTTCGAGGCCATCGACGGGCTGATCTGCGACTGGCCGTCGGCCACGGCTCGGATTGCCGTCGACACCTCGTCCGTGGAGATCTCCTTGAGGAGGTAGCCCGTGGCGCCGGCCTTGATCGCGTCGTAGAGGTCGGCCTCCTCGTCGCTGATCGTCAGCATGATGATCTTCGCGCTGGGGACGACCTCCTTGATCGAGGTGCATGCCTCGATCCCGCCGCGCCTGGGCATCCGCACGTCCATCAGGACGATGTCGGGGAGTAGGTCGGCCGCCTTGTCGACGGCCTCCGCGCCGTCGCCCGCCTCGCCGACGACCTGGATGTCCTCCTCCTGGGCCAGCACGATCTCCAGGCCCCGGCGGAAGAGTTCATGGTCGTCCACGACGAGGACACGGATCGGTTCCGCACGCGGGCCGATCTCCACCTCGGTCGTGGGCTCCAAGCTGTTCGCCATCTCTTCCCCCTGAGGCCGCATTGGGGCGTCGCCGCCGACTGGCCGTGTGGCGCCATGATTTCATGCCTGGACGGCGGGGGCGTGCCCCCGCCGTCCAGGTTGGCGGAATTTCAGCTTCCAGCCGGCGGGTACGGGTCGAGGTGGATCACGCCGTAGTCGTAGGCGTGCCGACGGTAGACCACGCTGGGCTGCTTGGTCTCGGAGTCGACGAACAGGTAGAAGTCGTGGCCGACCAACTCCATTTCGTAGAGCGCCTGGTCGAGCGACATGGGGGCTGCCATGTGCGTCTTCTCGCGGACCACGAGGGGGCCTTCGCCGTCCACCTCCAGTGGTCCGGCGCCGCGGGACAGCAGGTCCTCGGCGGCCTGGATGTCGGCGGCCCGCTCCGCGATGCGCTCGCCGGCCGGCTCGGCGCCGGTGACCAGCTCGCCGGCGTCGGTCAGCAGGGCGGCGTCCGACACCACGTCGCCGACCTCCGCGGCCGTGCGGCGTGCCTTGCCGGGGCGGCGGGTGCTGCGCTTGTCGTGCTGCTTGCGCAGGCGTGCCTCAAGCTTGCCGGTGGCCAGGTCGAGCGCCGCGTAGGGGTCGCCGGCCGCTGCCTCGGCGCGGACCACGGGGCCCCGGGAGTGGACGGTGATCTCGACACGGTCGGAACGGTCTGCCTGACGCGGGTTGGGCTCCTTGGACACCTCGATGTCGAGGCTGATGACCTTGCCGTCGTACTTCTGGATCTTGTCCAGCTTCAGCTTTTCGGCCACGTGGCGCCGGAAGCGATCCGTTACCTCGGTCTTGCGGCCCTTGACGACGATGTCCACGCAGAACTCCGTTCCGGGGCGCCTTGCGCTGCGGCGAGGCGTCGCCCTCTGTGCGCTGGACTCCGGGTCTCCTCCGGAGTCTCGGGGTTCTTTCAGCCGGCGTCCCGCTGCGGGGAGCGGCTGACTCTCACCTCCTCCTCCCCAGACATCAAGATCGACATCCCCGCGATTGTCGGGGAACCCCCATCTCTGAATCGAACATAGCTCGCTTGGGGGCTGACGGCACCCCCTGCCCAGCACTGCCCGTTCTACCAGCGGAAACGTAAATTCCCGGTCAGTTCCCATTCTTCTTCGAACGCAACCCGGGGAGCGGCGACGACGGCCGCGGCCAGGGGGAGGCAGGTGGCCCGGCGGAGAGAGCGGGCGGCCTCGGTGAGCGTGGCACCAGTCGTCATCAGGTCGTCGATGAGGACCAGCCGCAGGTGGGAACGCGGGTCGGTGGACGGGGACCGGGGGGAGGGGGCGGTCAGGAGGTGGTGGGCGGCCGGGCTGAGGGCCAGGGCCCCGGAGAGGTTGGCATGGCGCTCGGCCGCGCGCAGGGCCGCCTGGTCGGCCACCGGGCGGGCATGGCGCAGAGCGGGGAGGACGCGGGCCGGGAGCCCTGCCCGCCGCAGGACCGCGGCGGCGCCCTCGGCGAGGCGGAGGGTGGGGTCGTGGCCCCGGGCGGCGCGGCTGGAGGCGGAGGACGGCACCGGGATCAGGAGGACGCAGGGGGGCTGTGGCGGCGCGGGAGTGTCCTGCGGCACTTCGAGTCCGGCCCGCACCACTCGGGCAAGCGCCGCTCCGAGGGGGGCGGCCAGGGAACGGGCGCCGCGCTCCTTGTGGGCCAGCAGGAGGCGGCGGGGCTCGTCGGCGTAGGGCACGGCCGCGTGAACCGGGGGCAGTCCCCGGGGCGCGGGGGTGGGGCGCACCGGGCGCGGGGTGCGGGCGGTCAGGGCCGCGGCGCAGTCGCGGCAGAGGGGGGCGCCGGGGCGATCGCACCCCGCGCAGGCTGTGGGGAGCAGCAGGCCGAGCAGCTCCCGCCACAGGGGCCGCGCGCCTGCCGGCGCATCGGTGCGCGAGCCGTTGTCCAGGTCCTCGGTTTTGCCCGTGGTGTGCATCCTTGCCCCCCATGTCGCTTTCCTGGGTCCACGATGCCGGGAGGCCGGGGGCTCTCGCGACCCCCTGTGGATAACTCTCGTCAGGCCGTCAGCCGCTGAGCGCCGCCGCCATCGCCGGGGCCAGCTCCGGCGGGGTGACGCGCTCCACGCGGATGTCCGTGGCGGATACCCAGGTCGCCGCCTCGCGCAGCGCGGCCGCCGTGGGCGCGACCGCCCGGTGGGGGAGCTGCGCCGGGGTGCGGGCGCCCGGACCGTCCGTGCCGAGCGAGATGTGGCGGGCGACCAGCGTGGTGCCCTCCCGGGCCGGGTCGACCCGGGCGACGAGCCGGCCGCCGGAGAGCACCGGCATGGCGAAGTAGCCGTACACCCGGCGGGACTTGGGGACGTACGCCTCCAGGCGGTGGGTGAGGCCGAAGATCCGCTCCGTGCGCGCCCGGTCCCAGACCAGGGAGTCGAAGGGCGAGAGCAGCGTGGTGCGGTGCCGGCCGCGCGGTGCGCTCGCCAGCGCCCCGGGATCGGCCCAGGCGCGCTTGCCCCAGCCCTCCACCTCCACCTCCACCAGACCTGTGTCCGCGAGCGCCGCGTCCACCTGGGCCGCCTTGAGGCGGTGGTAGTCGGCGAGGTCCGCCCGGGTGGCCACGCCCAGGGCGCGGCCCGCCTGCACGAGCAGGCGGCGCACACACTCGCCGTCGTCCAGGTCGTCATGGCGCAGGGCGTCCGGGACGGCGCGCTCGGCGAGGTCGTAGACGCGCTTCCAGCCGCGCCGCTGAGCGCAGACCACCTCGCCGGTGTCCAGCAGCCACTCCACCGCGATCTTGGTCTCCGACCAGTCCCACCACGGGCCGCCGTTCTTCGCACCGCCCAGCTCCGTGGAGGTCAGCGGGCCGTCGGAGCGCAGGCGGTCGACGACGGCCGCGACGGACGCCTCGCGGTCGCGCAGCTGATGCCAGCGGAAGCCCCGCTCGCGGAAGGCCCGGCGGCGGAAGGCGAAGAGCGGCCAGTCCTCCATCGGCAGCACGCAGGCGGCATGCGACCAGTACTCGAACGAGCCGCCCCCCGACCAGTACGCCTCCTCCACGCCCGCCCTGCCGACCGCGCCGAGCCTGGCGTACGGCACCAGCTCGTGCGAGCGCGCGAGCACCGAGATCGTGTCCAGCTGGACCGAGCCGAGCCGGCGCAGCAGGCCGCGCACCCCGCCCCGGCGGTCCGGGGCGCCCAGGAAACCCTGGGCGTGCAGGGCTGCGCGCCGAGCCTCGTCGGCGGTGAGGAACTCCATGCGGCCGAGGCTAGGCGGTACCACTGACAATCGGGCCGCCCGGGGCCCTACCGCGCCCTCCCGGACGGCGGGCCTGGTGCCGCCGGGCGCCCGCAAGGTCCCGGCCGGGCGTGATGTGCGGCACTTTCGGCGGGGTGGGTGCGTTGACAGGGAAGGCGCCCATCGGCGAGGGTGCGGCTTCGCGGCACCGATACGGCACGTGTGGGCAGCCGGCGGGGGGACAGCCCTCCCGGCACGGGTGCTCCCTCGCATACGATGGCCGGTGCGGCCGGGGTGGACGCGGTGTCCATCCCCCGAAACAGGCCGTGCCCAGCGCATTCGACCGTGCCAGGCCCGACCGGCAAGGAGCCAGCCCAAGTGTCCGTCTTCGGAAAGATCCTGCGTGCAGGTGAAGGCAAGATCCTGCGCAAGCTGCACCGCATCGCGGACCAGGTCAATTCCATCGAAGAGGACTTCGTGAACCTCTCCGACGCGGAACTGCGCGCGCTGACGGAGGAGTACAAGGAGCGCTACGCGGACGGCGAGAGCCTCGATGACCTGATGCCGGAGGCGTTCGCCACCGTGCGCGAGGCCGCCAAGCGCGTCCTCGGCCAGCGCCACTACGACGTGCAGCTGATGGGCGGCGCCGCGCTGCACCTCGGTTACGTCGCGGAGATGAAGACCGGCGAGGGCAAGACGCTGGTGGGCACCCTGCCCGCGTACCTCAACGCCATCTCCGGCAAGGGCGTCCACCTGATCACGGTGAACGACTACCTGGCGCAGCGCGACTCGGAGTGGATGGGCCGGGTGCACCAGTTCCTCGGCCTCTCCGTGGGCTGCATCGTCGCCAACATGCCGCCGGCCCAGCGCCGCGAGATGTACGCCCGCGACATCACCTACGGCACGAACAACGAGTTCGGCTTCGACTACCTGCGCGACAACATGGCGTGGTCGAAGGACGAACTGGTCCAGCGCGGCCACAACTTCGCCGTCGTGGACGAGGTCGACTCCATCCTGGTCGACGAGGCCCGTACCCCGCTGATCATCTCCGGCCCGGCGGACCAGGCGACCAAGTGGTACGCCGACTTCGCCAGGCTCGTCACGCGGCTGAAGAAGGGCGAGCCGGGCGACCCGCGCCTGGGCAAGGCCGAGACCGGCGACTACTCGGTCGACGAGAAGAAGCGCACGGTCGGCATCCACGAGTCGGGCGTCGCCAAGGTCGAGAACTACCTCGGCATCGACAACCTCTACGAGTCGGTCAACACCCCCCTCGTCGGCTACCTGAACAACGCCATCAAGGCCAAGGAGCTGTTCAAGAAGGACAAGGACTACGTCGTCATCGACGGCGAGGTCCTCATCGTCGACGAGCACACCGGCCGCATGCTCGCCGGCCGCCGCTACAACGAGGGCATGCACCAGGCGATCGAGGCGAAGGAGGGGGTGGACATCAAGGACGAGAACCAGACCCTCGCCACGATCACCCTGCAGAACTACTTCCGCCTCTACGACGGCCTCTCCGGCATGACCGGTACGGCGATGACCGAGGCCGCCGAGTTCCAGCAGATCTACAAGCTCGGCGTGGTGCCCATCCCCACCCACCGCGACCTCGCCCGCATCGACCAGTCCGACCTGATCTACCGCACCGAGCCGGCGAAGTTCGACGCCGTCGTCGACGACATCGCGGAGAAGCACGAGAAGGGCCAGCCGGTCCTGGTCGGCACGACCTCCGTGGAGAAGTCCGAGTACCTCTCGCAGCAGCTCGCCAAGCGCGGCGTGCCGCACGAGGTCCTCAACGCCAAGCAGCACTCCCGCGAGGCCGTGATCGTCGCTCAGGCCGGCCGCCGCGGCGCCGTCACGGTCGCCACGAACATGGCCGGCCGCGGTACGGACATCAAGCTCGGCGGCAACCCCGAGGACCTCGCCGAGGCGGAGCTGCGCCAGCGCGGTCTGGACCCGGTGGACAACGCCGAGGAGTGGGCCGCCGCGCTGCCCGCCGCGATGGAGCGGGCCGAGGAGGCCGTGAAGGCCGAGCACGACGAGGTCAAGGAGCTCGGCGGCCTGTACGTGCTGGGCACCGAGCGGCACGAGTCGCGCCGGATCGACAACCAGCTGCGCGGCCGCTCCGGCCGCCAGGGCGACCCGGGCGAGTCCCGCTTCTACCTCTCGCTGGGCGACGACCTGATGCGGCTGTTCAAGGCGCAGATGGTCGAGCGCGTGATGTCGATGGCGAACGTGCCCGACGATGTGCCGATCGAGAACAAGATGGTCACCCGTGCCATCGCCTCCGCCCAGTCGCAGGTCGAGCAGCAGAACTTCGAGACCCGCAAGAACGTCCTGAAGTACGACGAGGTGCTCAACCGCCAGCGCGAGGTCATCTACGGCGAGCGCCGGCGCGTACTGGAGGGCGAGGACCTGCACGAGCAGATCCAGCACTTCATGAACGACACCATCGACGCCTACATCGAGGCCGAGACCCAGGAGGGCTTCGCCGAGGAGTGGGACCTGGACCGGCTGTGGGGCGCCTTCAAGCAGCTCTACCCGATCTCCGTGACCGTCGAGGAGCTGGAGGAGGCCGCGGGCGACCGGGCGGGCATCACCGGCGAGTTCATCGAGGAGACGGTCAAGGACGACATCAACGCGCAGTACGCGGCGCGGGAGAAGCAGCTCGGCTCCGAGATCATGCGGGAGCTGGAGCGGCGGGTCGTGCTGTCGGTGCTCGACCGCAAGTGGCGTGAGCACCTCTACGAGATGGACTACCTCCAGGAGGGCATCGGCCTGCGGGCGATGGCCCAGAAGGACCCGCTGGTGGAGTACCAGCGCGAGGGCTTCGACATGTTCACCGCCATGATGGAGGGCATCAAGGAGGAGTCCGTCGGCTATCTGTTCAACCTGGAGGTCCAGGTCGAGCAGCAGGTCGAGGAGGTCCCCGTCGCGGACGCGGCGCCCGCCGCGGACGGCGCCGAGGACGCCGCTCCGGCCGGAGCGCGTCCGGCCATCAAGGCCAAGGGGCTGGAGGCGCCGCAGCGCCCGGACAGGCTGCACTTCTCCGCGCCGACCGCCGAGGGCGGCGTCGAGGAGGGCGAGTTCGAGACGGGCGAGGGCCCGGTGCGCTCCGAGGCGGACGGTCTGACGCGCGCGGAGCGCCGCAAGGCGCAGCGCGGGGGCGGGCGTCGCCGCAAGAAGTAGTCCCGGCCGGGACACGTCGTACGGCGGCCGGCCCCTTCGTCGCACCCTTCGCGGTGCGGCGAGGGGGCCGGCCTGTTTTCCCGGGCCTCCCCGGGGCGGCTACGGGGCGGCCTCCCGCTCCTGCTCCTGCGGTCCGGGGCGCGGGCCCACCTCCACGGCCGCGCAGCGCCAGCGGGCGTCCGGGCCGCGTTCGAGGCGGAAGGCCAGCGCGCGGCGCCTGCCCGGTCCGTACGCGATACAGGCGTGGGCCTCGATGACGTCCGCCGCGGGGCTGCTGGCCCGGCAGGCGGTGAGCTGCGGGCGCACCGGGCCGCTCAGCGGCAGGCCCGGGGCGAGCGCCAGCAGCTGCTCGTAGGCGTCGCCGACGGTGTGGCCGAGCATCCAGTGCACCGGCTTCTGGCCGCTCAGGGTGAGCAGCAGCCGCTGGGCGAACCACTCCTGCGGATGCAGCTCCCTGGGCAGCCCGGGGATGCGCAGATCCCCCGGGCGGCGCGGATCGCGCCTGCCCGGCGGGCCGGAGCGGCGGGCGGTCGCCGGCCGGGTCGTCTCCGCGCGGTTCGCCGGCCTGCCCTGCGCCGGGCCCCTGGTCCTGTCTGTCCTGCCTGTCCTGCTGGTCCTGGTCACGCTGGTCACCCCCGTGAGTGCGTGCTGTGGCTGTCGACAGCACTTGTAGCCGGGAGCACTGACAGTGGGCAATCCGCTCGGGGGCGGCCGGGAAATTCACCTATCAGGGTGAGGGGACCCGAGGAGATACGTTTCTGTAGACGGGCTGAAAACGGGGGATGGGGTGCTGTGCGGGCGCCGGCGAGTCCACCCGTACGAGGGATGTCGCGTCAGCGCGGGCCTATGCTTCAGCCATGCGCGTGTACGTACCCCTGACGCTTCCCGCCCTGGCCGGGGCCCACAAGGCCGGAGAGCTGGGCCCCGGCCCGCTGACCGGGTACGCCGTCACCCCGGAGCTGCGCGAGTGGTACGCCTCCGACGACATCGAGGAGCTGGAGTACGCGGCGCTCGGCCGGGCCGCCGCCGCCAGCCTGCGCCTGCTCGCCGGCGACCCGGACGCCCCGCGCCGGCGGGTGGTCGTCGCCGTGGAGCTGCCGGACGGGGCCGTCGTCCCGCACGCCGGGGGCGCCTCGGGCGCTGGTGCTGATGCCGACGCCGAGTCCGCGGACTTCGTCGGTGCGGTACGTATCGAGCGCGCCGTTGCGCTGCGCCTCGCGGCGGCCCTGCACGTGGACGCCGACGAGGCCCGGGCCGAGGTCGCCGCCGCCGTCGGGGGAGCCGGGGACGTCGAGGGCGTCGAGCTGCTCTGGTTCGGAGTGCAGGAACTCCCGAACCTGATCTGAGCTGTGCTTTCGTGCCCGTAACCGAGGTTTTCCACAGGCGTCGACGGGGCGTGGGGGACGCGGGGTACGGTCGGAGGCATGGCACATCTTGTATGGGACTGGAACGGCACGCTGTTCCATGACATCGACGCCGTGATCGAGGCGACGAACGCCTCGTTCGCGGAGCTGGGGCTGCCCCCGATCACGTTGGAGCGGTATCGCGAGCTGTACTGCGTGCCCGTTCCGAAGTTCTACGAGCGGCTGATGGGGCGGCTGCCGACGGCCGAGGAGTGGGCGGTCATGGACGAGTCCTTCCACCGGTACTACTGGCGCTTCGCGGCGAAGTCGGGGCTGGCGGAAGGTGCCGCCGAGCTGCTGGCGGACTGGCAGGCGGCGGGGAGCACGCAGTCGGTGTGCTCGCTGGCCCCGCACGGGAAGCTGGTGCCGCTGCTCGATGAGCACGGGATCGCCGAGCGCTTCGTGCGCGTCGACGGGATCACCGGGCCCAACGGCGGCGCGAAGGGCGAGCACATGGTGCGGCATCTGACCGCGCTGGGCGGCGCGTTGGAGGGGCTGGCCCCGGAGCGTGCGGTGGTGATCGGCGACGCGGTGGACGACGCCCGGGCGGCGGCCCAGGCCGGCGCGCACGCGGTCCTCTACACCGGCGGCTCGCACAGCAGGGCCAGCCTGGCCCGCGCGGGGGTGCCGGTGGCGGACACCCTCGCGGAGGCGGTGGAGATAGCCCGGGGCCTCGTGGCGTGAGCGTCCGGGGGCGCGCCGCGGTGGCCGGCAGGTTCCTCCCGGGGTGGAGAGGCACGCGAGAGCAGGAGGGGGGCCGCGGGATGGGCGCACTGTCCGTATCGGCAAAAAACGCCGCTCATATTTGTACACATACGGCTCATGACGCGTTCCCCCCACGGGGCGATAGCCTGGTGCGCGTGATCAGCGCGATAGCCGGCCGGAGCACCGAAGCCCCAGCCTTCGTCCCGGAGCCGGACCGGCCCCGGGGCTCCGCTGACGCGCTCGACCGGTGCCCTCCGTCCCCGACGGCTGACAAGGGCCCGGTCTTCTCTTATGTCGGCACAGTGTCCACACCGGCCGAAGGCGCCGGGTGGCGGTGTGCCGCCCGGGTCCCCACATCCGCAGGGCACGTACCCCACGACGTCACGCAACGGCGCGCGACAGGAGTCAGAGGACATGCAGACCAAGCTGGACGAAGCCAAGGCAGAGCTGCTCGACCGAGCCGCCGAGGTCGCCGAGAAGGGTGAGGGGGGACTCGCCCCCGACGCCCTCGCCGCGTACCTCCAGCGCTACTACCTGCACGCTGCTGCCGAGGACCTCGTCGACCGGGACCCGGTCGACGCCTTCGGCGCCGCTGTCTCCCACTACCGGCTGGCCCAGAACCGCCCCCAGGGCACGGCCAACATCAAGGTGCACACCCCGACCGTCGAGGAGAACGGCTGGACCTCCAGCCACTCCGTGGTCGAGGTCGTCACCGACGACATGCCCTTCCTGGTCGACTCCGTCACCAACGAGCTGACGCGCCAGGGCCGCGGCATCCACCTGGTGATCCACCCCCAGGTGATCGTGCGCCGTGACGTCACGGGCAAGCTGCTGGAGGTGCTGCCCAAGTCCAGCGGCCAGCTCCCGCACGACGCCCTCACCGAGTCGTGGATCCACGTCGAGATGGACCGCGAGACCGACCGCGGCGACCTCAAGCAGATCGCCGCCGACCTGCAGAGCGTCCTGTCCGACGTCCGCGAGTCCGTCGAGGACTGGCAGAAGATGCGCGACGCCGCGCTGCGGATCGCCGACGACCTGGCCGACGAGCCGCTGCCGCAGGACATCCCCGAGCGGGAGGTGGAGGAGGCCCGCGAGCTGATGCGCTGGCTGGCCGGCGACCACTTCACCTTCCTGGGCTACCGCGAGTACCGCCTCTCCCCGGAGAAGCCGGGCGAGGAGCCCGACGGCGAGCTGACCGCCGTACCGGGGACGGGCCTGGGCATCCTGCGCTCCGACCCCCGCCACCAGGAGAGCCCCGGCGGCACGAGCGAGTCCTTCCACCGGCTGCCCGCCGAGGCCCGTGCCAAGGCCCGCGAGCACAAGCTGCTGGTGCTGACCAAGGCCAACAGCCGCGCCACCGTCCACCGGCCGGCCTACCTCGACTACATCGGCGTGAAGAAGTTCGACGCCGCGGGCAACGTGGTGGGCGAGCGCCGCTTCCTCGGCCTGTTCTCCTCCGCCGCGTACACCGAGTCGGTGCGCCGCGTGCCCGTGATCCGGCGCAAGGTCGCCGAGGTGCTGAACCGGGCCGGCTTCACCCCCAACAGCCACGACGGCCGCGACCTGCTGCAGATCCTGGAGACCTACCCGCGCGACGAGCTGTTCCAGACGCCGGCCGCGGAGCTGATGCCGATCGCCACCAGCGTGCTCTACCTGCAGGAGCGCCGCCGGCTGCGGCTCTTCCTGCGCCAGGAGGACTACGGGCGCTACTACTCGGCGCTGGTCTACCTGCCGCGCGACCGCTACACCACCGCCGTGCGGCTGCGGCTGATCAACATCCTCAAGGAGGAGCTGGGCGGCACCTCCGTCGACTTCACCGCCTGGAACACCGAGTCGGTCCTCTCCCGGCTGCACTTCGTCATCCGCGTCGAGCCCGGCACCGCGCTGCGGGAGCTGACGGACGCCGACGTGGCCCGTATCGAGACCAGGCTGGCGGAGGCCTCCCGCTCCTGGACGGACGGCTTCGCCGAGGCGCTGATCGCCGAGTGCGGCGAGGAGCGCGGCTCGGAGCTGGCCCGCCGGTACGCCGAGGCCTTCCCCGAGGGCTACAAGGCCGACTTCACCCCCCGCACGGCGGTCGCCGACCTGCAGCGCTTCGAGCAGCTGACCTCCGCCGGCGGCAAGGAGCCCTTCACCCTCAGCCTCTACGAGCCGGTGGGTGCCGCCCACGACCAGCGGCGGCTGAAGGTCTACGGGGCCGGGGCGCCGTTCTCGCTGACCAAGGTGCTGCCGGTGCTGCAGAACCTGGGCGTGGAGGTCGTCGAGGAGCGGCCCTACGAGCTGCGCTGCGCCGACGGCACCCACGCCTGGGTCTCCGACTTCGGCCTGGTCCTGCCGCCCGCCCCCGGCGGCGGCTCCCATGAGCTGGGCGACGACGCCCGCGAGCGCTTCCAGGACACCTTCACGGCCGTCTGGAACGGCGAGGCGGAGAACGACGGCTTCAACGCCCTGGTGCTGCGCGCCGGGCTGGACTGGCGCGAGGTGATGGTGCTGCGCGCCTACGCCAAGTACCTGCGCCAGGCGGGCTCCACGTTCAGCCAGTCGTACATGGAGGACACCCTCCGCGACAACGTCCACACCACCCGGCTGCTGGTCAGCCTCTTCCAGGCGCGGATGTCCCCCGACCACCAGCGGGCGGGCACCGAGCTGACCGACGGGATCCTCGAGGAGCTGGACGGCGCGCTCGACCAGGTCGCCTCGCTGGACGAGGACCGCATCCTGCGCGCCTTCCTCACGGTCATCAAGGCGACCCTGCGGACGAACTACTTCCAGCAGGACAGCGCCGGCCGGCCCCACTCCTACGTCTCCTTCAAGCTCGACCCGCAGGCCATCCCCGATCTGCCGGCGCCCCGTCCGGCGTACGAGATCTGGGTGTACTCGCCCCGGGTGGAGGGTGTGCACCTGCGCTTCGGCAAGGTCGCGCGCGGCGGCCTGCGCTGGTCGGACCGGCGGGAGGACTTCCGCACCGAGGTCCTGGGCCTGGTGAAGGCGCAGGAGGTCAAGAACACCGTCATCGTCCCCGTGGGCGCCAAGGGCGGCTTCGTCGGCAAGCAGCTGCCCGATCCGGCCGCCGACCGCGAGGCGTGGCTGGCGGAGGGCATCGCCAGCTACAAGACCTTCATCTCCGGCATGCTCGACATCACCGACAACCTCGTCGGCGGCCAGGTCGTGCACCCCGAGAGTGTGGTCCGCCACGACGAGGACGACACCTACCTGGTGGTCGCGGCCGACAAGGGCACCGCGACGTTCTCCGACATCGCCAACGAGGTCGCCCAGGACTACGGCTTCTGGCTCGGCGACGCCTTCGCCTCCGGTGGCTCCGCCGGCTACGACCACAAGGGCATGGGCATCACCGCCCGCGGTGCCTGGGAGTCGGTCGAGCGGCACTTCCGCGAGCTGGGCGTCGACACCCAGACCGAGGACTTCACCGCGGTGGGCATCGGCGACATGTCCGGCGACGTCTTCGGCAACGGCATGCTGCTCAGCGAGCACATCCGGTTGGTGGCCGCCTTCGACCACCGGCACATCTTCGTCGACCCCGAGCCGGACGCCGCCGTCGGCTACGCCGAGCGCCGCCGCCTCTTCGAGCTGCCGCGCTCCTCGTGGGCCGACTACGACACCGGGCTGATCTCCGCGGGCGGCGGCGTCTTCCCCCGTACCGCGAAGTCGATCCCGGTGAGTGCCAGGCTCCGCGCGGCGCTGGGCATCGAGGAGCCCGTCGCCAAGATGACCCCGGCCGAGCTGATGAAGGCGATCCTGCGGGCCCCGGTGGACCTGCTGTGGAACGGCGGCATCGGCACGTACGTGAAGTCCACCGCCGAGACCCACGCCGACGTCGGCGACAAGGCCAACGACGCGATCCGCGTCAACGGCGCCGACGTGCGCGCCAAGGTCATCGGCGAGGGCGGCAACCTGGGCGCCACCCAGCTCGGCCGGATCGAGTTCTCCCGCGAGGGCGGTCCCGAGGGCACCGGCGGGCGGATGAACACCGACGCCATCGACAACAGCGCGGGTGTGGACACCTCCGACCACGAGGTGAACATCAAGATCCTGCTCAACTCGGTCGTCGCGGACGGGGACATGACCGTCAAGCAGCGCAACAAGCTGCTGGCCGAGATGACGGACGAGGTGGCCCAGCTGGTGCTGCGCACCAACTACGCGCAGAACACCGCGCTGGCCAACGCCGCCGCCCAGGCCCCCGAGCTGCTGCACGCGCAGGCGCGGCTGATGCGCAGGCTGGGCCGCGAGGGGCAGCTGGACCGGGCGCTGGAGTTCCTGCCGTCCGACAAGCAGATCCGCGATCGGCAGGCGGCGGGACTGGGGCTCACCCAGCCCGAGCTGGCCGTGCTGCTGGCGTACGTGAAGATCACCGCCGCCGAGGAGCTGATCGCCACCGGGCTGCCGGACGACCCGTACCTGGAGGGGCTGCTCTTCGAGTACTTCCCGGAGGACGTGCGCGAGCGCTTCGCCGAGCAGATCAAGGCGCATCCGCTGCGGCGGGAGATCATCACCACGGTGCTGGTCAACGACACGCTCAACTTCGGTGGTACGACCTTCCTGCACCGGCTGCGCGAGGAGAGCGGGGCGTCCACCGAGGAGGTCGTGCGGGCGCACACCGCGGCGCGGGCGATCTTCCGGCTCGGGGAGTTCTGGGCCGCGGTCGAGGCGCTGGACAACGAGGTGCCGGCGGAGGTGCAGACGCGGATCCGGCTGCACTCGCGGCGGCTCGTCGAGCGCGGGACGCGCTGGCTGCTCAACAACCGGCCGCAGCCGCTGCAGCTCACGGAGACGATCGAGTTCTTCTCCGAGCGCGTCGGCGAGGTCTGGGAGCGGCTGCCGCAGCTGCTGCGCGGGGCGGACCTGGAGTGGTACCAGAAGGTCCACGACGAGCTGGTCGCCGGCGGGGTGCCGGCGGAGCTGGCGCAGCGGGTGGCCGGCTTCTCCTCCGCGTTCCCGATCCTGGACGTGGTCGCGGTCGCGGACCGGATGGGCATGGACGCGATGGAGGTCGCGGACGTCTACTACGACCTCGCGGACCGACTGCGGATCAGCCAGCTGATGGACCGGGTGATCGAACTGCCGCGCTCCGACCGCTGGCAGTCGATGGCGCGGGCGTCGATCCGGGAGGACCTGTACGCGGCGCATCAGCTGCTGGCGGCGGACGTGCTCGCCGTCGAGGTCGAGGCGTCGGCCACGCCGGAGGAGCGGTTCAAGGCGTGGGAGCAGAAGAACGCGGCGATTCTCGGGCGGGCGCGGGCGACGTTGGAGGAGATCCAGAACTCGGACTCCTTCGATCTGGCGAACCTGTCGGTGGCTATGCGGACGATGCGGACGCTGCTTCGCAGCAACCGGTGAGGGGCTGACGCGGTCGGGTGTTCTGGGGGCTGCGCCCCCAGACCCCCGTCGCGCCTGGCGGCGCTCGCCCTCAAACGCCGGGCGGGCTGGGATTGCGGTTGCGCTGGGTTGTCGGGTGCGGGCGGGCTGGGATTGCGGTCGGGCTGGGTTGTCGGGTGCAAGCAGGCTGGGATTCGGGTCGGGCTGGGTTGTCGGGTGCGGGCGGGCTGGGATTCCGGTTGGGCTGGGTTCTCGAACGCCGGGCCGACCGGGGTTCCGGTGGGGTTCGGTTGTCGGGTGCCGCCATGCGTGGGGGGTGAGGGTGTGCCGCGTTTCTGCTTGATCGGAATGGGCTAATTCGGGTATTCAGGTCAAATGGTGACCGTGGAGCCCCGTGTCAATCCTGAGACGTCTGCCGTTGTGGCCGCCTATCGGCGGGCTGTTCCCGTGTCGCTGCGGCGGGTTATCGCCGATCGGTACTCCGTGCAACTGCGGCGGGACATCAAGGCGCGGATCGCCAGGGCCGCGCCCGCGCGGCAGGTGGGGCGGCTGCGGGCCGCCGCGCTGGCGCGGCGGTGGGGTGAGCTGGCGCGGGTGCCGGGGCGGGTCGTGGTGGTGGACGGCGGGCAGCCGCGGATCGCGCACGTGCAGCGCGACCTCTCGCCGGTGCACGCGCGGCGGGCGGGGCTGGTGGCGGTCACGCGGGCGCTCAAGGGTGCGGGCGTCGACTTCTTCGTGGTGCGGGGCAGGCCCCGCGGGCCCAGCGTGGTCGCCGTGCCCGAGCCGCAGCGGCGCCGGGCGGTCGGGGCGCTGGCGCGGCTGGCCAAGGCGCAGCCCGCCTATGTGGGAGTGCCGGGGCGCCCGCCCGTGCCCGGGTTCGAGGCGGCCGGCTGGCGGCGGGTCGCCGGGGCGCCGGTGCTCGCGCTGACGTGGTTCCGTACCACCGCGTTCGGGGCGCCCGTACTGGGTGAGCGCTACGCCTGCGAGGTGGAGTTCTGGACGCAGGAGGGCGAGCGGCTCTACGCGCCGCGGCCCGAGCGCGTCACCGAGTCGGTCGCGGCGCACGCCGAGCCCGTGACACTGCCCGACGCGAGCGACTGGGGCTGCGGGCGGCTGAAGGTCCGCACCCGCGCGGAGTTCACCAGCCCGCTGCCCGACGACGTCCGCTTCCCCGTCGACGCGGTCTACACCTGGGTCGACGGCTCGGACCCCGCCTGGCTGCGCCGGCGCGCCCGCTACAGCGGGACGGCCTACCACGCGGAGGCCGCCAACGCCGCCCGGTACGCCGACCACGACGAACTGCGCTACTCCCTGCGGTCGTTGGCCACGTACGCGCCCTGGATCCGCAACGTCTACCTGGTCACCGACGACCAGGTGCCCTCCTGGCTGGACACCGCCCATCCGAGCCTGCGCGTCGTCAGCCACCGCGAGGTCTTCCGCGACCCGGACGTGCTGCCGACCTTCAACTCCCACGCCATCGAGAGCCAGTTGCACCGCATCGAGGGCCTGAGCGAGCACTTCCTCTACTTCAACGACGACGTCTTCCTCGGCGCGGAGGCGCTGCCCCAGGACTTCTTCCTGGCCAACGGGCTGACGAAGTACTTCCCCTCCCCGGCGCTGGTCCCCCTCGGCGCCCCCGGCGACGAGGACGTCCCCGTCTCCGTCGCCGCCAAGAACAACCGCGCCCTGATCGAACGCCGCTTCGGCGCGACGCCCGTGCAGAAGATGAAGCACACCCCGCACGCGCTGCGCCGGAGCGTACTGGAGGAGATCGAGCGGGAGTTCGCCGCCGAGCACGCCGCCACGGCCTCCCACCGCTTCCGCAGCCGCGAGGACCTGGCCATCCCCTCCTCGCTGCACCACTACTACGCCTTCTTCACCGGCCGCGCGACCAGCGCCCGCATCCGCTACGCCTACCTCGACCTCTCCCACCCCAACGCGGGGGCGAGACTGGACAGACTGCTGGCCCGCCGCGACCGCACCGTCTTCTGCGTCAACGACACCCTCTCCCAGGAGGAGGACACCGCCGGGCACACCGCGCTGCTGCGGCCCTTCCTGGAGGCGTACTTCCCGATCCCCAGCCCCTACGAGCTGGGGGAGGGGGAGTGAGCGCGCGCCGCCTGATCGCCACCCTGCTGCGCCGCCCGCTGCCCCGGCTGCGCGCCGCGCACCTGTCCGTACTCGACGGCCGGACGCTCAACATCTGCCTGCGCCTGCCCGACGACACGGCCACCGCGCACCTGGACGGCTTCGGTGAACTGACGCTGGGCGCCGGTACGTTCAGCGCCGCCCACATCGACGGCACCGTCCCGCTGCGCGTCGAGGTCACCCCCGTACGGGGCCGCCCCCGCCGCTACGCCGTGGACGTCCCCGCCCCGCGCGGCGACGGCCCGACCCTTCCCGGCCCCGGCGCACCGGTGGGCCTGTGCCGGGAAGGGGGCCGCGAGCAGGGCGCCGCGGCCCTGCGCCGCACACCCCCGGCGCCCGGCGCGGAGGTCGAGGACGTCGAGGTCGGCTGGACCCGCGTGACCGTACGGGGGCGGCTCCTGGGCGCCTCCCCGGCCGGAGCGGTGGCCGAACTGGCGCTCAGGAGCGGGGAGTTCACGGTCGAGCTGCCCACCCGCTGGGACGGCGACCGCTTCACCGCCCACCTCGGTCCCGGCCCGCTGGCGCAGGCGGTCCGCGAGCAGACGTACGACCTGCGCCTGCGCCTGCCCGGCGGCGGCCGGCCGCTGCGGATGGGCCGGCTGCGCACGGACGTCGCCGCGCCGAAGAAGGTCTTCCGGCTGCCCGACCGGCTGCTGCTCGACCCCTCGGGGCTGCGCGTGCGCGTCGCCCCGTACTACACCCCCACCGGCCGGCTCGCCCTCACCGCGGAGCGCCTGACATGACACCGAGCCCCGCGAAGAGCCCGACGCAGAGCCCGGCGCAGCGCCCCGCGCAGACCCCCGCACCGGCCATGAAGCTGACCTTCCTCATCACCTGGATCGACGAGATGGGCGGCACCGAGCGCGCCGTCCTCACCCAGGCGCGCCATCTCGCCGCCGCCGGGCACGAGGTGGAGGTGCTCGGCGTCTTCCGCACCCGCGAGGAGTCCTTCTTCGCGGCGGGCGACGGCGTGCGCGTGCGCTATCTCGTCGACCGTACGGGCCCCTGGCCGCGCCCGGTGCGCGCGCACACGCTCGGCGAGGACGAGTGCCGGGCGCTCGCCGCCCGGCGCAGCACGATCGTCGACCCGCGCTGGGAGCCGGCCTTCGACGGCCTCTCCGACGCCGAACTCGCCCTGGCACTGCGCTCCTTGGACGCGGACGCGGTGATCACCACCTCACCGGCCCTGATGTCGGCGGTGGCGGACCTGGCGCCGGCCGGCGTCCTCACCGTCCACCAGGAGCACCGCGCCTCGCAGGTACGCGGCGACACCGGCGGACCGCTGCTGGCGCGGGCGCCGGAGATGGACGCGGTGGTCGTACCGACCGACTGGACCCGGGGCTGGCTGGCGGAGTCCCTCGGCGCCTGCGCGCCCCGACTGGAGGTCATCCCCAACGCGCTGCCGGAGGGCTTTCGCCCGCGCTCCTCGCGCGCCGGCCGCACGGTCGTGGTGGCCGGCCGGCTGGTGGCCGACAAGCGGATCGACCACGCCGTCATCGCCTTCGCCAAGGCGCGGGTGGAGCACCCCGGCTGGCGGCTGCGGATCTTCGGCGACGGCCCGCTGACGGGGCGGGTGCGGCGGCTGGTCGGCGAGCTGGGGCTGCACAACCATGTCGAACTCCTCGGCGCCACCCGGCACATGGCCGACGAGTGGGCCAAGGCGTCCCTCGCCGTGCTCCCCTCGACGGCGGAGGGCTTCGGACTGGTGCTGGCCGAGGCACTGGCGGCGGGCGTGCCGGCGGTCGCGTACGACGTGCCCAGCGGGCCGGTGGAGATCATCCGGCACGGGGTGGACGGGCTGCTGGTGCCGCCGGGCGACACCGAGGCGCTCGCGGCGGCCATGGGCCGGCTGATGGGCGACGAGCACCTGCTGCACACCCTGGGGGAGAACGCCGCCCGGGGCGCCGGGCGCTTCGCGGCCCGCGAGGTCGACGCCCGCTGGGAGGCGCTCCTGCGTGAGCTGTACGACCAGCGCCTCGACCCCCGCCGCCAGGCCCGGCGCGCGGACCGCGCGGCCCGCCGGCAGGCGGTGGCGGGCGGCGGCTTCCAGCCGCAGGCCACCGCCTCGCCGCTCTCGCCCTCGCGGGGGGAGCAGCGCGAGCGCGAGGACGAGCTGATGCGAACGGCTCTCCCCTTGCGGCGACTTGTCCGCTCGGCGGGCCAACTCGCCGAGATCCGCGACGACCTGCGGGCCGGCGACGCCTACGAGGCCAACCTCGACCTCGCCGCCGACGCCCTCGAATCCGCCGCGATCCCCTACGTCCTGCTGCGCACCACCACCGGCCACCCCCACCGCCGCCTCGCCGTCGACGCCGCACTGCGGCAGCAGGTGTACGAGGCCCTCGCGGCGGCCTACGCCGGCCAGGCGGTCTACGCGGAGCTGCTGAACCCGGCGACGGACGCCCCCGGCGCCGTACTGGCGGAAAGGACCCCGGAGTTGGGGGAGACGGCCGGTCTGCGGCTCTACCGGCCCTGCGTCACGGCCGGCCGCACCCTGCGCTACGGGCCGCTCTTCGGCTGCGACATCGAGTTCTGGGACCGGGACGAGACCGGCACGCCCACCACTCCCACCCGCCCGCACGCCCTGGGCACCACCCTGCCCGCCCTGCGCCCCGACACCGCGACCCGCGCCGGCGGCCGCGAGCGCACCACGCTGGAGTGCTTCACCGCCCCGCTCGTCACCGACCTCGACTTCCCCGTCGACGCCGTCTACACCTGGGTCGACGACACCGACCCCGCCTGGCGCACCCGCCTGGACGCCCGCCGGGCCGGGCTGGGCCTGGATGCGGCCGGGAGCGCCGTCGCGGGCGACGCCCCGGTGCGCTTCCGCAACCGCGACGAACTGCGCTACAGCCTGCGCTCGCTGGCGATGTACGCGCCGTGGATCCGGCGCGTCTTCCTGGTCACGGACGACCAGCGGCCCGAGTGGCTGGCGGCGGAGCACCCGGGGCTGGAGCTCGTCGCGCACCGGGACGTCTTCGCCGAGCCGGACGCGCTGCCGGTCTTCAACTCCCATGCCATCGAGAGCCAGTTGCACCGCATCGAGGGTCTGAGCGAGCACTTCCTCTACGTCAACGACGACGTCTTCCTCGGCCGCACCCTCACCCCCGGCGCCTTCTTCCACTCCAACGGCGCCACCCGCTTCTTCTGGTCCCCCACGGCCGTCCCCGCGGGCGCGGCCACCGAGCACGACGAGCCGGTCTTCGCGGCGGCCAAGAACAACCGGGAGCTGCTGCGGAGCCGCTTCGGGGTCGCCGCCACCCACTGCTTCCTGCACACCCCGCACGCCCTGCGCCGCAGTGTGCTGGAGCGGATGCACGAGGAGTTCCCCGAGGCGCTGGGCCGCACCGCCCGCTCCCCGCTGCGCGGTTGGCGCGACGTGGCGCCGCTGTCCTCCCTGGCCCACCACTACGGCTACCTCACCGGCAGCGCGGTGCCGGGCAGCCTGCGCTACGGCTATGTGGACATGGGCAGGCGCGAGCAGCAGGCCCAGCTCAGCCGGCTGCTGGCGACGCGCGGCAAGGACGCGTTCTGCCTCGGCGAGGGACCGGAGGCGGACGTCCCGGCGGAGGAGCAGGCGGCGGTCATGCGGGCGTTCCTGGAGGCGTACTTCCCCGTGCCGGGACCCTACGAGCGCTGAGGGTACGTCTCCGGCTCAGGTGTGCGTACGGTCACCCGTGGCGGGGACCCCGTATCCCGGCCTCAGGTGATCGACTGCCGTCTGCCGCATGGAAGATGACCTTGCTGCCGGCTCTCCGCCACCCGGCCCCGACCTGCGCCGACGCCGTACGGACCGCCGCCTCCGGAGCGCGGGCGCCCGGCCCGATGAACGCCGACCGTACCGTCGTACCGGCCCCCAATCAGCCGATGAGGTGCGTAATGCGCCGACCGGGTGGGGCTGTTCGGGGGGACGTGACGGCCGCCCGGCGCGCCGCGTTGGCCCGGCGACAGAACACGCCCTAGTGGAGGCGCCAGCCATGACGGTCACCAGCATCGGCAGCGAGCCCGCGATCCTCGTACGGGATGACCGCGCCTACGTCGGCTGCCCGGAGTTCTTCGACCCCGAGCGGCTCATCGGCGACGAGTTCTTCGACGTCACCGAGACCACCGCCCGCCGCCTCGCCACCCAGCGCTTCGAACTGGCCTCCGCCATCTGGGAGATGGACGCGGGCGGCCGGCTGCAGGCGCTGATGCTGATCGCCCGCAGCTCGATGACCGACCTGATCGCCATGGGCGACGCCCCCGTGCGGGTCAACCACGGGGCGCGGGCCGACCTGGTCAGCCTCGCGCCCTCACCCGGCGGCACCGAGATCGTGGTGCGGGTCAAGCCCTGGGAGCTGCCCGCAATGTGGCCGCTGGGGCTGCGGATCCACGCCCTCGGCGTGATCCGCGCGGCGAGCGTCCCGGCGGGGCTGCTGCTGCCCCGGATCGACTACCGCCGGGGACTGCGCCGCTTCACCTCCACCGGCGCCATCGACCCCCTCGGCCGCCTCGTGGTCCTCACCCGGCGGCGCTGAGTCCCGCAGCCGAGCCCGTGCCCCAACCCCGCCCGTGCCCCAACCCCGTACGAGAAACCGTCACTTCACCGCGCCGGCCATCACCCCCGAGACGAACTGCCGCTGGAAGGCGAAGAAGACGATCAGCGGGACGATCATCGAGATGAAGCCGCCCGGGGCGATCACGTCGAAGTTGGAGCCGAACTGGCGCACCTCCTGCTGCAGCGCCACCGTGATCGGCGGTTTGGCCGGATCGGCGAAGATCAGGGCGATCAGCATGTCGTTCCAGACCCACAGGAACTGGAAGATGCCCAGCGCCGCGATGGCCGCCCCGCCCAGCGGCAGCACCACCCGCAAGAACAGCCGGAACTCGCCCGCCCCGTCCAGCCGCGCGGCCTCCAGCAGCTCCCGGGGGATCTCCGCGAAGAAGTTGCGCAGCAGGAAGATGGCGAACGGCAGCCCGAACGCCGTGTGGAAGAGCACCACTCCGGCGATGGTGTGGAAGATCCCGAGGTCGCCGAAGAGCCGGGCCAGCGGGATCAGCGCCACCTGCACCGGCACCACCAGCAGCCCGACGACGGCCAGGAACCACCAGTCCCGGCCGGGGAAGTCCATCCAGGCGAAGGCGTAGCCGGCCAGCGAACCGATCAGCACCACCAGCAGCGTGGACGGCACGGTGATCAGCACGGTGGTGAGCAGCGACTCCATCACCGCGTCGTTGCCCAGCAGCGCCTCGTAGTTGGCGGCGGTCAGCTCCGCGGGCGCGGTCAGCACCGTCCACCAGCCGTCGCGGGAGAAGTCCGCCGGATCGCGGAAGGAGGACAGCAGCAGGCCCAGGGTCGGCATCAGCCAGAACAGCGCCACCAGGACCAGGAAGAGCCGCATCAGCCCGCCGCCCGCGCGGGCGGAGAGCCGGGCTCCCAACGAGCGCCGGGGGCGCGGCACTTCGGGGGCCGCGGTGGCGGGCGCGGGGGGAGCGGTGGCGGTCATCGGCGGGTCTCCCTCCGCAGGCGGCGGATGTTGACGATCATCACGGGGATGACCAGCAGGAGCAGCAGCACCGCGATGGCGCTGCCGATGCCGTGGTCCGGGTCGGAGGTGCCGATGCCGACGTTGTAGAGGAGCACCGCCAGCACGGTGGCCTCGTCGGCCGACTCGTTGGGGGCGATGACGTAGACCAGGTCGAAGATCTTCAGCACGTTGATCATGAGGGTGACCATGACCACCACCAGCACCGGGGCCAGCACCGGCACCGTGATGCGGCGGAAGACCTGCCACTCGGTGGCCCCGTCGACCCGGGCGGCCTCCAGCAGCTCGCGCGGGACGGCGGCCAGGCCGGCGGCGATCAGCACCATCGCGAAGCCGGCCCACATCCAGACGTAGCTGCTCATCACGCCCCAGGTGACGACGGAGGGGCCGAGCCAGTACACGCCGTTGTACTTCTGCGCGAAGTTGGCGGCCGGCAGGCGCAGGTGGGCCCCGTCGGCCGAGGCGGGCAGGGCGAAGGTGCCGTCCGCGGCGGTCGTGGCACTCGCGACCACCTCGCCGCCCTTTACCGCCTGGACGGTGATGCCCGCGAGGGCCTTCTCGCCGTCGTCGACGGCGCTCTGGTTGTTGCGTCCGGCCCGCGGCGGCAGTACGTCCAGCCATACGGTGCCGGTGACGCCGGCGGCGTCCGCGGCGGGGCGCCCGGCCGGCTGGGCGGCGGTGACCGCGGTGGGCCGTACCCCCACGACCGGCAGCAGCGCCGGGGTGCCGGAGCGGACCGCCTCCCTGGTGGTGAAGTCGCTCCCGGTCTTCTCCAGCGGGGCGTTCGGGGTCGCCCGGCCCCGGGCGCCCGGCCAGGGGGCGCCGTCGGCGAAGGTGTCGTGGACGGTCGTCCACATGGCGTTGGCGACGCCCCGGTCCGGGTCCGACTCGTACACCAGGCGGAAGATGATGCCCGCCGCCAGCATCGAGATGGCCATCGGCATGAAGACGACCAGCTTGAACGCCGTTCCCCAGCGCACCCGTTCGGTCAGGACGGCGAAGATCAGCCCCAGCGCCGTGCAGACCGCGGGGGCGACGGCCACCCAGATCAGGTTGTTGCGGACGGCTGTGAAGAACGCCTCGTTGGTGAAGACCTCGGTGTAGTTGTCCAGGCCGACGAAGGAGGAGCCGCCCTTGTCGAAGAGGCTGCGGTAGACGGAGTAGACGATCGGGTAGGCGACCAGGGCGCCCAGCAGCGCGAGGGCGGGCAGCAGGAAGACCCCGACCGCCCAACCCCGCGACTTCGTCACTGACCTGTGCGGGCCCGAGGGCGTACGGGCGGCGGGGGCCTCGGTGGCGGGGTCCCCGCCGCCCGCCCCGCCCGGGGCCGCGGTGGCGGCGCTCGACACGGCCGGCCGTCAGCTCTTGAACGCCGCGGCCGCTTCGGCCTCCAGCGCTTTCTGCGCACCGGCCACGTCGTCGGGCTTGGCGAGGAAGTCCTGCAGCGCCTTCCACTCGCCGTCGCCCTTGGTGCCGCCGAAGGCGGCGGGCGCCTGGTCGGACATGTCGAAGCGGACGCTGTCACCGGCGGCGATCAGCGCCTCGGCGCTGGTGCGCTGCACCTCGTCGGGGTAGACCGCCAGGTCGGTGTTCTTGTTGGGGGAGAGGTAGCCGCCCTGCTTGGCCCAGATCTCCGCCGCCTCGGGCGAGGCCAGCCAGGTCAGCAGCGCCTGGGCGCCCTTGCCGTCCTTCAGCGCCACGGCCGCGTCGCCGCCGGTCACCACCGGGGAGGTGTCGCCGACCGGGGGGAAGGGGAAGACCTTGGCGTCCGTACCGATCTTCGCGCCGGTCTCGCCGATGGCCGCCGCCGAGAAGTCGCCCTCGAAGGCCATCGCCGCCTCGGGGGCGTCGGGGTCGGTGAAGGGCTTCTTCATCGAGTCGGGGTAGTCGGTCTTCAGCGCGCCGGCCTTGCCGCCCGCCAACAGGTCGTCGTTTCCCCACAGTTGGGCGAGCGAGGTGAGCGCGTCCTTGACGGAGGGGTCCGTCCACGCGATCTCGTGCTTGGCCAGTTGGTCGTACTTCTCCGGGCCCGCCTGCGAGAGGTAGACGTTCTCGAACCAGTCGGTGAGGGTCCAGCCGTCCGCGCCGCCGACCGAGAGCGGCTGGACACCGGAGTCGGAGATGGTCTGCGCGGTCCGCAGCAGCTCGTCCCAGGTCTTGGGCTCCTGTACGCCCGCGGCCTCGAACGCCGCCGGGCTGTACCACATCAGGGACTTGTTGGCGGCCTTCCAGTAGACGCCGTACTGCTCGCCGTCCACGCTGCCGAGGTCCTGCCAGCCCTGGGAGAAGTTCCTGCCCAGCTCCGCCTTGGCCTCGGCGCCCAGCGGCTTGGCCCAGCCCTTCTGGGCGAACTCCCCGAGCACGCCCACCTGCGGCACCATCACCACGTCCGGCGCGCTGCCGCCCGCGACCTGGGTCGCCACGAAGCCGGCGACGTTGTCACCGGTGGGGACGAAGTCGACCTTGGCGCCGGTGCGCTTGGCGAACTCGTCCAGCACCATCGTGAAGTTGTCCTTCTCGGCGCCCGTCCACACGGCGCCGACCTGCAGCGTCGTCCCGTCCAACCGGGGCAGGGCCACCCCGTCCCCGGACCCCTCGGTGTTCTTGCCGTTGCCGCTGTCCTTGCCGCCGTCGTCGCCGCAGCCCGCCGCGCACAGGGCCAGCAGGCCCGCGCCGGCGAGGGCCAGTGCCGCGCGGCCGGCGCGGCGCCGCGAGCGGATCGACGTGTCAGACCTCTGCATGTCAGCCTCCAAGGAGCCCGTCCCGTGCCAACTGTCCTACGCCTGCGCCCAGTCCTCCGCAATACCGCCTTCCAAGGTCGGCCGTGCATCGTGACCTTGCCGTGATGGGGCGCGGAGGGTGTTTACGGCGCCGGGGCGCGGCAAAGCCCCGGTCAGCCGTCTGCCGGGTCGCCTGCCGCGCGGAAACCGCTGAAGTCCCGTACGGACAGGGGGAGTCGGGCGCGGGGCGGGCAAAAGCGCGCTACGCCAGCGCCGGTGTCGACGTCGCGCCCGCCGACTGCGCGGCCCGCTGCAGGGCGCTCGCCAGCAGCGCCAGGTCCGTCGGCCCGTTGCCCAACTCCCGCAGGGGGCGGCTCGTCGGCGGGGCGCCCATCCGCTCCCACTCCAGGGGGACGACCGTGGGCCGCGCCGTCGCCGTACGCGGAATACGCCCGGTCACCCGGCCCGCCTGGAAGGCCACCGGGGCCTGCCCCGCCTGGTGCAACTCGCCGCGCCCCGGCGGCAGATCGCTGCCGCAGCCCAGCCGCACCAGCAGCCCCGCCTCCGTGCGCGCCGCCGACTGCGCCGTCAGCCCCGGGCGCCCCGAGGCGGCGATCAGGTCGACGCCCAGCCGCCCGCCGTCGCGCACCACGGTGTCCAGCGCCCGCAGCACCGAACCGGCCGCGGGACGGGCCGGACTGCCCAGGGCCGGGGCCGTCAGCGCGTCGTAGTCGTCGACCAGGATGACCAGCCGGGGCTGCTCGGCGAGCGTCTGGCGGGCCAGCCGCATCCGGGCCTCGGGGTCGATGTCGACCGCGGGCGGCGCCGGCTCCCGGCGGCGCAGCCGCAGGGTGCCCTCCCCGAGCTCGTCGAGCACGGGATACCCCGGGGGCGGGGCGTCGAGGTCCCCGAAGCCGGAGACGGTGGGGGCGCCGGGACGGCCGGGCCCGGCCGAGGGGCTGTCGTCCGAGCCCTCGTCGGAGCCCGAGCGCTGGCCCGGCACCGGATACGCGCCGAGCGAGGCCGCCAGCACCTCGGCGCGCCGCTTCAGCTCGGCCGCCAGCGCCTGCGCGAACTCCCGCATCCGGCGCGGGTCGTTGGCCGGGAGGTACGTCGTGACGTGCGGCAGCTCCGTCACCACCCGCAGCCCCTCGCCGCGCTCCGCGCCGCCGCCGTCGATCAGCACCAGCTGCAGCCGGTCGGGCCGCTCCGAGGCGGCCAGGGAGGCCGCCAGCGAACGGATCAGCTCCGTGCGCCCCGAGCCCGCCGGGCCCTCTATGAAGAGATGCCGGACCCCGTCGGTGTCCAGATCCACCTCCAGCGGACCGCGCGCGCAGGCTCCCAGCACCGCCAGCGGCCGGCCCTGCTGCGCCCACCGCGCCGTGAGCGCCGCCGGTGTCGCCCGCGCCAGCCCCAGCTCGTCCAGCAGCCGAACCGAGAGGGGCAGCTCGCCCGCCCGCCCGCCGCCCGCCTCGCGGCCGGCCGGCCGCAGCGGCGCCAGCGCGCGGGCCGGCCGCTCGGCCCAGGCCGCCGAGACCGCGTCCACGATGCCCTGCCGGCCCGAGGACTCCGCCGCCCCCGGCGCATCCCCCGCCCCGCGCGCCGGATCCGCTCCCGCGACCCGGGGCAGGCCCGCCTCCTCCGCGCGGCGCCCCTCCGCCACGGCGGCGGCGAACCAGTCGCCGCCCGGCGAGCCCTGGGGGTCGGGCCCCGGCCCGTACAGCCAGCCGCGCCCCGTGGCGTGCCCCGTGCCGCTCTCCCCGCTGGGCGGCTCCGCGGCCGCGAGCGGGCGGCGCAGCAGCCGCAGCCCCGTGGCCACCTCGCCCGTGAGCAGCCCCACCGCGCCGCACTCCGCGAAGCCCGGCGTGGCCGCGCAGGCGGCGGCATAGCTCTCGGTCAGCGGGGAGCGGGGGGAGGCGGCGGGCGTCGCCGCCAGGCAGAGCAGATGGATGCCCGCCGCCGGACCGCGCACCGCCAGCCGCGCCAGCGCCTCGCGCTGGTCGGGCGGCCCCGGATCGCCGTCCACCACCACGACCGTGTGCGCCGGGCCGCCCGGATCGCGCTCCAGGCGGCGCAGCAGCTCGCCCAGTCGGGCGGCGGCCTGCTCCCTGTCGTACGCCGTCAGCAGCCGGCAGTCCTGGCCGCGCGCCGGACGCAGCTGCGGCAGCCAGCCCAGCCAGGACCAGTCCGCCAGCCGCTCGGCGAGCGGACGCAGCCGGTCCGGGGCGATCAGCACGAGCTCCAGCTCGTCCACCGCGTGCAGCACCGCCAGCTGCGCCAGCACCGAGCGGGCCAGCCCCAGCAGCCGCGGCCGCGGGCCGGCCAGCCCTAGCGAGCCGGCCTCCCGCAGGGAGGCGACCAGCGGCGTGGGCCGCCCCTGCCCGTACGCCGTCCCCAGCCGTACGCTCAGCGCGTCCGGATGCTCCGCGTCGCGCTCCCCGAGCCGCGCACCGGGCAGCCCCTCCTGGGCGCCCCCGAGCGCCGTCAGCAGCACCTCCGCCGGATCGGGCCAGCGCTCGCGCTGCGGCGCCCCGAAGGGGTCGGCCGCCCGGGGGGACGCCCCGGGGAACGGCTCGGCGGTGGTCGGGGCCGGGGTCTGCGCGGACAGGGGCGCCGGGCCCGCGCCGAAGCGCCGCGCCCACGCCTTCAGCCCCCCGCGTCGGACCGGCGCGGTGTCCGCGTGCAGCGAGGGGGCCGGGGTGCCCCGCAGCGGGGTGGCGCCGGGGCCGGGGACGACCAGGCCGCTGCCGTGCGTCCCCCCGGCGTAGAGCGCGTCGTCCGGCGGGGCTTCGGAGAAGGCGGCCGGGCCGGCGCCGGGGGCGGCGTTGCCCGCCACCCGCAGCACGGACTCGCCGACGCGCAGCACGGCCCCCTGCCGCAGCGGCACCGGACGGCGGCCCACCGGGGCGCCGTCCACCGTCGTGCCGTTGGTCGAATCCAGGTCCAGCACCGCCGCGCGGCCGTCGGCGTCCACCGTCACCGCGCAGTGCAGCCGCGAGACGTCCGGGTCGTCGAGCGGGACCTCGGCGTCCGCCGAGCGCCCGATGCGCACCTGGCCGCCGTGCAGGAGATGCACCCCGCCGGCGTCGGGACCGGAGGCCACCAGCAGCCGCACCGGGGCGTCGGCGGGCTCGCCCGCCACCCCGGGCGCGCCCAGGCCGAGCACCGCCCCGTCCACCAGCGGGGGCTCGCCGAGGATGCTGCGGTCCGGGTCGAGCAGCCGCTCCCCGGCGTAGAGCGCGCCGCCGGCGGGGGGCGGCGCGCCGGCGCCTCCCGCCGCACCCTCCAGCGCACCCGCCGCGGCCACCGCGTCGGCGAGGCCGACCGCGACGGCGGACAGCGGTGTACCGGACGGCGCGGTGACGAGCACGTCCACGCTCGAACCCCGCCCGCCCTGAGGACCCTGCGGCCCCAGAACGGTCATCCGGATCTGCATCAGCGGCCACCGGCCCCTTCTCGCATCGGTCTCGCATCGGTGCGTGGCTGGCATCCTCCCATCTCCCACTGACACCCGGTGCCCGGCCCGGAGTTGGCGGATCTTGATTGGTCGCCCGGTGACGTGAATATGCCTGCTTGGGACCGCGATTGTCCGCGTTCGTACGAGCGCCGCGGACACGGCGGACACCGGGGTGCGACCGCGCGGGCAACCAACCGCCGCCGCCAGGCGTCCTCTCCATGCCACCCTGCTTCCCGCAGGGCCTTCCCATGGGTCGCACATCAGTCCGGCCAGGGGGAGGCGCACGGCTACAGTGGAGCCCTCGGAGGCTGTCGGACCGCCTCCCAGCAGGGCACGGGGACGACAGTCACCAGCGACGGTCACCAGCGACAGTCATCAGCGACAGGGAGCACATGACGTGCGGCCGGTAGGAAGCAAATACCTTCTCGTGGAGCCGCTCGGCCGCGGCGCCACCGGCACCGTCTGGCGTGCCACCGGGACCGCCTCGCCGGAAGGCGCCGCCCCCGGCGACACGGTGGCGATCAAGGTCCTCAAGGAGGAGCTGGCGAGCGACCCGGACGTGGTCATGCGCTTCCTGCGCGAGCGCTCCGTCCTGCTGCGCCTCACCCACCCCAACATCGTGCGCACCCGCGACCTGGTGGTCGAGGGCGATCTGCTCGCGCTCGTCATGGACCTGATCGACGGCCCGGACCTGCACCGCTACCTGCGCGAGAACGGCCCGCTCACCCCCATCGCCGCCGCCCTGCTCACCGCGCAGATCGCCGACGCGCTGGCCGCCAGCCACGCCGACGGCGTCGTGCACCGCGACCTCAAGCCCGCCAACGTGCTGCTCGCCGGGAGCGACGGCGCCGGCGGCCGACTGCACCCGATGCTCACCGACTTCGGCATCGCCCGCCTCGCCGACTCCCCGGGCCTGACCCGCACCCACGAGTTCGTCGGCACCCCCGCCTACGTCGCCCCCGAGGCCGCCGAGGGCCGCCCGCAGACCTCCGCCGTCGACATCTACGGCGCGGGCATCCTGCTGTACGAGATCCTCACCGGCCGCCCGCCCTTCGCCGGCGGCTCCGCGCTGGAGGTGCTCCACCGCCACCTGCAGGAGGAGCCGGTCCGCCCGGGCAACGTCTCCGAGCCGCTGTGGACGGTCCTGCAGGCCTGCCTGAGCAAGGACCCCGCCCGCCGCCCCGGCGCCGAGAGCCTGGCCCGCGCCCTGCGCACGGTCGCCGCCGGCAGCGGCGCCTCGTCCACCCCCGAGCAGATCAACGCCGCCCTGGGCGTCGCCGCCCTGCTGGTCCCGGACGCCTCGCCGACCTCCGTCCCCGGCAGCGCCGCCCTGGGCCCGGTGGGCACGGCGGACCCCACGCAGGTCCTCCCCACGCGCGGCCCGGCCGGCTCCGAGGACCGTACGCAGATGATGTCCGCGTACGGCGCCCCGCCCACGTACGACCCGAACGCGGCGACCGGCTCCGTGCCCGGCGGCCCGGCCGGCGACGACGGCCGCACCCGGCTGCTGCCGCCCACCCCCGCGGAGCCGCAGGGCCCGCACCCCTGGGCGACGCAGATGAACGCGGCACGCGACCGCAACGAGGCGACCCAGCAGCTGCCCTACGACCCCGACCAGGACCCCCTGCGCCGCCGCCCCCAGCGCCGGAGCCAGCGCGAGCAGGGCGGGTACGGCGGCCGCTCCTCCTACGAGCAGGGCTACGAGCAGGGCTACGAGCAGGGCCGCCCCCCGGCCGCCCCCCAGCGCCGCCGCGAGCCCCAGCGCCCCGCCCCCCGGCAGTCCGCGCCCCCGCAGCAGCGCCCCTCCGCGCCGCCCCCGGCCGCCCCGCCGCCCGCGCAGCCGCGCCGCGAGCGTGGCGCTAACCCCAACCGGATGCGCATCCCGGGCCTGGGCTGCCTCAAGGGCTGCCTCTTCCTCGTCCTGCTCTTCTTCGTGGGCGGCTGGGCCGTGTGGGAGCTGACGCCGCTGCAGGACTGGGTGGCCGAGGGCAAGAGCTTCTGGCAGCAGCTCGGCGACACCTACACCCAGGTCAAGGACTGGCTCGCGGAGCTGGCCGACCTGCAGGAGAAGGCCGGCGACGTGAAGGAGGGTGTCGAGGGCGGCGCCCCCCAGGCGCCCTGACCGGCGGCGACCTTGGTGATTTATCGACACCCACGGGTTGTTTAGCCGGGACCGCGTCCCCCAACCCGCCCCCGGCCGCGTACTTTTGTCGCCATGGCACGGAGAATCGGCAGCCGGTACACCGCCAACCAGGTGCTCGGCCGGGGAAGCGCGGGCACGGTCTGGCTGGGCGAGGGTCCGCAGGGGCCCGTCGCGATCAAGCTGCTGCGCGAGGACCTCGCGGAGGACCGCGAGCTGGTCGACCGCTTCGTCCAGGAGCGCAGCGCCCTGCTCGGGCTCGACCACCCCCGCGTCGTGGGCGTGCGCGACCTGGTCGTCGACGGCAACGACCTGGCGCTGGTGATGGAGCTGGTGCGCGGTACGGACCTGCGCACCCGCCTGGACCACGAGCGCCGCCTCACCCCCGAGGCCGCCGTCGCCATCACCGCCGACGTCGCCGACGCCCTGGCCGCCGCGCACGCCGCCGGCGTCGTGCACCGCGACGTCAAACCGGAGAACGTCCTGCTGGACTCCGCCGCCCCGACCGGCCCCGGCGGCGCCCCGCCCGCCCTGCTGACGGACTTCGGCATCGCCAAGCTCATCGACGCCCCCAGCCGCGCCCCCCAGCCCACCCCCGGCGGCGTGCGCATCCCTTCCCAGCGCCGCGTCATCGGCACCCCCGACTACCTCGCCCCCGAGCTGGTCGAGGGCCTCCCGCCGCGCGCCGCCGTCGACATCTACGCCCTCGCCACCGTGCTGTACGAGCTGCTGGCCGGCTTCACGCCCTTCGGTGGCGGCCACCCCGGCGCCGTACTGCGCCGCCATGTCACGGAGAGCGTCGCCCCGCTGCCCGGCATCCCCGACGAGCTGTGGCAGCTGATGCTCCAGTGCCTGGCCAAGGCCCCCGCCTCCCGGCTGCGCGCCGCCGAGCTGGCCGCCGCGCTGCGGGAGGTCCTGCCCGACCTGCGCGGGATGCCGCGCCTGGACGTGGACGAGCCGCACGAGCCGGAGGCGCCGGCCGCCCTCCCCGAGCAGCGCTACGAGCCCCGCCCCGGCGCCCGGGGGTCCGGCGGGCGGCCGCCGCGCGGCGCCGTCCCCCTCGTCCCCCTCGCGCACGGCTCCGCCCCCGACTCCAACCGCGACACCCACACCAGCATGCGCGTCCCCACCCCCGAGGCGCTGGCCGGCGGCGCCCTGGGCACCGCCCGCGTCCCGCGCGTCCCCGGCCGCCCGCGCCCCGGCTCGGCCCGCCACCGCACCGCCGCGCGCAGCCGCCGGATGCGGCTGGGGGCCGCGGTCGGCGTGGTCGCGCTGACCGCGGCGCTGCTGGGCTGGCTGGCCACGGACAGCGACGCCCACTCCGGCCCGGGGGGCCCGTACCCCCGCAGCAGCCCGGCCGCTCCGCCCGCCCCCGCCAGCAGATAGGCTGTCAACGTGGCAGTACCTGATTTCGCCGAAGCGCTCAAAGACCTCCGGACGACGATGGAGTCGATCGTCGCCGTCCTCGACCTCGACACACTGCGGGGTGAGGCCGCCGCGCTTGAGGAGCGGGCAGCCGACCCCGGACTCTGGGACGACCCGGAGAACGCCCAGAAGACCACCAGCAAGCTCTCCGCCGTGCAGGCGCAGATCCGCAAGGTCGAGGAGCTGGCCGCCCGGATCGACGACGTCGAGGTCCTGCACGAGCTGGCCGAGGCCGAGGACGACGCGGACTCCCTGCAGGAGGCCGAGCGCGAGCTGCGGGCCGCCCGCAAGGACGTGGACGAGCTGGAGGTGCGCACCCTCCTCTCCGGGGAGTACGACCCCCGCGAGGCCATGATCACGATCCGTGCCGAGGCCGGCGGCGTCGACGCCTCGGACTTCGCCGAGCAGCTCCAGCGCATGTACCTGCGCTGGGCCGAGCGCAAGGGCTACCCGACCGAGGTGCTGGACACCTCCTACGCGGAGGAGGCCGGCATCAAGTCGACGACCTTCGCGGTGAAGGCCCCCTACGCCTACGGCACGCTCTCCGTCGAGCAGGGCACGCACCGGATGGTGCGCATCTCGCCCTTCGACAACCAGGGCCGCCGCCAGACCTCCTTCGCGGGCGTGGAGGTGCTGCCCGTGGTGGAGCAGACCGACCACATCGAGATCCCGGAGAACGACATCCGGATCGATGTCTTCCGCTCCTCCGGCCCCGGTGGCCAGTCCGTGAACACCACGGACTCCGCGGTCCGCATCACGCACCTGGAGACCGGCATCGTGGTCTCCTGCCAGAACGAGAAGTCGCAGATCCAGAACCGCGCCGCCGCCATGCGCGTCCTGCAGGCCCGCCTGCTGGCCCGCCGCAAGGAGGAGGAGCAGGCCAAGATGAACGCCCTCAAGGGCGACACGGCCGGCTCCTGGGGCAACCAGATGCGCTCCTACGTCCTGCAGCCCTACCAGATGGTCAAGGACCTGCGCACCGACCACGAGGTCGGCAACCCGCAGTCCGTCCTGGACGGCGAGCTGGACGGCTTCCTGGAGGCGGGCATCCGCTGGCGCAAGCAGCAGGAGAAGGAGGCGTAGGCCCCCGCTCCCGTACGCACGTGGAGGGCCCCGGCTTGTCGAAGCCGGGGCCCTCCACGCGTTCGGTACGTCCTACGCCGCCTGCTGCTCCAGGTACAGCACCGCCGTCAGCGCCGCCAGCAGGCCCAGCAGCCACAGCAGCAGCGCGGGGCTCAGCGTGAACCCCGACTCGCGCCGCAGGCGCTCCCTGCTCGCCCGGCAGACCCGGCAGCGGCCCTCGCTCACGGGCCCCGCGCAGTTGGCGCACACCAGCCAGTCGCTTGTCATGCGCTCTCCTCCTCCCGCCCCGGTCCCCGACGTCCTGTCCCTCTACTGTGCCAGGTCGCCGCGAATCCAGCGCGCGCCCGGTACACCCGGTACATCAGCCCCCGGCACGGGCGGCGGGCCGGGACAACGAGAAGCCCCCGGCCTGCGATGGCTCGCAGACCGGGGGCTGCCCGACATGGTGATGGTGGAGATGGCGGGAATCGAACCCGCGTCCAACGGTGCGGAATCAGGGCTTCTCCGTGTGCAGTCCGCTTCGATTTTCTCGGCCCCGGAGATCACGCGGACAAGTCTCCGACGGGCTCAGTCACTGTTGGATTTCCCTCTTCACCCCGTGACCGGGATCAAGGTTTAGTCCCCTAGCTGATGCCAGGATCCGGGTCGGGAACAGCCCCGGGCTGACACTTCGCAAGTCGCTACTTAGGCAGCGAGGGCGAAGGAATCGCGCTTGGTGTTGGCGATTATTGTTTGCGACATATGGTTTACGAGATCATTGCCGCTTCCTCGACACGCTTCCCCTGCTTCGACAGCCGCTGTCGAAACCGATCATCCCCATGTTGTTTTTTCAAACCGGCGGTCTCGGACGGGAGACACCGGAGGCGCACCGCGACGGGTGCCCCTCCATCCTACGGGAACCACCCCGCCGGATGCCAGATCATTTAATGGAGCTCACACCGCGCGCACCGGGCCGGTCCTACGCCCGCTGCCGGCGCCGGGCCGCCGAGACCGCCTTGTCCGTCTCGCGGCGGTCCTGCTTCTCCCGCAGGGTCTGGCGCTTGTCGTACTCCTTCTTGCCCTTGGCGAGCGCGATCTCGATCTTCGCGCGGCCCTTGTAGAAGTACAGCGCCAGCGGCACGATCGTGTGCGCCGCCTCCTGCGACTTCGCCCCGAGCTTGTCGATCTCCGCGCGGTGCATCAGCAGCTTGCGCCGGCGGCGGGCGGAGTGGTTGGTCCACGTGCCCTGGGCGTACTCGGGGATGTGCACGTTGTGCAGCCACGCCTCGCCGCCGTCGATCTGCACGAAGCCGTCGGCCAGGGAGGCACGCCCCTGGCGCAGCGACTTCACCTCCGTGCCGGTCAGCACGAGGCCGCACTCGTAGGTGTCGAGGATGAGGTAGTCGTGTCGCGCACGCTTGTTCTGCGCGATCAGTTTGCGGTCCGGGTCCTTTTGCTTAGCCATAGCGCGGCCATTCTCGCACTACGCACCCGCCCCCAGGCCACCCAATACTTTCCTCGCCTCGGCCTCCGCGTCCGAGCCCCGCCCGACCAGCAGGTCGGGCTCCACCCCGGAGCCCTCCAGCGTCCGCCCGGAGGGGGTGCGGTACTGCCCGACGGTCAGCTCCGCCACCGAGCCGTCGGGCATCGCCCGGGGCAGCTGTACGGAGCCCTTGCCGAAGGTGCGGCCGCCGACCACGATCGCGCGGCCCCGCTCCTGCAGGGCGCCGGTGAGCAGCTCGGCGGCGCTCATCGTGCCGCCGTCCACCAGGACCACCAGCGGGGTCGCGGTGTCGCCGCCGGGCTCGGCGTAGAGGGCGTGCTGCTCGCCGCGCAGGTCGTAGGTGGCCACCACGCCGTCGTCGAGGAAGGCGGAGGCGGCGCCGACCGCCTCGGTGAGCAGCCCGCCGGCGTTCCCCCGCAGGTCCAGCACGATGCCGGGCGACGCCTCGCGGGACAGGGCGCCGCGGGCGGCCTGGCGGACCCGTTTGCCGCTGCCGCGGGTGAAGGACTCGACCTTGATGACGGAGGGGCCGGCGCCGCGCCGCACCGTCACGGGCTCGACGGTCAGGCGCTCGCGGTGCAGGACGTACTCCCGGCGGCCCTGGCCGGGGCGCTGGACGAGCAGGGTGACGGGGCTGCCCGCGGCGGCGGGGGCGCCGCCGGCGGCCCGCAGCCGGGCGACGACCTCCGTGACCGGGCGGCCCGTGACGTCCGCGCCGTCGATGGCGTGCAGCCGGTCGCCGGGGCGGATCCCGGCGCGGTCGGCGGGGGCGCCGGGCTGGACGCGGGTGATCTGGACGCGCCCGCCCCTGGTGCGTACGACCCACAGGCCGACGCCGGTGTACCGGCCGTCCAGGGACTGGCGCACGTCCTCGTACTCGCCCGCGCTGTAGGCCGCCGACCAGCGGTCGCCGCTGCGGCTGACCAGCTCGCGGGCCGCCGGCTCGCCGCCGTCGGCGCCCTGCCCGCGGCCCTGGTCCGCGTAGGGCACCCGGGGCGGGCCCTGCTCGCCGCCGCCCAGCAGCCGCATCGCGCGCCGGCCGTCCTCCGCCCAGGAGCCGCCGGCGGCCCCGAGGCCCAGCACCCCGGCGAGGGCGAGCGACAGGGCGGTCGCCCGGCGTACGCGGCGCGGGCGGCGGAGCCGCCGGGGGCGCCGGGGACCTGCCGCCGGCAGCGCGCCCCGTACACGGGCAGACAGTCCGGACATGGCGCCGAGTCTAGGGCAGCGGGCTGTGTCCCAGGGAGGGTTGACGGGAGCGGGGCCCGGGTACGGCGCCCGCCCTGCTCACACCTTCAGGTACTTGCGCAGCGCCACGAAGGCTGCCATGGCCGGCATCAGCAGGCCGACGGCGAGGACCAGGGGGAGGACCTTGACCACCTCGTCCCAGCCGATGAAGTGGATCAGCGGCAGCTTCTCGGCGAGGGACATGCCGTGGTCGATGAGGAAGTACCGGCCGCCGACGAGCATCAGGCAGGCGAAGCCGGCGCCGAGCGCGCCCGCGACGGCGGCCTCCATGATGAACGGCATCTGGATGTAGAAGCTGGAGGCGCCGACCAGCCGCATGATCCCGGTCTCCCGGCGGCGGCTGAAGGCGGAGACCCGGACCGTGTTCACGATCAGCATCAGCGCGACGACCAGCATCAGCGCCATGATCCCGATCGCCGCGCGGTTCATGCCGTACAGCAGCTCGAAGAGGTTCTTCAGCAGATTGCGCTGGTCCTGGACCTCCACGACGCCGGGGCGGTCGGCGAAGGCGCTGGAGACCACCTTGTACTGGGTTGGGTCCTTCAGCTTGACGCGGTAGGACTCCTGCATCTGGTCCGAGGTGATGGAGTTGGCCAGCAGCGAGTCGCCGAACTGCTCCTTGTAGTGCTTGTACGCCTCCTTGGCGGTCTCGTGGTGCACCGACTCGACCAGGTTGTCCATCTTGTCGAGGTCGGTCTCGATCGCCTTCTTCTGGCCGTCGGTGATCGCCCCCTTCCCGCAGCGCGGGGAGGACTCCTGGTCGGCCTTGTTGCAGAGGTAGATCGAGACGTTGACCTTGTCGTACCAGTACCCCTTCATGGCGTCGACCTGCTTGCTCAGCAGGAGCGCCGCCCCGAAGAGGGCCAGGGACAGGGCGACGGAGACGACGACCGCGAAGGTCATGGTGAGATTGCGCCGGAGACCGGTGCCGATCTCCGAGAACATGAACTGGGCGCGCATGCCCGTCCTTTCGGCTGGAGCTGGAACTGCTGGCGGGGACCCGGGGACCCTGAGGACTCAGTGCTGGTATCCGTAGACGCCGCGCGACTGGTCGCGTACCAGGTGGCCCTTCTCCAGCTCGATGACGCGCCGGCGCATCTGGTCGACGATCTGCTGGTCGTGGGTGGCCATGATCACGGTGGTGCCGGTCCGGTTGATGCGGTCCAGCAGCTTCATGATGCCCACCGAGGTCTGGGGGTCCAGGTTTCCGGTGGGCTCGTCCGCGATCAGCAGCATGGGGCGGTTGACGAAGGCGCGGGCCACGGCCACGCGCTGCTGCTCGCCGCCGGACAGCTCGCCGGGCATCCGGTCCTCCTTGCCCGCCAGGCCGACGAGGTCGAGGACCTCGGGGACGGTCTTGCGGATCTGGCCGCGCGGCTTGCCGATCACCTCGAGGGCGAAGGCGACGTTCTCCCCCACGGTCTTGTTGGGCAGCAGCCGGAAGTCCTGGAAGACGGTGCCCAGCTGGCGGCGCATGTGGGGCACCTTCCAGTTGGAGAGCCGGGCCAGGTCCTTGCCCAGGACGTGGACCTGGCCGTGGGTGGTGCGCTCCTCGCGCAGGACGAGCCGGAGGAAGGTGGACTTGCCGGAGCCGGAGGACCCCACCAGGAACACGAACTCGCCTCTCTCGATGTCGAGAGACACGTCCCGGAGTGCCGGGCGGTTCTGCTTGGGGTAGATCTTCGTGACGTTGTCGAATCGGATCACGGCGCTGGCTCCCTGTCGGTCGCTGGCGACCCTACGCGAAGCGTGGGGGGCGGCGCAGCGGGCCTGAACGGTTGGTGCGTTTCCTCACGTTTGCCCATCGGACATTTCCGGCACCGGCTCTCGGTGCCCACGGACGGTGACCGGCTCCTCCCCGTCCTGGCAGCGCAGCAGTCGCAGGTACGCCGTCACCGGGACGCCTCCTGCGGCAGGGGCGGCGGGAGGGCCAAGGGCCTGCCGGCCTCGTGGGCGAGGAGGCGGCGTTTGACGTCGAGGCCGTAGTAGTAGCCGCCCAGGGTGCCGTCCGAGCGGCGGACGCGGTGGCACGGCACGATCAGCGGCACCAGGTTCTTCGCGCAGGCCGCGCCCGCGGCCCGGGCCGCGTCCGGGCGGCCGGCGCGCAGCGCCGAGGGGGGTCGGCACCGTGGTGGCATCCATGAGGACATGCCTTTCGGGCGGAGAGCGGGTACGCGGAGGTCCGCTGACCACCCCGGCGGGCGCTGCTCACGCGCCCGCGCCGGGTGTGGCCTCGTCGCGGCACTCCGGCATTCTTCGTCCGCCCGGATCCGCCCGGATCCGCCTGTCCGGCAGGAATCCGACGTTCAGCAAGCGCGGCTCAGGAGTCCCTGGTGAACGTCATGTCCGCTTTCGAGCCGTCCGGCCACTCGCGGCGCAACTGGCTGCTGCTCAGCGCGGTGAGCGTGGTGGCCGGGTCGGCGGAGCAGGCGGAGGCCGGGTCGGCCTGGGTGAGGGTGGCCGTGCCCAGGGTGAGCGGGGCGCCGGGGGAGCCGGCCTTGGCGAGCGGGGCGGTCCAGACGCAGGTGTACGTGGCGCCCAGCAGGCCGCTGCCCGTGCCGGTGATGGTGACCACCGGCTGGCCGATCCCGCCCTGGACGATGGAGAGGCGGCGGCTGTGCGAGGCGAGGAGCGCGCTGGAACTCCCGCTCCAGGTGCCGAGGAAGGCGGCCGGTACGTCCGCCGCGGCCGGCTCGAAGCTCGGCGCCACCTCGCCGGGGTCGACGGGGCGCGGGGGCGGCGGGGGAGTCGCGGCGGGGGAGGCGCCGGGGGAGCCGGGGGCGGGCGCCTTGCCCCCGGGCGCGGTGGTGGCGGGGGCGCCGGACGGCGGGGGCGTTCCCGTAGCGCCGCGCGGCGGGGTCGCGGGGGCGCCGGGTTTCTTCGTACCCCCCGGTGAGGCGCTGGACGAGGGGCCGGCGTCGGCGCCGGCGGAGACGGCGTGGCGGCCCTGGGTGCGCGTGTCCGGGTCGCCGGAGTCGCCGACCTCGTCGGCGGTGAGGTAGACCGCGCCCCCGCCGAGCAGGGCGACCGCCGCGACGGCCGCCGCGACGAGGGCCAGGCGGCGCGAGCGGCGCCGGGGGCGCGCCCGGCGGCGGTCCGCGGGGGCCGCACCGCCGGCCTTGCCAGCGGTGCCGGAGGACGCCGACGCGGCTTGCGCGTCCGGTCGTCCGCTCTCACCGGACCCGCCCGCCTGCGGCGCCTCGACCTCCAGCAGCCGCACCGCGTGCCGCCCCAGCCGGGCCAGCACCCCGCCCGGCAGCCACGGCTCGCCCCCCGCCCCCGGGCGCGGCGCCCGGGCCAGCGCCACGATCTCCTCCGGCGTCGGACGGGCGGCGGGGTCCTTGGCCAGGCAGCTCGCGACCAGCGGATGGAGCTGCGGCGGGACGCCGGAGAGGTCGGGCCGCTCGTTGGCGATGCGGTACATCAGCGCCATCACCCCGCCCTCCGGGGTGCCGAACGGCATCCGCCCCGAGGCCGCGTAGACCAGCACCGCGCCGAGGCTGAACACGTCGCCGGCGGGCGTCAGATGCTCGCCGCGCACCTGCTCGGGCGACATGAAGGCGGGGGAGCCGACGGCCATGCCGGGGCGGGTGACGGCGTCGGCGCCGGTGGCGTGCAGGGCACGGGCTATGCCGAAGTCGATGACGCGGGGGCCGTCGAGGGTGAGCAGGACGTTGGACGGCTTGAGGTCGCGGTGGATGATGCCGGCCGCGTGGATCGCCTGCAGGGCGCGGCCCAGGCCGGCGGCGAGGACCCGCAGCGAGTGCTCGGGCAGGGGGCCGTGGTCGTGGTCGACGATGTCCTCGAGCGCGGGGCCGGCTATGTAGCCGGTGGCGACCCAGGGCACCTCGGCCTCGGTGTCGGCGTCCAGTACGGGGGCGGTCCACTCGCCGCCGACGCGGCGGGCGGCCGTCACCTCCTGCCGGAAGCGGGTGCGGAACAGGGGCTCCTGGGCGAGCTGCTCGTGGATCAGCTTGACGGCGACGGTACGGCCGAGGTCGGAGCGGGCGAGGTAGACCCGTCCCATCCCGCCCGCGCCGAGCCGACCTATGAGGCGGTACTCACCGATGACCCGCGGGTCCTCGGACTCCAGGCTCTGCATGACCGAACGCCGTCCTCCCCGTTGCTCCTCACCCGCGACCGGGACGACGGCCGCGGGGGCGGCCCGCGATGACGGGTGGGGCCGAAGGGTCAACTTTGCAGGGGTACCGCCCGCTCGTGCAAGCCACGCAGCGTGAGGGAGGTTGCCGCCGCGGTGATCGCGGCGGCCGGCGGCAGCCAGTAGCCGGCCGCGGCGCCGGCGGCGTGCTCCACCACCCAGCCCCCGGCGGCCGAGCCGGCGGCGATCCCGCCGAGGATCGCGGTCACCGAGACCGTCATGCCCTCGTTGAGCCGCTCCGGCGGGGTGAGGCGCTGGACCAGGCCCATCGCGGTCACCATCGTCGGGGCGGTCGCCATCCCGGCCAGCAGCAGCGCGGGGGCGAGCGCCGCCAGACCGCCGAGGGAGGCCGCGAGCAGGGGGGTCGAGGCCAGCAGGGCCATCGCCGCCAGGCACCACCGCAGTCGTACGGCGGGATCGGACGCCGGCCGCACCAGCCCGTACAGCAGCCCCGCCGCGCAGGAGCCGGCCGCCTGCAGGGCCAGCACCCAGCCGGCCGCCGAGGGGCTGCCGGCCGCGTCGGCGTAGGCGATCGTCACCACCTCCGTCGAGCCGAAGAGCACCCCCGTCGCGGCGAACACCCCCAGCAGCGGCGGCATTCCGGGCGCGCGCAGCGGCGCGGGCGCGCGGGTACGGGCGGCGACCGGCGGCTCGGTGGAGCGCTGGGCGGCGAAGAGCAGCACGCCGGTGAGCATCAGCAGCGCGGCGGTGAGCGTGCCGGCCTCCGGGAAGAGCGCCGTGCACAGGAAGGCCGCGAGCACCGGGCCGCCCAGGTAGCAGACCTCGTCGGCGGCCTGCTCGAAGGCGTTCGCGGTGTGCAGCGCGCCCGGGTCCTTGCGCAGCAGGTGCGCCCAGCGGGCGCGGGACATCCCGCCGGTGTTGGGGGTGGCGGCCATCGCGGTGTAGGAGGCGAAGAGCGTCCACGGCGGCGCGTGCAGGTGGACGCAGGCGGTCAGGGCCAGCGCGCCGCAGGTGGCGACCACCGTGGCCGGTACGGCGGTACGGGCCTGCCCGCGCCGGTCCACCGCCCGCGCGATCAGCGGGCCGGCGAGCGCGTTGGCGGCGAGGCCGGTGGCGGCCACCGCGCCGGCGAGGGCGTAACTGCCGTACCCGGCGGCGATCATCATCACCGTACTGATGCCGAACATCCCCATGGGGAGCCGGGCCAGGAGGTTCCACGCGGTGAAGGCACGGGCGCCGGGGACGGCGAAGATCCGGCCGTAGGACCGCAGGCCCCCGGCGGGGCGGGTCGCACGGGCGGGGGCCGTGTCACGGGGGGTGCTCATGATCGCGCCATCGTGCCCGCAGCGCGGGCGCCGCGGCAACGGGATTCCCGCGCCCTCACCCCGCCCTCCTGCCAAAGGTGAGCGCACGGTTGCGTACGTGTCACCTCCGGCCACGCGGGGGGAAACGCCGCGTCCCTACCGTCGCGTTCATCGGCAGCACCCCAACAGAACCCCGACAGCACCCCCGTCAGCAGGCAGACGGTCGACAGGCAGCAGGGAGGCACGGCTATGACGGCGACGAGCAGCAGGCCCGCCGCACGTGGCGGCAAGCGGTGGATCGAGACCTGGGACCCGGAGGACGGGCGCTTCTGGGCGGAGAAGGGCCGGCGGATCGCCCGCCGCAACCTCCTCTACTCCGTCCTCGCCGAGCACATCGGCTTCTCCGTCTGGACGATGTTCTCCGTGCTGGCCCTCTTCATGGGCCCGCAGTACGGGCTCACCCCGGCCGACAAGTTCTTCCTGGTGGCCATGGCCACCCTGGTCGGCGCCGTCGTCCGCGTCCCGTACACCTTCGCGGTGGCCCGCTTCGGCGGCCGCAACTGGACGGTCGTCAGCGCCACCCTGCTGCTGGCGCCCACCATCGCGCTGGCGGTGGTGATGGAGCCGGGCACCTCCTACGGCACCTTCCTGGCGGTGGCGGCGCTGGTCGGCGTCGGCGGCGGCAACTTCGCCTCCTCGATGACGAACATCAACTCCTTCTTCCCGCTGCGCGAGAAGGGCTGGGCGCTGGGCCTGAACGCGGGCGGCGGCAACATCGGCGTCCCCGTGGTGCAGCTGCTCGGCCTGCTGGTCATCGCCCTGGCCGGCGCCGGGCAGCCGCGCGTGCTGCTGGCGGTCTACATCCCGCTGATCGTGCTGGCCGCCGTACTGGCCGCGCTGCGGATGGACAACCTCGCGCCCGTACGCAACGACACCGGCGCCGCCCGCGAGGCCGTCCGCGATCCGCACACCTGGATCATGTCCTTCCTCTACGTCGGCACCTTCGGCTCCTTCATCGGCTACAGCTTCGCCTTCGGACTGGTGCTGCAGAGCCAGTTCGGCCGCACCCCGCTGCAGGCCGCCTCGCTCACCTTCGTCGGACCGCTGCTCGGCTCGCTGATCCGCCCGGTGGGCGGGCGCCTCGCCGACCGCTTCGGCGGGGCGCGCATCACGCTGTGGAACTTCCTGGGCATGGCCGCCTTCACCGGGCTGGTCGTCACCGCCTCCGTACAGAAGTCGCTGCCGCTGTACCTGGCCGGCTTCATCCCGCTGTTCGTCCTCACCGGGCTGGGCAACGGCTCCACGTACAAGATGATCCCCGGCATCTACCAGGCCAAAGCCCTGGCCAAGGGCCTGCGCGGCGAGGCGGCGGCGGCCTACGGGCGGCGGCTCTCCGGCGCCTCGATGGGCCTGATCGGCGCGGTCGGCGCGCTCGGCGGGCTGGGCATCAACCTCGCCTTCCGCCAGTCCTTCCTGAGCGCCGGCAACGGCACCATGGCCTGCGTGGGCTTCCTCGTCTTCTACGCGCTGTGCTTCGCGGTGACGTGGACCGTATACCTGCGCAGGGCACCGGCCCCGGCCGTCGGCGGGGAGCCGCGGTCCCAGACGTCCCACCAGCCCGCCTACGCACAGGTGTGAGGCCGGTGGGGCCAGTGTGGCCGCAGCAGGCGGCGCGCACCGCGTAACGCACGGGAAACGCGGGTGAACCGCGCACGTCACCGGAGCCCGGCAGGATCCGGAGGGGACACCCTCGGATCCTGCCGGGCCGCACCGGGGCAGCGAGGTGGGACAGGAGCCATGCACACACCGCACGAAGCCGAAGGCGCCACCGGCACGGCCGCGCCCGTCAAACCCCTCGCCGGTTTCACCGTCGGGGTGACCGCCGCCCGCCGCGCCGAGGAGTTGGGCACCCTGCTCCAGCGGCGCGGCGCCGCCGTCCTGCACGCCCCCGCGCTGCGCATCGTGCCGCTGCCCGACGACACGGAGCTGCTGGCGACGACCAAGCAGCTCATCGACCACCCTCCGCACCTCGTCGTCGCCACCACCGCCATCGGCTTCCGCGGCTGGGTGGAGGCGGCCGGCGGCTGGGGGCTGGGGGAGGAGCTGGTGGCGTGCCTGGCGGGGGTGCGGCTGCTGGCGCGCGGCCCCAAGGTGCGCGGCGCGATCCGGGCCGCCGGGCTGACCGAGGAGTGGTCCCCGGCCTCGGAGTCGATGGCCGAGGTGCTGGAGCGGCTGCTGGCGGAGGGCGTCGAGGGCCGCCGGGTCGCCCTGCAGCTGCACGGGGAGCCGCTGGGCGGCTTCACCGAGACGCTGGAGGCGGCCGGCGCGCAGGTCGTCGCGGTGCCGGTCTACCGCTGGATGCCGCCGGAGGACCTCGCCCCCGTCGACCGGCTGCTGGACGCCGTCCTCGCCCGCTCCCTCGACGCGGTGACCTTCACCTCCGCCCCCGCCGCCGCGAGCCTGCTGGAGCGCGCCGCGCACCGGGGGCTGCGCGAGGAGCTGCTCGGCGCCCTGCGCCAGGAGGTGCTGGCGGCCTGCGTCGGCCCGGTCACCGCGCTGCCGCTGGAGCGCTACGGGGTGCCGACCGTGCATCCCGAGCGCTTCCGACTGGGCCCGCTGGTCCAGCTGCTCACCCTCGAACTCCCCGGCCGGGTACGCCCGTTGCAGGTGGCGGGGCACCGCCTGGAGGTACGCGGCCAGGCCGCCGTGGTGGACGGCGAACTGCGGCCCGTACCCCCCGCCGGCATGGCGCTGCTGCGGGCCCTGGCCCGCCGGCCCGGCTGGGTCGTCGCGCGCGCGGAACTGCTGCGCGCGCTGCCGGGCACCGGGCGCGACGAGCACGCGGTGGAGACGGCGATGGCCCGGCTGCGCACCGCGCTGGGGCGCCCGAAGCTGATCCAGACGGTGGTCAAGCGCGGCTACCGGCTGGCGCACGACCCCTCGGCGGACGGCAAGTACGACGGATAAGTCCCCCTGATCGCCCGGGTGTCGAGACTTTTCCCGGCCCCCGGCGTACCACCCGGCGGAGAGGTCTCGACCCGGAGGTGAGCCGTGCGCCAGGATGCCTCCGTGGACGAACGGCCGTACGACTCCCTGCCCGGATTACCGGACGAGGAGCTGATGCGCGCCCTCTACGAGGAGCACGCCGCCCCCCTGCACGCCTTCGCCCTGCGCCTCGTCGCCGGCGACCGCCACCGCGCCGAGGACGTCGTCCAGGAGACCCTGCTGCGCGCCTGGAAGAACGCAGACCACCTGCGCGGCGCCACCGGCTCGCTGCGCCCCTGGCTCGTCACCGTCGCCCGGCGGATCGTCATCGACGGCCACCGCAGCCGCACCTCGCGTCCCCAGGAGGTCGACCCCGCCCCCCTGGCCGCCGTGCCCGCCGCCGACGAGATCGACCGGGTGCTGCGCCGGATGACCCTCGCCGACGCCCTCGGCGACCTGACCGCCGCGCACCGCCAGGCGCTGATCGAGACGTACGTCAAAGACCGTAGCGTGCAGGAGGCCGCCGAGGCGCTGCGCGTACCGCCGGGGACGGTCCGCTCGCGGGTCTTCTACGCCCTGCGCGCCCTGCGACTCGCGCTGCAGGAACGGGGGGTGGAGGCATGAGCGGGCACGACGGGCCCGCGCACACCGACGTCGGCGCCTACGCCCTCGGCCTCCTCACCGGCGAGGAGGCCGACCGCTACGAGGCGCACCTCGCCGGCTGCGCGCCCTGCGCGGCGGAGCTGGAGTCCCTGCTGGGCACCGCCGGGGTGCTGGCCGAACTGGGGCCGGGCGCACCCGAGTTCGAGCCCGCCCCGCCGGCGGTGCTGCGGCGGGCGCTGGACGCCGATGGGGCGCGGCGGCGCACCGCGCGCCGCCGGGGGCTGGCGCTGGTGTGCGCGGCCGGGGTGCTCGTCGTGGGCGGCCCGCTCGCGACGGGGCTGCTACTCGGCGGCGGCGAGGCCCGTACCGGACCGCCCCGGGCCCGCACCACCGCCACCGCGGCCCCCACGCCCCCCACGCCCTCCACCGCTACCGACTCCGCCCGCCTGCTCTTCGAGCACGGCGGCCTGCCCAGGGCCACCGCCACCGACCCCGCCACCGGCGTCACCGCCACCGTCGCCACCGCCGCCGGGCCCTGGGGCACCAGCGCGGTGCTGGAACTGCGCCACGTCACCGGACCGCGCACCTGCGCCCTGATCGCCGTCGGCCGCGACGGCCGCGAGGAGACGCTGGCGACCTGGAGCGTCCCGGCGGGCGGCTACGGCACCGGACCCGGCACCGAACCCGGCGCCCGCCCCGGCCCGCGCCCCGGCTCCCAGGACGCCGCCGCCCTCTACGTCCAGGGCGGCGCGGGCCTGGCGCCGGAGCGCATCGCGCGCTTCCTGGTGCGTACGCCCGAGGGAAAAGTGCTGGTCTCCGTCCCGATGCCACCCCGTTGACACGCGCTGAAACCCCCTCCCCCCGCTGGCTCCCCCGGTGCGGATCGCGTACGGTGGACGGCTGCCCAATCCGTACGAAGGGGGACGCGTTGGCCGCGCAGGGTGTCAGAGCGTCGAACGGTGCAGCCGAGTCGGCGCGCGACCGTGAGATCACCTCGGAACAGGACCACCTGGACCGGGTCTACGACCGCCTGGAGGAGAAGATCCACGAGGCGGAGTTCCTCATGGACGACGCCGCCAAACGCGGCCACGTCGGCACGCCCGGCGCCCTCGCCGAGCGCGACGCGCAGGTCTTCCGCGCCGGCGTCCACCTCAATCGGCTCAACAGCGAGTTCGAGGACTTCCTCTTCGGCCGCATCGACCTGCTGCGCGGCAAGGACGGCGTCCGCGGCGCGGACGGCGCCATGACCTCCGTCGAGCCAGCCGACGACGCGGTGGCCGACGGCCGTGCGGAGATCTCCGAGACCCTGCACATCGGCCGCCTGGGCGTGCTGGACGCCGAGTACTCGCCGCTGGTCATCGACTGGCGCGCGCCCGCCGCCGCGCCCTTCTACCGCTCCACCCCGCTGGCCCCCGGCCGCGTGGTGCGCCGCCGGGTGATCCGCTCCAAGGGCCGCCGGGTGCTCGGCGTCGAGGACGACCTGCTGCGCCCCGAGCTGCGCGCCACCCTGGACGGCGCCGAGCTGCCGGTGATCGGCGACGGCGCGCTGATGGCGGCGCTGGGCCAGGCCCGCACCCACTCGATGCGCGACATCGTCTCCTCCATCCAGGCCGAGCAGGACCTGGTCATCCGCGCCCCCGCCGCCTCCGTCACCGAGGTCGAGGGCGGCCCCGGCACCGGCAAGACCGCCGTCGCCCTGCACCGCGCCGCGTACCTGCTCTACCAGGACCGCAGGCGCTACGCCGGCGGCATCCTCATCGTCAGCCCCACCCCGCTGCTCGTCGCCTACACCGAGGGCGTGCTGCCCTCGCTCGGCGAGGAGGGCCAGGTCGCGATCCGCGCCATCGGCTCGCTGTACGACGGCGTCCCGCACGTCACGGCCACCGGCTACGACGAGCCCGCCACCGCCCGGGTCAAGGGCTCGGGCCGGATGACGACGGTGCTGCGCCGGGCCGCGCGCGGCGCGATCGAGCAGGCCCGCCCCGCCCGGGCGGCCACCCCCGGCGGCGGCCTGCGCGTCGTCGCCTTCGGCGCCCGCGTGGAGCTGGACGAGGGCGACCTGCGCCGCGTCAAGCAGTCCGCCCTGGGCGGCACCGCCCCCCTCAACCTGCTGCGCCCGCGCGCCCGCCGCCTGCTGCTGGACGCCCTGTGGACCAGGTCCGGCGGCCCGCGCCGCCACCTCGACCCCGAGCTGGCAGCCGAGGCCCGCCGCGCCTTCGACGAGGACGTGTCCGACGAGGACGCCTTCACCGCCTTCCTCGACGCCTGGTGGCCCGAGCTGACCCCCGCCGGCGTGCTGGCCGCGATGGCCGACGAGCGCTCCCTGCACCGCTGGGCGCGGCGCGTCCTGCGCCCGGAGGAGGTGCGCCTGCTGCACCGCTCCCTGGCCGCGCTGGTACGGGGCGGCCAGGAGGCGGCGCAGCCCGCGTACTCCGTGCACGACATCGCCCTCCTGGACGAGCTGCAGGCGGTCCTGGGCGTCCCCGCCCTCCCGAGGAAGCCCCGCGAGGCCGACCCGCTCGACCAGCTCACCGGCCTGGAGGAGCTGATGCCCGGCCACGCCGCCGAGATCCGCCGGGAGCGCGCCGAGCGGCTGGCGGAGGAGCGCCGCGAGTACGCGCACGTGATCGTGGACGAGGCGCAGGACCTCACCCCGATGCAGTGGCGGATGATCGGCCGCCGGGGCCGCCACGCCACCTGGACGGTCGTCGGCGACGCCGCCCAGTCCTCCTGGCCGGAGCCCGAGGAGGCCGCCGAGGCGCGCCGCGAGGCCCTGGGCAGCCGCCCGCGCCGCCGCTTCGAGCTGACGGTGAACTACCGCAACCCGGCGGAGGTCGCCGAGATCGCCGACCGCGTCCTGGCCCGCGCCATGCCCGGCAAGGTCCCCCCGCGGGCGGTGCGCTCCACGGGCCTGGAGCCGCGCTTCACCACCGCCCCGGACGCCCCGGGCGCGCTGGGCGCGACGGTGCGGGCCGAGGCCGAGCGGCTGCTCGCGGAGGTCGACGGCACGGTCGGCGTGATCGTGGCCATGGACCGCCGCGCGGAGGCCGCCGGCTGGCTGGCGGGTCTGGGCGAGCGGGTGGTGGCGCTGGGCAGCCTGGAGGCCAAGGGCCTGGAGTACGACGCCACGCTCGTCGTCTCCCCGGCGCGGATCGCCGGCGGTGAGGGCGCCGCCGGGAAGCCGACCGAGGGCACCCCGACCGGCCTGCGGGTGCTGTACGTGGCCCTGACCCGCGCCACCCAGCGCCTCACGGTGGTCTGCGACCCCGCCCTCGACGCCCCCGACGAGCAGGGCGTCCCCCACCTCCTGCGGACGTAGGGCCGCGGGAGGACCCCACCCACGGCGAAGGGCGCCTCTCCCCGGGGGAGAGGCGCCCTTCGCCGTGAAGTCGATGACACCGACCCGCCAGCTCGCCTCGCGGCAAAAGGCCGCTCGCAGCGGCAAAGGTTGGGCCCGGGGGCATGGATCGAGCCGGTGTCACCACCAGCCTAACAAAGCTGCCCCGAAAGGCCATTCCAGTCCCAGAGGTCCCTTGCCCCGGTCCGCGTTCCCCCTGCGTACGACGCCCTGCGGGCTCCCGGCGCCGACGTGCGAACCGGACCCGTTACCGCGTACCGGCCAGTAGGTGCGACGATCGGCAGACATACGAACGAAAGCCGCCGCGGCTTTCCGCAGCCGCCGCGGAGCAGAAGCAGACAGAAGCGAAGAGGTATCACCGCATGGCAACCGCGCCGAGCGTCTCGTACTCGATCACGGTCCGACTGGAGGTCCCGGCCGGCGGGACGGCGGTGAGCCAGCTCACCTCGGCCGTGGAGTCCTCCGGCGGCCATGTCACGGGCCTCGACGTCACCGCCTCCGGGCACGAGAAGCTCCGCATCGACGTCACCATCGCCGCCACCAGCACCGACCATGCCCAGCAGATCGTGGAGAAGCTCCGCGGCATCGAGGGCGTGCAGGTCGGCAAGGTCTCCGACCGGACCTTCCTGATGCACCTCGGCGGCAAGATCGAGATGCAGTCCAAGCACCCCATCCGCAACCGCGACGACCTCTCCATGATCTACACCCCCGGCGTCGCCCGGGTCTGCCTGCAGATCGCGGAGAACCCCGAGGACGCCCGCCGCCTGACCATCAAGCGCAACAGCGTCGCGGTGGTCACCGACGGCTCCGCGGTGCTGGGCCTGGGCAACATCGGCCCCAAGGCCGCGCTGCCCGTGATGGAGGGCAAGGCGGCCCTCTTCAAGCGCTTCGCCGGCATCGACGCCTGGCCGCTGTGCCTGGACACCCAGGACACCGACGAGATCGTTGCCATCGTGAAGGCGATCGCCCCGGGCTTCGCCGGGATCAACCTGGAGGACATCTCCGCCCCGCGCTGCTTCGAGATCGAGGCACGGCTGCGCGAGGCCCTGGACATCCCCGTCTTCCACGACGACCAGCACGGCACCGCGATCGTGGTGCTGGCCGCGCTGACCAACGCGCTGCGGGTCGTCGGCAAGGGGATCGGCGAGGTGCGGGTGGTGATGTCCGGCGCCGGCGCGGCGGGCACCGCGATCCTGAAACTGCTGCTCGATGCGGGGGTCAAGCACGCCGTCGTGGCCGACATCCACGGTGTGGTGCACGCCGGGCGCGCGGACCTGGTGGACGCCGACGAGTCCTCCGCACTGCGCTGGATCGCCGAGAACACCAACCCCGACGGCGTCACCGGCACCCTGAAGGACGCGGTGCGCGGCGCGGACGTCTTCATCGGCGTCTCCGCCCCCGACCTGCTCGGTGGTGAGGACGTGGCCGCGATGGCCGAGGGCGCGATCGTGTTCGCACTCGCCAACCCGGACCCGGAGGTCGACCCCTCAGAGGCCCGCCGCACGGCCGCCGTGGTGGCCACGGGCCGCAGCGACTTCCCCAACCAGATCAACAACGTGCTGGTCTTCCCCGGCGTCTTCCGCGGCCTGCTGGACGCCCACTCGCGGACCGTCAACTCCGACATGATGCTGGCCGCCGCCCGCGCCATCGCCGACGTGGTGGCGGACGACGAGCTGAACGCGAACTACATCATCCCGAGCGTCTTCAACGACCGCGTCGCCCCCGCCGTGGCCGGCGCGGTCCGCGAGGCCGCGAAGGCGGCGGGCGTCACCGAGCAGCCGACGATCCCGGACTAAGACCGACCGGCACATGCGGGGGCGGCGTCGCGGGGTCCGGCAGGCGCGTCTGCCGCGTTGTGGTCGGTCGCCAGGCGCCGGTCGGTCCAAGGGCGCACCGGGGCCCCGGGGTCCGTACGCCCCAAGGGCCCGGGGATGATTCGTCCCGGCGCGTCGCCCGCTCCGGGGCCCGAGAGGGCGCCATAGGGTGACTCGGTCGGACAGACGAGGGCCGCCGGATTGGCTTTCCTGCCGCAGGTGGGTGCAGGATGCTTCTGCCGATGGCCGGAAACGGCCGAAAAGCCCGCCCCGGTCCGGGGGCTGTCAGAGGGCCCTGGCAGCATCGGTGTCGCCGTGCCCGACACGGCGCTGCCGCATGGCACGGCGCATAGGCAAGATGAACACGGGAGTTAGATATGAACCGCAGTGAGCTGGTGGCCGCCCTTTCCGAGCGTGCCGAGGTGAGCCGCAAGGACGCCGACGCCGTTCTGGCCGCCCTCGCCGAGGTTGCCGGGGAGGTCGTCGCCAAGGGTGACGAGAAGATCACCGTCCCCGGTTTCCTCACCATCGAGCGCACCGCGCGTGCCGCTCGCACCGCGCGCAACCCGCAGACCGGTGAGCCGATCGACATTCCGGCCGGCTTCAGCGTGAAGGTCTCCGCGGGCTCCAAGCTCAAGGAAGCCGCCAAGGGCAAGTAAGGCGCCAGGCAGAAGGACCCGCCTCCCCCGTCCGCGGACGGGGGAGGCGGGTCCTTCGCGTACGGTCCCCGCGGCCGCTACCCGGCCGAGGGCAGCGCCACGTTCGCGCCCAGGTCCGCCAGCTTCGCCATGAAGTTCTCGTAGCCGCGGTTGATCAGCTCGATGCCGTGCACCCGCGAGGTGCCCTGCGCGGCCAGCGCCGCGATCAGGTACGAGAAGCCGCCGCGCAGGTCCGGGATGACCAGGTCGGCGCCCTGCAGCTTGGTCGGGCCGGAGACGACCGCCGAGTGCAGGAAGTTGCGCTGGCCGAAGCGGCAGGGCGTACCGCCCAGGCACTCGCTGTAGAGCTGGATGTGCGCGCCCATCTGGTTGAGCGCGGAGGTGAAGCCCAGCCGCGACTCGTAGACCGTCTCGTGCACGATCGACAGGCCCGCGGCCTGCGTCAGCGCCACGACCAGGGGCTGCTGCCAGTCCGTCTGGAAGCCCGGGTGGACGTCCGTCTCCAGCGCGATGGCGTTCAGCGGGCCGCCCGGGTGCCAGAAGCGGATGCCCTCGTCGTCGATCTCGAAGGCGCCGCCGACCTTGCGGTAGGTGTTGAGGAAGGTCATCATCGAGCGCTGCTGCGCCCCGCGCACGTACACGTCGCCGCCGGTCGCCAGCGCCGCCGAGGCCCAGGACGCCGCCTCCAGGCGGTCCGGGAGGGCCTTGTGGTTGTAGCCGCCCAGGCTGTCGACACCGGTGATCCGGATGGTCCGGTCGGTGTCCATCGCGATGATCGCGCCCATCTTCTGCAGCACGCAGATGAGGTCCTCGATCTCCGGCTCCACGGCCGCGTTGGACAGCTCGGTGACGCCCTCGGCGAGCACCGCGGTGAGCAGCACCTGCTCGGTCGCGCCCACGGAGGGGTACGGCAGCGCGATCTTCGTGCCGCGCAGCCGCTGCGGGGCCTCCAGGTACTGGCCGTCGTCGCGCTTCTCGATCGTCGCGCCGAACTGGCGCAGCACGTCGAAGTGGAAGTCGATCGGCCGGCCGCCGATGTCGCAGCCGCCCAGGCCGGGGATGAAGGCGTGGCCGAGGCGGTGCAGCAGCGGGCCGCAGAAGAGGATCGGGATCCGCGAGGAGCCGGCGTGCGCGTCGATGTCCGCGACGTTGGCGCTCTCGACGTGCGAGGGGTCGAGCACCAGCTCGCCCGGCTCCACTCCGGGGCGGACGGTCACCCCGTGCAGCTGCAGCAGACCGCGTACGACACGCACGTCGCGGATGTCCGGCACGTTGCGCAGCCGGCTCGGGCCGCTGCCGAGCAGCGCGGCGACCATCGCCTTGGGCACGAGGTTCTTCGCGCCGCGGACGTGGATCTCGCCCTCCAGCGGAGTGCCGCCGTGGACAATCAGTACGTCGTCGGGGACTGAAGTCATTGAGACTCGCGATCACAGGTGGACGGGCGGGGGGACAGTGGGAAATGCTAATCCGTCCCGCACCCCCTTCCGTAGGGCCCGGGGCGCTACGGGTCGGTCATGAATTCGCTACAGAACCCTGTGTTGACGGCCCCGTCGCACTGGGTGAGCGATTCCGGCCGTGGTACGCACCTGCGGCCCGTACCCGCCGGAACGTCTCCTTCCGCTCTGGCGGGAGTCCTTTGCCGTATCCGTACGGCGGTTGACTCCCCCCGCGCCCCGATCTGCGGGATCATGGGGTCATGACGGAGGTGTCATCGCTCACAGGCCGGCTGCTGGTGGCCTCCCCCTCCCTGGCCGACCCGAACTTCGCGCGGGCGGTCGTGCTGCTGCTGGACCACGACGGCGACGGCGCGCTCGGCGTCGTGCTGAACCGCCCCACGCCGGTCGGGGTCGCCGACGTACTGGAGCCCTGGGCGCGGCTGACCGGCAGCCCGGACGTCGTCTTCCAGGGCGGCCCGGTCTCGCTGGACGCGGCGCTGGGGGTCGCGGTGGTCCCGGGTGGTGCCGACAGGGCCGGCGGTACTGACAGGGCCGGCGGTGCCGAGGAGTCGGCGGTGCTGGGCTGGCGGCGTATCCACGGCGCGATCGGCCTGGTGGACCTCGACGCCCCGCCGGAGCTGCTCGCCGCCGAGCTGGGCACCCTGCGCATCTTCGCCGGCTACGCGGGCTGGGCGCCCGGCCAGCTGGAGGAGGAGCTGGCCGAGGGCGCCTGGTACGTGGTGGAGTCCGAGCCCGGCGACGTCTCCTCCCCGGCGCCCGAGGGCCTGTGGCGCGAGGTGCTGCGCCGCCAGCGCGGGGAGCTGGCCATGTTCGCCACGTACCCGGACGACGCCGGCCTCAACTGAGTGCCCCGCAGGCGTCCGCGGCCGTCCGCCGCGGCCCGCACGGTCCGCCCCGGCCTGCCCGGCGGTACCCTGGCCGACATGAGCACCCCACTCTCCGAGCCCGAGCGCGGCACGGGCACCGGCACCCTCGTCGAGCCGGTACCGCAGGTCTCCCACGGCGACGGCGACCACGAGCGGTTCGCCCACTATGTCCAGAAGGACAAGATCATGGGCAGCGCGCTGGACGGCACGCCCGTCGTGGCGCTCTGCGGCAAGGTCTGGGTCCCCAGCCGCGACCCGAAGAAGTACCCGGTCTGCCCCATGTGCAAGGAGATCTACGAGTCCATGGGCGCCGGCGGCGGCAAGGGCAAGGACGGCAAGGACGGCAAGAAGTAGCTCCGGCGGCCCGGGGCCTGTTCTGCGCCCCGGGCCCCGAAGTCTCGGACGCCCGATCGAAGTGCTCTCCCGATCGTGTGATGCGCGGGCACACGACCCCCGCGGCGTCCGAAGTGCTGGCAGCCTGGCGGTCGCATCGGACCGATGCGACCGGCTGTCCTTTTCCGGGACGGGTCCGGACCGTTCTGGGTCGGGAGTGGTCGGAAGTGACAATCGCCACTCGGCGTTTCTCACTGATCCCGGGCATAGCAGCAGGATCGGGAGCAGAGGTACGCTCGGTCTTCCTCGGACCACCCGGACGTTTCGGCTGCCGGGCCGTCCGCGCCGGACGTCCGCCGCGGTGTTCTCGTGACGTGTGAAGGGCTTCCGGAGAGTGTGCGACAGTAGGCCCAGTCCAGCCCGCCGCCCGGTCGGGGGAGTGTTCCGGAGCAGGCTCGCGGACAGCTCGTCGGGGGCGCGTCGGACGGCACGTCGGGCAACACGTCGGGCAACAAGAGCATTCGGGGACTTGCAGAAGGGGCTGCCGAGTTGACCGCTCACGCACCGCAGACCGCGGGGCAGAGGCAGACGGTGCTGTTGCCGGACTCGATCGACGAGGCCGTGGCGGCTCTGCTCAGTACGCCCGCCGCCATCCCGGTCGCCGGCGGCACGGACCTGATGGCCGCCATCAACGCCGGCCAGCTGCGCCCCTCCGCTCTCGTCGGCCTCGGCCGGATCAACGAGATCCGCGGCTGGCACTACCAGGACGGCCACGCCCTCCTCGGCGCCGGCCTCACCCACGCCCGCATGGGCCGCCCCGACTTCGCCGCCCTCATCCCCGCCCTCGCCGCCGCGGCCCGCGCCGCCGGCACCCCGCAGATCCGCAACGCCGGCACCCTCGGCGGCAACATCGGCACCGCGGACCGTACGGGCGACGCGCTGCCGGTGCTGGTCGCCCTGGAGGCGACCGTGGTCATCGCCGGCCCGCAGGGCGCGCTGCGCGAGGTGCCCGCCTCGCATCTGCTGGGCGGCCTGGACCGGTTGCGCGCCGGCGAGCTGATCGGCTTCGTACGGGCCCCCCTGCTGCACGCCCCCCAGGTCTTCCTCAAGGCCACCGGACGCACCGGCCCCGGCCGTGCGACCGCCTCCGTCGCCCTGGTGCTCGACCCCGCCCGCCGCGGGGTGCGCTGTGCCGTGGGCGCGGTGGGACCGGCGCCGATGCGGCCGCTGGAGGTCGAGGCGTGGGTGGCCTCGCTGATCGACTGGGACGGCGAGCGCACCCTGGCGCCCGAGGCGCTGGCCGCCTTCGGCGACTACGTCGCCGCCGCCTGCATCCCCGACCCTCCCGCCACCTCCGCCACGGACGCGGCGGGGACGCCGGGGGACGCCGCCCCCGCCCTGTCGTCGGGTGCGCTGCACCTGCGGCGCACGGTGTCGGTCCTGGCCCGCCGCGCACTCGGAAGGGCGCTCTCATGAGCCCGCAGAACGAGGGCTGGCAGCCGCTGCCGCCCTCCGGTGACTTCGACCCCGAGGCCACCGGTTTCGTCCAGATGCCGTCCGGCGGCTGGGACGCCCACTTCGCCCAGGACGAGGACGCCCCCCAGGCCCCCGGCGCGCACCCCCTGGCCGCCCCCGGCCACGGCTTCGTCCCGCCGCCGATAGCGGCGGCCTCCACCGACCCGGCGGAGACCACCTCCTTCCGCGTACCGGACTTCAGCTCGCCGCCCGACGCCGTGCACACGGGGGAGACCGGCACCTGGACCCTCACCACCGGCGAGGCCAAGCACCCCGCCGACGGCGAGGCCTCGCGCACCCAGGGCCAGATCAGCGCCTGGACGCAGGTCGCCGGCGGGGACACCGCCGCCGACGCGGCCCGCCCCACCTCCGAGGGCGCGGCGATGCGCCGCGGCCTGAGCGCCTCGGCCGCGGGGGGCCCGGCGCCCGCCGGTGCGCAGACCGGCGAGTACCAACTCCTGCCCGAGGGCGCCCCGTTCGGTGACGGCCGGGCCCCCGGCGACTGGACCGTCTCCGGCGAGGGCACGAGCGGGCACCACTGGCCCTCCCCGGTCGCCCCGGCCGAGGACGAGTCCGGTGAGTACGCGATCAACCCCGGCGAGGTCGCGCACGCCTTCGCCGAGGACACCGCCGCCCCCGTCGCCGCCGAGGCCGCGGAGCCCGTACGGGAGGAGGACGGCGGGGCGGCGGACGAGCGGCCCGACGGCCCCGGCACCGCCGACCCCGCCGGCCTCCAGGACCTTCCGGACCTCCCCGACGAGCACCCCCGCGTCTCCTACGTCCTGCGCGTCAACGAGGCCGACCGCCCCGTCACCGACGCCTGGATCGGCGAATCCCTCCTGTACGTGCTGCGCGAGCGCCTCGGCCTCGCCGGCGCCAAGGACGGCTGCGCCCAGGGCGAGTGCGGGGCCTGCAGCGTCAAGGTCGACGGCCGCCTGGTCGCCTCCTGCCTGGTCCCCGCCGCCACCGCGGCCGGCTCGGAGATCCGTACCAGCGAGGGACTGGCCCGGGACGGCCTGCCCTCCGACGTGCAGCGCGCGCTGGCCGCCTCCGGCGCCGTGCAGTGCGGCTTCTGCATCCCCGGCCTGTCGATGACCGTGCACGACCTGCTGGAGGGCAACCACACCCCCAGCGACCGCGAGACCCGCCAGGCGCTCTGCGGGAACCTCTGCCGCTGCACCGGCTACCAGGGCGTCCTGACGGCCGTCCAGGAGGTCATCGCCCAGCGCCGCTCCCCCGAGCAGGACGCCGGATCCGAGGCGCACATCCCGCAGCAGGCCGGGCCCGTCCGCCAGGAGTCGGCCCCCGAGTTCGGAGCCGGCCCGGTGGCGGCCTCGGCGGGTCCGGGCGACCCGCCGATGCCGCCGCCGCGCCGCCCCGGTGAGCAGGAAGGCCCGAGCGCGTGACGGAGCCCACCACCACCGCGACCCCGCCGCACGGCACGCCCGTCGAGGGCGGCGCCCCGCGCGGCATCGGCGCCTCGGTCCCCGCGCTGGATGTCCGCGCCAAGACCGAGGGCACCTTCCCCTACGCCGCCGACCTGTGGGCGGAGGGGCTGCTCTGGGCGGCGATCCACCGCTCGCCGCACGCGCACGCCCGGATCGTCTCCATCGACACCTCCCTGGCCGAGGAGATGCCGGGGGTACGGGCCGTCGTCACGCACGCCGACGTCCCCGCCGAGGCGCTGCACGGCCGCCGGGTGGCCGACCGCCCGGTCTTCGCCCGCGACGTCGTACGCCACCACGGCGAGCCGATCGCCGCCGTCGCCGCCGACCATCCGGACGCCGCCCGCCTCGCCGCCGCCGCGATCATGGTCGAGTACGAGCTGCTGGAGCCGGTCACCGACCCGCAGGCCGCCTTCGAGGCCGAGCCGCTGCACCCCGACGGCAACCTCATCCGCCACATCCCGCTGCGCTTCGGCGACCCGGAGGCGAGCGGCGAGGTCGTGGTCGAGGGCCTGTACCGCATCGGCCGCCAGGACCCCGCCCCCATCGGCGCCGAGGCCGGCCTCGCCGTGCCCCGCCCCGACGGCGGCGTGGAGCTGTACGCCGCCTCCACCGACCCGCACGCCGACCGCGATCTGGCCGCCGCCTGCTTCGGGCTCGCCCCCGAGCAGGTCAAGGTCGTCGTCACGGGCGTCCCCGGCGCCACGGCCGACCGCGACGACCCCGGCATGCAGCTGCCGCTCGGCCTGCTCGCGCTGCGCACCGGCACCCCGGTGAAGCTGACGGCCACCCGCGAGGACTCCTTCCTCGGCCACGCCCACCGCCACCCCACGCTGCTGCGCTACCGCCACCACGCCGACGCCGCGGGCACGTTGGTGAAGGTCGAGGCGCAGATCCTGCTGGACGCCGGCGCCTACGCCGACTCCTCCGCCGAGGTCCTGGCCGCCGCCGTCGCCTTCGCCTGCGGTCCGTACGTCGTGCCGCACGCCTTCGTCGAGGGCTGGGCGGTGCGGACGAACAACCCGCCGTCGGGGCACATGCGCGGCGAGGGCGCGCTGCAGGTCTGCGCCGCCTACGAGGGGCAGATGGACAAGCTGGCCGCGAAGCTGGGGATGGACCCGGCCGAGCTGCGGCTGCGCAACGCGATGGCGACCGGCGACCTGCTGCCCACCGGCCAGACCGTCACCTGCCCGGCGCCGGTCGCCGAGCTGCTCACCGCGGTGCGCGGGGCCCCGCTGCCGCCGCTGCCCAAGGACCTCCCGCAGGAGGAGTGGCTGCTGCCCGGCGGCCCCGAGGGCGCGGGCGAGCCCGGCGCGGTGCGGCGCGGGGTGGGCTACGCGCTGGGCATGGTGCACATGCTGGGCGCGGAGGGCGCCGACGAGGTCTCCACCGCGACGGTGCGGGTGGACGGCGCCGGTCCCACCACCGCCACCACCGCCACCGTGATGTGCGCGGCCGTCGACACCGGCCAGGGATTCGCCACGCTCGCCCGGCAGGTCGTGCAGGAGGTGCTGGGCATCGACGAGGTGCACGTGGCCTCCGTCGACACCGACCAGCCCCCGGCCGGACCGGCGGCGCGCGGCCGGCACACCTGGGTCTCGGCGGGGGCGGTGGAGCGGGCGGCCAAGATGGTCCGTACCCAGCTGCTGCAGCCCCTGGCGCAGAAGTTCGGGATGAGCACCGAGCTGCTCTCCCTCGCCGACGGCAAGATCACCTCCTACGACGGGGTGCTCTCCACCACGGTCGCCGAGGCCCTCGGCGGCAAGGAGCTGTGGGCCACCGCGCAGTGCCGCCCGCACCCGACCGAGCCGCTGGACGAGGCCGGCCAGGGCGACGCCTTCGTCGGCCTGGCGTTCTGCGCGATCCGCGCGGTGGTCGACGTGGACGTGGAGCTGGGCACGATCCGGGTGGTGGAGATGGCCGTCGCCCAGGACGTCGGCAAGGTCCTCAACCCGGCCCAGCTGGCGGTCCGTATCGAGGCCGGCGTCACGCAGGGCGTGGGCGCGGCGCTGATGGAGAACCTCCGCACGGTCGACGGCATCGTCCGCCACCCCGACCTGACCGGCTACACGCTGCCCACCGCGCTGGACGCCCCGGCGGTGCGGATCGTGAAGCTGGTCGAGGAGCGCGACGTGGTGGCGCCCTTCGGCGCGAAGGCGGCGGGCGCGGTGCCGGTGGTGACCTCCCCGGCGGCGGTCGCGGCGGCGGTCCGCGCGGCGACCGGCCGCCCGGTCAACCGCCTGCCGATCCGCCCCCAGTCGGCGATCCTCCTGCCTGCTTCGCAGGGCTGACGGGAAAGGGCGCGGACACCGGCCGGTGTCCGCGCCCCGTACCACGCCGCCCCTACACCGGGTCGGACCCTGCCTGGCAGCATCCGTCGGGGCCGCAGGTCTCGCCCGGGGTGTCGTCGGTCAGCAGCTGGACCTGGGGGGTGCGCGACTCCCACGCCTGCTCCAGTGCCTGGCGGAAGACCTCCGGCGGCTGGGCGCCCGAGACGCCCAGGCGTCCGTCGAAGACGAAGAACGGCACCCCCGTGATGCCCAGGGCCTGCGCCTCCTGCTCGTCGCCGCGCACCTCGGCCGCGTAGGCGGCGGGGTCGGCCAGCACGGCCGCCACCTCGGCCGCGGGGAGCCCCGCCTCCGCGCCCAGGCTGATCAGGGTCTCGGGGGCGAAGACGGACTCCTCGCCGGCGAAGTTGGCGCGCAGCACCAGGTCGAGGAGCTCGTCGCCCTTGCCGCGGGTCTTGGCGTAGTGCAGCAGCCGGTGGATGTCGAAGGAGTTCGCCGAGTCGCGGCCCTCGACCACGTACGGCAGCTCCGACTCGTGGGCGGCGTCGGCGACGCGCTGCTCCGCCGCGAGGGCCTGCTCGGGGGTGAGGTCGTACTTCTTCGCCAGCAGCGGCAGGACGTCCCGGGGCTCCTTGGGCGCGTCCGGGTCCAGCTCGAAGGACCTGAACTCCACCTCGACACCGTCCCCGTGGCCGAACTCCTTCAGCCCCTCCTGGAAGCGGGCCTTGCCCACGTAGCACCAGGGGCAGTTGACGTCGCTCCAGACCTGGACCTTCACGGGCGCACCCGACCTTCCGGCGGCGGGGCGGTCCCGGCGACCGGCCCCTGCTGCCTCCCAGTGTGGCGAGGCGGGGCCGGTCGCGGCGACGCGGGCTGCCCCATCCGGAGCAGTACGCGGGTGGTGTGCGGCGGTCAGAGGTTGCCGCGGCGCTCCTGCTCGCGCTCGATGGCCTCGAAGAGGGCCTTGAAGTTGCCCTTGCCGAAGCCCAGCGAGCCGTGGCGCTCGATCATCTCGAAGAAGACGGTCGGGCGGTCCTGCACCGGCTTGGTGAAGATCTGCAGCAGGTAGCCGTCCTCGTCGCGGTCGGCGAGGATCTTCAGCTCGCGCAGCTCGTCGAGGGGTACGCGGGTGTCGCCGACCCACTCGCCGAGGGTGTCGTAGTACGTGTCGGGCACGTCCAGGAACTCCACGCCGGCCGCGCGCATGGTGCGTACGGTCGAGACGATGTCGTTGGTGGCCAGCGCGATGTGCTGGACGCCGGGGCCGCCGTAGAACTCCAGGTACTCGTCGATCTGCGACTTCTTCTTCGCGATCGCCGGCTCGTTGATCGGGAACTTGACCTTGCGCTTGCCGTCGGCGACGACCTTGGACATGAGCGCGGAGTACTCGGTGGCGATGTCGTCGCCCACGAACTCCTTCATGTTGGTGAAGCCCATGACCTTGTTGTAGAAGGCCACCCACTCGTTCATCATGCCGAGTTCGACGTTGCCGACGCAGTGGTCGACCGCCTGGAAGGTGCGCTTGGCGGGCGGCGCGACGATCGGCTCGGCGGCGGTGAAGCCCGGCAGGTAGACGCCGTCGTAGTCCTTGCGCTCGACCAGGGTGTGGCGGGTGTCGCCGTAGGTGGCGATGGCGGCCAGGACGACCGTGCCGTGCTCGTCCGCCAGTTCGTACGGCTCCACGAGGCCGGTGGCGCCCAGGGCCACGGCGTGCGCGTAGGCGGCGCGGGCGTCGGGGACCTCGATGGCCAGGTCGACCACGCCGTCGCCGTGGTGGGCGACGTGCTCCGCCAGGCGCTTGCCCTCGTCGGTGGCGGCCTTGATGACGGAGGTCAGGACGAAGCGGGCGCCGCCGTTGGTGAGCACGTAGGAGGCGGTCTCGCGGTTGCCGTTCTCCGGCCCGCAGTAGGCGACGAGCTTCATGCCGAAGGCCGAGGAGTAGTAGTGGGCGGCCTGCTTGGCGTTGCCGACGGCGAACACCACGGCGTCCATGCCCTTCACCGGGAAGGGGTCGTCCTGCCGGGGGGTGAGGGGCGCGTTGTCCAGGGTCTCAGTCATGGTCGAAGCGTCTCGCGGGTCCACAGGGTGTGCAATAGTTCGCCGCCCCACTGGGCATTCTGTACAGTCGAACGGCCGACTGCGGTGCGTATCTGTGCACCCTGACCAGGGTGGCGGAGGGGAGTGCGGGATGGGGATCGACGAACTGGACGGGCGGCTGCTCGCCCTGCTGGCCACCGAGCCCCGGATCGGGGTGATGGAGGCGTCCCGGCGGCTCGGGGTGGCGCGCGGCACGGTGCAGGCGCGGCTGGACCGGCTGCAGGGCGGCGGCGTCATCCGGGGCTTCGGCCCGGACGTGGACCCGGCGGCCCTCGGCTACCCGGTGACGGCCTTCGCCACGCTGGAGATCAGCCAGGGCCAGGGCGCGGACGTACGGGCCCATCTGGCCACCGTGCCGGAGGTGCTGGAGCTGCACACGATCACGGGCCGCGGCGACATGCTCTGCCGGCTGGTCGCCCGCTCCAACGCGGACCTGCAGCGGGTGATCGACAAGGTGGTGGCCTTCGACGGCATCGTGCGCGCCTCGACGGCGATCGTGATGGAGAACCCGGTGCCGCTGCGGATCGTGCCGCTGGTGCGGCAGGCGGCGGGGCTGGCGGGGGAGCAACTCCCGTAACCCGTCCGGCAGTTCCGCAAAGAAGCTCTGCAAAGAGATTCTGCAAAACATCTATGCAAAGAGTCTTTGCATCTTCTACGGTACGGGCATGCCTCCTCCCACGCCCAAGCGCCTCCACCAACTCGACCCCAAGTCCCTGCGCGCCCTCGCCCACCCCCTGCGGATGCGCCTGCTCGCCGCCCTGCGCCAGTACGGCCCCGCCACCGCCTCCCGACTCGGCGAGCGCCTGGGCGAGTCCAGCGGCTCCACCAGCTACCACCTGCGCCAGCTCGCCGCCGCCGGACTGATCGAGGACGACCCCGAGCACGGCACGGGCCGCGAGCGCTGGTGGCGGCCCGCCCACCACGGACTGAAGATCGAGAACATCGACGAGTTCCTGAACAGCGCCGACCCCGAGGTACGCGGGGCGATGACCACCTACCTGCACGAGATCGCCGCCGAGCACACCCTTGAGGTCGGCACCGCCCTGGCCGCGATGCACTCCTGGCCCAAGGAGTGGCAGACCCGCTGGACGCTCAGCGACCTCAAGGTCACCCTCACCCCCGAGCTGGCGAAGGAGCTGTACGACCGCCTCATCGAGGTCGTCCGCAGCTACGAGGACCGCGTCCCGGCGGACGCCGAGCACGCCCGCAAGGTCCGCATCCACCTGCACGGATTCCCCCAGGAGACCGAATGAGTACGCAGCCGGGCCGCGACCGCCGCCCGCTCGCCGCCCTGCTCACCGCCGGCGTCGTCTCCGCCACCGGCAGCTCGATGAGCCTGATCGCCGTGCCGTGGTTCGTCTTCGACACCACCGGCAGCGCCGCGAAGACGGGCCTGGTCGCCTTCTGCGAGGGCGTGCCCATGGTGCTCGCGGCGCTGCTCGGCGGCCCGCTCATCGACCGGACGGGCCGGCGCCGGATGAGCGTGCTGTGCGACACGGTGAGCGCGGCGGCGATCGGGCTGATACCGCTGCTGCACTACACCGGGGTGCTGAGCTTCTGGATGATCTGCGCGACCGTCGCGGTGATGGGGCTGTGCGGCTCGCCCGGGGAGACGGCGCGCGGCGTGCTCGTCCCGCACCTGTCGGAGCGGGCCGGGATCACGGTGGCGAAGGGCGCCGGCTACTACGAGAGCGCCCGCCAGCTCGCCCGCCTCCTCGGCGCCCCCCTGGCCGGGGTGCTGATCGCCTTCCTGGACGCGCCGTCCGTGCTGGTCCTGGACGCGGTGTCCTTCCTGGTGGCGGCCCTGCTCATCGGCGCCGGCCTGCGCACGCTGGCCGTCGCGGCCCCGGTGCGCGACGCCCCCGCCTTCAACGCCCGTGTCTACCGGGCGGAGTTGCGCGAGGGCTTCGCCTTCCTGCGCCGTACGCGCCTGCTGCTGGGCATCGTGCTGATGGTGATGGCGACCAACGCCCTCAACAACGGCTGGGCTGTCGTCCTGCTGCCCCTGCACGCCCGCCAGGACCTCGGCGGCTCGGTGGACCTGGGCATCATCTCCGGCATCGCGGCCGCCGGTTCGGTGGCCGGGGCGCTGCTCTACGGCCGGGTCGCCCACCGCTTCCCGCGCTGGCCGGTCTACACGGCGGCCTTCCTCGTCTGCGGCGCCCCCCGCTTCGTCCTGGCCGCGCTGGTGCCCGAACTCGCCCCGCTCGCCGTGATGATGGCGTTCTCCGGCTTCGCGGCGGGGACGCTCAACCCGGTGCTCGGGCCGGTGATCTACGAGACGGTCCCGGAGGAGCTGCGCAGCCGCGTCGGCAGCGTCACCACCGCCGGCGTGCTCTCCGCCATCCCGATCGGCGTGCTCGGCAGCGGTCTGCTCACCGGCGCCGCGGGCCTGGACACCGCACTGTGGGTACTCGGCGGGATCTACCTCGCGGTGACCGCCTGCCCGCTGGTCTTCCCGGTCTGGCGCACGATGGACCGCAGACCCCCGGCGGACGCGCAGGTCCGCAAGGAACGGGTCGCCGCCTCCTGACGGGCGCGGGCGGGGGCGCGGGCAGGCGGCAGGGCGGCGGCGGGATCAGCAGGCCGGCACCCTGCCGCCCGCCCGCAGCGCCTCCAGCGAGCGCACCGCGTCGTCCAGGGTCTCCACCGGGACCAGGCGCAGCCCCTTCGGCAGATGGGCGCCCGCCTCGGCGCACTCCGCCCTCGGGACGAGGAAGACCGTCGCCCCGTCCCGCCGCGCGGCCTGCGTCTTCAGCGGCACGCCCCCGACCGCACCGACCCTCCCGGCATCGTCGATGGTGCCCGTGCCCGCGATGGCCGCACCGCCCGCCAGGTCCTCGCGGGAGAGCTTGTCGACGATGCCCAGGGAGAACAGCAACCCCGCGCTGGGACCGCCCACATCGGCCAGCCGCAACCGGACCCTCACCCGCTCCGGGTCCAGCTTCAGGTGGGCCAGCGCGGCGGTGGCGGCGGCGCTCTGCGACTCCCGCATCGTCGCCGCGTTGTGCTCGCGGATCTCGCGCACCGAGTCGCCGACCGGGTAGACCGAGTCGCGCGGCAGCACGGCCTCGTCCGCCGCCAGCCAGCTGCGCGCCACATCGCCCAGGCGCACCGTGGCGTCCGGCGAGGTCGCGCTGATCGTCGTCATCCGCAGCTGGCCGCCCGTCGGGTACGTGCGCGCGCCCTCGATCGTGATCACCGGCTTGCCGCCGTCCCTGCCCAGCACGTCCGTCGTGGAGCCGGGCAGCGCGATGGAGTACGGCAGCGGCGCCAGCACGGCCGCCGCGATCAGGGCGAGCGGCGGCAGCGCACTGAGCGCGAGGAGAGCGGGCCGGGGGAGGGGAAGTGTGCGCACGGGGGCCAATCTACTGGGCGGCGGCTACGGGCCCCGTACGGCCTCAGCGCAGTGCCTGGGCGACCTCGCGGGCCGCGTCCACGACCCTGGTGCCCACCTGCTCGGGTATGGACGCGGCGAGCATGACCACGCCCACGCTGCCCTCGATGCCCGTGATGCCGAGCAGGGGGGCGGCGGCGCCGCTCGCGCCGGGCTGCAGCTCGCCGTGGGTGAGGGCGTAGCCGGCGGCGGCGTCCTCGCCGGTGGCGCCGGCGCCCAGGCCGCGGCCGTTGAGGATGGCGCGGCCCGCCGCGCCCTGGTCCAGCGGATGGCGGAAGCCGGCGCGGTAGGCCACGTGGTAGTCGGTCCAGCTCGGCTCGACCACGGCCACCGCGAGCGCCTCGCTGCCGTCGACCAGCGTCAGGTGCGCGGTGGCGCCCACCTCCTCGGCGAGCGCCCGCAGCGTGGGCAGCGCCGCCTCCCGTACCAGCGGGTGCACCTGGCGGCCCAGCCGCAGCACGCCCAGGCCGACGCGGGCCCGGCCGCCGACGTCGCGGCGCACCAGCGTGTGCTGCTCCAGGGTGGCGAGCAGCCGGTAGACGACGGTGCGGTTGACGCCCAGCTTCCCGGCCAGCTCGGTCACGGTCAGCCCGTGGTCGGTGTCGGCCAGGAGCTTCAGCACACGCAGCCCTCGATCGAGGGTCTGGGAGGTCTCCGCGGTCAACGCCGCCTCCTCGGGGTCTGGCGGCTGTTCCCGGGGGCCTTGCCGCCGGGGACAGGGCCCGGCGCGCTCTGCGGCGTGCAGGGGGCGCGTGCGTGAGGCGCCGGGGCGGCGCTTCGTGTCGGGAAACCTAGCGAGCCGCACCGCTCAGCGGAAGACCCCGTCCAGAATCCGGGCGGAATATGCCCGACGGGCCTGCTTCCGCCCCTGTTTCACCGCACCCGCGTCGCCCACTCCTGCACCTTCGCGATGCGCTGGCGGATCTGCCCCGCCGTCGCCTCCGCGCTCGGCGGCCCCCCGCAGCTGCGGCGCAGCTCGGTGTGGATCACGCCGTGCGGCTTGCCGCTCTGGTGGACGTACGCCCCCACCAGCGAGTTGAGCTTCTTGCGCAGCTCCAGCAGCTCCTTGTGCGTGACCACCGGACGGCGCTCGGCGGGCAGTTCGACCAGATCGGCCTCCGCGTCGGGCCGCTTCCTGCTGTGCGCGATCTGCCGGGCCTGGCGCTTCTGCAGCAGCATCTGCACCTGGTCGGGCTCCAGCAGCCCGGGGATGCCGAGGTAGTCCTGCTCCTCCTCGCTGCCGGGGTGCGCCTGCATGCCGAACTCGGCGCCCTCGTAGAGCACCCGGTCGAAGACCGCGTCGGAGCCGAGCGCCTCGAAGGGCAGCGTGTCCTGCTCGCCGGTGTCCTCGTCCTGCTGGCGCTCCGCCTCCGCCAGCTCCTTCTCGGACTCGGCGTAGGGGTCCTCCTCGGTGTCCTTCTTCGGCTTGTCGAGGGCGTGGTCGCGCTCGACCTCCATCTCGTGCGCGAACTGCAGCAGGCCCGGAATCGTCGGCAGGAAGACCGACGCCGTCTCACCGCGCCGCCGCGACCGTACGAAACGACCCACCGCCTGCGCGAAGAACAGCGGGGTGGAGATGGTCGTGGCGTAGACGCCGACGGCCAGCCGCGGGATGTCGACGCCCTCGGAGACCATCCGCACCGCGACCATCCAGCGGTCCCGGCTCTCGCGGAAGCCGTCGATGCGCTCGGAGGCGCCGGTGTCGTCGGAGAGCACGACCGTGGCGGCGTCGCCGGTGATCTCGCGGATGAGCTTGGCGTACGCGCGGGCGGAGTCCTGGTCGGAGGCGATGACCAGGCCGCCCGCGTCGGGGATGCCCTTGCGGACCTCGCTCAGGCGCCGGTCGGCGGCGCGCAGCACGCTGGGCATCCACTCGCCGTGCGGGTCCAGCGCGGTGCGCCACGCCTGGGAGACGGCGTCCTTGGTCATCGGCTCGCCGAGCTTCGCCTCGATCTCGTCGCCGGCCTTCGTACGCCAGCGCATGTTTCCGCTGTACGACATGAAGATCACCGGGCGGACCACGTGGTCGGCGAGGGCGTGGCCGTAGCCGTAGGTGTAGTCGGCCGAGGAGCGGCGGATGCCCTCGCGGTCCTCCGCGTAGGTGACGAAGGGGATCGGGTTGGTGTCCGAGCGGAACGGCGTACCGGTCAGCGCCAGGCGCCGGGCGGCCGGCTCGAACGCCTCCAGGCACGCCTCGCCCCAGGAGCGCGAGTCGCCGGCGTGGTGGATCTCGTCCAGGATGACGAGCGTCTTGCGCTGCTCGCAGCGGTTGCGGTGGAGCATCGGGCGCACGCCGACGCCGGCGTAGGTCACCGCGACGCCGTGGTACTCGCGGCTCAGCGGGCCCGAGCTGTACTCCGGGTCCAGGCGGATGCCCACCCGGGCGCCGGCCTCGGCCCACTGCTTCTTCAGGTGCTCGGTCGGCGCGACGACGGTGACCTGCTGCACGACGTGGTGGTGCAGCAGCCAGCTGGCCAGCGTCAGCGCGAAGGTCGTCTTGCCGGCGCCGGGGGTGGCGACGGCGAGGAAGTCGCGGGGCTGCTCGGCGAGATAGGCGTCCATCGCGCCCTGCTGCCAGGCGCGGAGCTTCCCGGCGGTGCCCCAGGGGGCGCGGCCGGGGAAGGCCGGGGACAGGTGGTGCGAGGTGGCGGTACTCACGGTCTCCGGGGCGGGTCGGGGGCACGGGCGCGGCACCCGGGGATCCGGGCCGCCAACCGCGTCAGCCTACCGGGGCGCGGGGCCCCGCTCCGGAGGTATCACCGGGAGGCGCCCGCGAGTGGGAGCATCCTCACAACGCGGTGGCGTGCTCGTCGCGCAGGGCGCGGAGGGCGTCCGCGATCGGCTTGACCTCGCTCATGGTGCCGGTGGCCACTGCCAGTACGAGCTGCTCGGCGGCGTCGATGTCGGGGTGCAGCAGTACTCCGTTGATGCGCAGGAAGACGGTGCACGACAGCCATGCGGTGCGCTTGTTGCCGTCGACCAGGGGGTGGTTGATGGCGAGGGACTGCAGCAGGGCCGCGGCCTTGTCGAAGAGGTCCGCGTACGCCTCCTGCCCGAACATCGCAGCCGACGGCCGATGGGCGGCCGACTCAAGGAGGCCGATGTCGCGGACCGCGACCTGCATGTCGCCGCATGCGTGCGCGGCGACGGCCAGAACGTCCTCGGCGGTGAGGTAGATGACCGTCACTTCAGCCGCTCCATCAGCTCGTGCCACTTGGCCGCTTCCTGGATGGCCGTCTCGCGGATCATCGACTCCCGTGCGTTCTTCGCCAGGTAGTCGTCCACTGCCCGGAGCACTATGGCGTGCATGCTGCGGCCTTCCAGTTCGGCCTGCTTCCGCAGCGCCTCGGCGCGTTCGTCGTCCAGTCGAAGGTTCATAGCCATACCAAAACGGTACCACGATATGGGGTCACGGTGATACCGGATTGGCCCGCGTTCGGCCCTTGCCCGCTTCCCGAGGCGCCAGCCGCCCCGCGAGGCCCGCGCCCGCCAGGGCGACCAGCGCCATCGGCGCGAAGACCGCCGCGAACGCCCACGGACGGTCCGCCGCCCCCGCCGCCGCGTCGTGCGCGGCCCCCGCGCCGCCCAGCGCCGCGAAGACCACCCCCGCCAGCGCCAGCAGCACCACGCTCGACAGGCTGTCGGAGAGCTGCAGCGCCGCGGAGTTCGTGCCCTGCTCCTGCGGCGGCGACAGCTTCAGCAGCAGCACGCTCGTCGCCGCGATGGCGAGCCCCATCCCGAAGCAGCCCACCAGCCACGCCCCCGCGATGAGCGCCAGCGGCGGCACCGCCTCCACCAGCGCCAGCGGCGCCGCCGCGATGGCGAGCGCCGCCATGGCCATCCCCAGCCGCACGAGGGCGACGCGGTGCGCGTCCAGCCGGGGCCGCGCCTGCACCCACGAGCCCAGCGCCCACGCCGCGCCGCCCACCGCCATCGACAGGCCGGCCGCCGTCACCGACAGCCCGCGCTGCGTCACCAGCATCAGCGGGATGAAGGACTCCGCCGCGATGAAGGACCCCGCGGCGATCCCGCGCATCAGCACCACCGCCGGCAGCCCGCGCGCCGCGAGGTACGTACCGCGCGGCAGCAGCCCCCGTACCGCCGGTACGAGCAGTGCGACCCCCGCCAGCGCAGGCAGCAGCGAGAGCCAGCGCACGTCCTGCGCCCCGTACTGCACGAGCCCCGCCCCCGCCGCGATCCCGAACGCCAGCCGGATGCGCCGGCGGTCCGGGGCGGGGACGTTCGAGGGGTCCGCCGGCCCGTTCGCCGTGCGGCGGATCGCCGGCAGCGCCATCGCCAGCGGCAGCAGCACCAGCGGCGGCAGCCCGAGGAACACCCAGCGCCAGCCCAGCTGCTCGGTCACCGTGCCCGCCGCCAGCGGGCCCACCACGGAGGGCACCACCCACGCCGCCGCGAAGGACGCCACCACCGGCGGACGCAGCCGCTCCGGATAGGCCCGGCCCACCACCACGTACAGCGCCACGATGTCCAGCCCGCCGCCGAAGCCCTGCACCGCGCGGCCGAGCACGAACACCCACATCTCCTGGGCCGTACCGGAGACCACCAGCCCCGCGACGAAGCAGGCGATGCCCGTGGTGAGCGGACGCAGCGGCCCGGCGCGGTCGCACCACTGGCCGCAGACGACCATGGCGAGCAGCGAGGTGGTGAAGTACGCGGAGAACGCGAAGGCGTAGAGCCCGACCCCGTCCAGGGTCCGCGCCGCCGCCGGCATCGCCGTGCCCACCGCCGTCGCCTCGAAGGCGATCAGCAGCACCACGGTCACGATCCCCAGGGTCAGCGCCCGGTACGGGCGGCCGAGCACCCCCGGCTCGCGGGCCGCGGGGGAGGGGGACGGGTCGATCCGCGCAGGAGTGCCCTGATCGGCGGCTATGTCGGTCATAGGCGTCAGCGTAAGGGGTGAAGTGCGGGGTGACTCCTGAGCCCGGGAGGGAATCCGTCTCGGCCATTCGTCTTAGGTCCTGCCGGGAGTTCCCCGCCCCCGCAGCCCCTTCCGATGATCGCCGGAACGCGGTTCACTGGCCGTATGGCCGATCTCATTGCCGCACTGCGCGAAGGACTCGACGACTCCGCGGTCCTCACCGACCCCCAGGTGACCGCCGCCTACGCCAACGACATGGCGAGCTTCTGCCCCGCCGGGGCCCCGGCCGTCGTGGTCCTGCCGCGCACGGTGGAGGAGGTCCAGCACGTGATGCGCACCGCCACCGCGCTGCGCGTCCCCGTCGTCCCGCAGGGCGCCCGCTCCGGGCTCTCCGGCGCCGCCAACGCCTCCGAGGGCTGCATCGTGCTCTCCCTCGTCAAGATGAACCGCGTTCTGGAGGTCAACGCCGTCGACCGCTACGCCGTCGTCGAGCCCGGCGTGATCAACGCCGACCTCGCCCGCGCGGTCGCCGAGCACGGCCTGTCCTACCCGCCGGACCCCTCCAGCTGGGAGATGTGCACCATCGGCGGCAACATCGGTACCGGCTCCGGCGGACTGTGCTGCGTGAAGTACGGCGTCACGGCCGAGTACGTCCTGGGCCTGGACGTCGTCCTCGCCGACGGCCGCCTGCTGACCACCGGCCGCCGCACCGCCAAGGGCGTCGCCGGCTACGACCTCACCCGCCTCTTCGTCGGCTCCGAGGGCAGCCTCGGCATCGTCGTACGGGCCGTGCTGGCGCTCAAGCCCACCCCGCCGCCCGCGCTGGCGCTGGCCGCGGAGTTCCCCTCGACGGCCGCCGCCTGCGAGGCGGTCTGCGCGATCATGGCCGGCGGCCATGTCCCGGCGCTGCTGGAGCTGATGGACAACACCACGCTCAAGGCCGTCAACGCGATGACCGGCATGGGCCTGCCCGAGTCCACCGAGGCCCTCCTCCTGGCCTCCTTCGACACCCCTGACCCGGCCGCCGACCTCGCCGCCCTGGGCGAGCTGTGCACGGCCGCGGGCGCCACCGCCGTCGTCCCCGCCGACGACGCGGCGGAGTCGGAGCTGCTGCTCGCCGGGCGCCGCGCCACCCTGGTGGCGATGGAGAAGGTGAAGGGCACCACGATGATCGACGACGTCTGCGTGCCCCGCTCCCGCCTCGCCGAACTCATCGACGGGGTCGCCGAGATCGCCGCCCGCCACGACCTCGTCATCGGAGTCGTCGCCCACGCCGGCGACGGCAACACCCACCCCACGGTCTGCTTCGACGCTTCCGACGAAGGCGAGTGCGCGCGCGCCAGGGCCTCCTTCGACGAGATCATGGCCCTCGGCCTGGAGCTGGGCGGCACGATCACCGGCGAGCACGGCGTGGGCGTCCTGAAGAAGGAGTGGCTGGCGCGGGAGCTCGGCCCGGTGGGCATGGAGCTCCAGCGCGCGATCCGCGAGGTCTTCGACCCCCTCGGACTGCTGAACCCGGGGAAGCTCTTCTGAGGGCTCCTCAATTCGCTCAGTTCGCCCCCGACTCGTCCGAGGGCCACGGGTCCGAGAGCCACAGGTCGTCGCACGCCTCGCGGACGGTCGGGGCCAGCAGCTTGGCCAGCGCGTCGTCCAGGCCCAGGCGCTCCACCTCCGTCCCCGGCGGCACCAGGCGCATCGTCCGCTCCAGCCACGCCGAGACCGCCGCGGCCGGGGCCTCCATCAGCGCGTCGCCGTCGGGGGAGGTGAGCGCCATGCAGATGACGTTCTGCCCGGCGACCTTCGTCGGCCAGATCCGCACGTCGCCGTGGCCGCAGGGCCGGAAGACGCCCTCGACCAGCAGCTCGCGGGCGAACGTCCAGTTCACCGGCGCGGCGGAGCCGACGTGGAAGGTGATGTGCACGGCGTAGGGGTCGTCGCTCCGGTAGGCCAGCTTCGCCGGAACGGAGATGCTGCGCTCCGGCGAGAGCACCAGCTTCAGGTCCAGGAAGCGTTCCACCTCGGTGTGCTGCATGGGGCCCTTCTCCTTCTGTCTGTACGTGATCCGTCCGTACGCGGGCAGGCGGTATCCGCACCGCTGCCAGGAGAGAGGCACTTGCACGCCGGTTCTTACGCGGGTTTCAAAAGTTTTTTCCGCGACCTTCCACGCGACCTTCGACGGGCCCTCCCGAGCCGCGTCAGGCGTGCGTGCGCACCCTCAGCACTTCGGGGGTTTACGGGTCAAGTAGGCCCAACAGAGCGTGATTCGACGGTTACTGTGTGCGCCATGAGTGCCCCGACTCCTCCTGCTCGCCCCATCACCCCCGTCGCCCCCGTTACTCCCACCGGCCCGGGCGTCCCCGGGCCCGGGTACTACCCGGACCCCTCGATCCCCGGCTACATCCGGTACTGGAACGGCGCGGCCTGGGTCCCCGGGACGAGCCGCCCGCTGCCCGAGGGCGGCCTGCCGCCCGTCGCCGCGGTCCCGCCGCCCGGCCACGCCGCCGCGCTCGCCCCGTCCGTCGCGGGGCCGCCACCGCCCGCGGCGCCGGTCGCGGAGGAGACCGGGCCCGTCTTCTTCGACGAGCTGCCCACGGGCGAGCAGCCGGCCGCCTGGCAGCCGATCCCCACCCAGCAGGACGCCCCGGCGGTGCGGCAGACGGAGAGCGGCGGGGTCCGCATCCTCAACCGCGCGGACCGCGGCCTCGCCCCGGCGCCCGCCCAGCCGCAGGCGGAGCCCAAGCCGCAGCCGGACGAGGCCCGTACCCCCGACCCGGCCGCGCCCGCGCGCCCCGCCACCCGGCCGCGCGAGTCCCGTACCGCCAAGGCCGCCGCCGAGGCGGCAGCGGTCGCCGCCGACCTCGCGGCCCGATCCGCCCAACCCGCGCCCGAACGCGCGACCGAGCGCCGGCGCCCGACCCCGAGCCCCGCCCAGGCCCCGGCCGGCGACCAGGCCCAGCCCCCCGCCCAGGCCCCCCTCCCCGCAGTCCCCCCGCAGGCCGGCGAGCGCCCCGTCACCGAGCGGGGGGCCAAGCGCCCCGCCCGCCCCCGCCCGGCCGCCCCCGCCCCCCTCGGCGCCCGCCTCGCCGCGCGGCTGATCGACCTGGTGGTGACCGCCGCCCTCTCCCTCCCGCTCGCGCTGCCCCTCGCCCTGCGCTCCGCCGAGCACCTCGACCGCAAGATCGAGGCGGCCCGCGACTCGGGCCGCACCGTCCACGTCTGGCTGATCGACGGCACCACGGGCCCGTACCTCGCCCTCTTCGCCACGGTCCTGCTGCTCTTCGGCCTGCTCTACGAGGCGCTGCCCACCGCGACCTGGGGCCGCACCCTGGGCAAGAAGCTCTGCGGGCTGCGGGTCGTGGACGTACGCACCCAGCGCCCCCCGTCGCTGACGGCCGCCGGGAAGCGCTGGCTGACGATGTTCCTGACCTGCCTGCCGCTGGTCGGCCTCGCGGGCCTGCTGCGCGGGCTGTACGACCGCCCGCGCCGCCAGTGCTGGCACGACCGCGCGGCGGGGACGTACGTGGCGCGCTGATCACCCCATCGGCCCCCGCCCCCGTGCGCCCGGGGCGCGGGCGCGGTCCCCTCGGGGTATGAGTGACGACGACGCGCAGGGAACCCCTCAGCACGGCGGCACCCCGTCCGGCGGCTCGCCGTACGACAAGCCCTCGTCCCCGTACGGCGGCCCGCCCCCCGCGGGCCCGCCCCCCGGCGGCGGCTCGCCCTACGACCCCCCGCCGTCCCACCCCGGCGGCGGCGGCCCGTACGGCGGCGCCCCCTACGGCGGTGCCCCCTACGGAGCGCCGCAGGACCCGCGACTGGCGGGGATGCCGCCGCTGGGCGGCCTGGGCAACCGGGTGGTGGCGCGGATCATCGACTACCTGATCATCTCGGTCCCGGTCTCGATCCTCGCCGCCATCTTCAGCGGCTTCGACGACTACGAGGACACCGGCACCTACGGCTGGTCGCTCTTCGCGCTCCTGGCGTACTTCGTCTACGAGGGCGTGATGCTGAGCAAGTCCGGCCAGACCGTCGGCAAGAAGGTGATGGGCATCCGCGTCGCCATGCTGCAGGACGGCGCAGTGCCGACGGGCGGCCCCGCCTGGATCCGCTCCTCCGTCTACCACCTGCCGCTGCTGATCCCCTGCCTCGGCTGGTTCTTCTGGCTCTTCAACGTCCTGTCCTGCACCTGGGACAAGCCGTTCCGCCAGTGCGTGCACGACAAGGCGGCCAAGACGGTCGTGGTGAAGGCCGTATCCCGGTAGTCCGCGCGAGAGCAGTCCGCGCAGGGACCCCCGCCGAGGCCCCGGGCCCGCCCGCAGCTACGGGCGGCCCGGGGCCCGGTGGTTCAATGGCAGGCATGAGTCTGGACCAGTCGGCCCCGTCCGCCCCCGCCGTACGACCGAAGCCCGCGCTGCACGAGATGGCGCCGCTCGCCCCGACGGGCCTGCGCTTCACGGCCCGGGTGCTCGACAGCCTGGTGCTCGCCGTGCTGTGGTTCGTGTCGGCGACGGTCACCGGGCTCTTCGGCGAGGTGATGGAGGCCCAGCGCGCGGGCGGCAGCTTCGTGGAGCAGACGGCGTCCGTGGACCCGGTGCGGGCGGTGCTCGCCTTCGCGCTGACCTACCTCGTCTACTTCCTCTACGAGGGCGCGCTGCTCGCCCGCAGCGGCCAGACCCTCGGCAAGAAGGCCGTCGGCATCCGCGTCGCGGTGCTCTCCGACGGCGACATCCCCGGCCAGCGCGGCTGGACCCGCGCGGCGGTCTACGCCCTGCCGGGCGTGCTTGGCGGCGCCCCGGGCCTGTCGCTGCTCGGCCAGCTCTTCTGGCTGACCGACTCCCTGTGGTTCCTCCGCGACCGCCCCTACCGCCAGGCACTGCACGACAAGGCCGCCAAGACGGTCGTCGTACGGGCCTGAGCGGCGTTGCGTACGGGCCTGAGCGGCGGTTAAGCCGCGTCCTGCCCCACCACCGCGCGTTCCGGCGCGGACACCCGGGGCAGGACCGCCGGCGCGGGCAGCGCGGCCCGGGTGCGGCGGGCGAGGGGTGCCGCCACGGCGGCCAGTACGCCGGCGGCCAGCGCCGCGAGGCAGATCGCGAGGACCGCGAGCTGCGAGCGGGCCTGGGTCAGCAGCAGCAGGGCGGTCGCCGTGCAGACGACCGTGAGTGTGCCGTAGGCGAACTGGGCGGCGGTGGGCGCGGCTTGGCGGGCGACAGCGGGTCGCGGCATGGCGGGCTCCCAGGTAGGAGTGGGGCGCTCTCAGGGCTTGGATGCCCATCGGGTCCGCCGCCAATCCTGGCCCGACCAGTGACCCGGGGCACAAGGGGCGCACAGGCGCGCGGAGTTGGGGACAGTCGGGGGACGCCGTCCGATGCCGAGTGGACGCTGAGACCTGAGTCACCTTAGCGACAAACGGCGGTTACTGAACCGTAAGTCATTACCCCCCTGGCGTGAGCAAGTCAAGACTGTCATTTCTGCTCCTTCTCCGATCGAATGCACACCACATGATTCGCGCCGCGCGTGTGGGTCGGTTCGGTCGATCCCTCACGCCGGCCGAAGGGGAGGACAGCGCATTCGTGATACGCCAACGGAGGAGCATCAGATCCGCCGCTCTGGCCACCGTGACCGCTGCCGCGATCACCGCGGCCGTGCTGCCGGCCTTCACTGCCTCGGCAGCTGAGGGCGCGGTCACACCCGACCGCCGTGACCCGGCGGCGGTGGGCAAGGACAGCGAGCACAACTTCGAGGGCCCGTTCAGCAAGCAGCAGGCGGAGGCCCGCGAGGTCGCCGTCGAGCGCATGCTCAAGGGCGGTCCCAAGGCGAAGACGGTGGAGAAGAACGGCTCGACCGTGATGAAGCTCGACGACGGCAAGTACGTCGAGCTCGCACGGGAGCAGACCGACAAGATCTTCCCCATCCTGGTCGAGTTCGGCGACAAGGTCGACAACGAGACCATGTACGACCCGGACGGCGAGGGCCCCGAGCCCGCCGTGGTGAAGTGGGGCGGCACGCCCGGCCCCGCGCACAACACCATCGCCAAGCCGGACCGCACCAAGGACAACTCGACGGCCTGGCACCCGGACTTCAACCGGGAGCACTTCCAGGACCTGTACTTCTCCCACGACGCCGACAAGGAGTCCGTGGCGAAGTACTACGAGAAGCAGTCCTCGGGCCGCTACTCGGTCGAGGGCGAGGTCCAGGACTGGGTGAAGGTCGAGTACAACGAGGCCCGCTACGGCGGCAACTGGTGCGGCGACAACAGCTGCGACGTCTGGGACCTGGTCCGCGACGCCGTGAACAAGTGGACGGACGAGCAGAAGGCAGCGGGGAAGACCGCCGCCGAGATCAAGGCGGCACTGGCCGAGTACGACCAGTGGGACCGCTACGACTTCGACGGTGACGGCAACTTCAACGAGTCCGACGGCTACATCGACCACTTCCAGATCGTGCACGCCGGCGAGGACGAGTCGGCGGGCGGCGGTGCCCAGGGCACCGACGCGATCTGGGCGCACCGCTGGTACGCCTTCGGTACGGATGTCGGCTCCACCGGCCCGGCGGACAACAAGTCCGGCGGTACGGAGATCGGCGACACCGGTATCTGGGTCGGCGACTACACCATCCAGCCCGAGAACGGCGGCCTGGGCGTGTACGCCCACGAGTACGGCCACGACCTCGGTCTGCCCGACCACTACGACACCACGGGTGGCGGCGAGAACTCCACCGGCTTCTGGACGCTCATGTCCTCGGGCTCGTGGCTCGGCGAGGGCAACGGCTCCATCGGCGAACTCCCCGGCGACATGAGCGCCTGGGACAAGCTGCAGCTGGGCTGGCTCAACTACGACGTGGCGCGTGCGGGCGAGAAGTCGACGCACAAGCTGGGCGTGGCGGAGTACAACACCGACGACGCCCAGGCGCTCGTCACCATCCTGCCGAAGAAGGCCGTCACCACCACCATCGCGACGCCCCCCGAGGGCACGCAGCAGTGGTGGAGCGGCAGCGGCGACAACCTGTCGAACACCCTGACGCGCTCGGTGGACCTCACCGGCAAGACCTCGGCCTCGCTGTCCTTCAAGGGCTGGTACGAGATCGAGGAGGGCTACGACTACCTCTACACCGAGGTGTCGACCGACGGCGGGGCGACCTTCACCCCGATCGACGGCACGATGAACGGCACCGCGATCCCGCGCGACGGCGGCGACAAGCCGGCGCTCGACGGGACCTCGGGCGGCTACCAGGACTTCGCCTACCCCCTGGACGCCTACGCCGGTCAGAACATCCAGCTCCGCTTCCGCTACTACAGCGACGGCGGTGTGGCCGAGAAGGGCTTCACGGCCGACGCCCTGAAGATCACCGCCGATGGCGCGGAGGTCTTCGCGGACGGTGCCGAGGGTGACGACAACGGCTGGACGGCGAAGGGCTTCTCCCGCATCGGGGCGTCCTTCACCAAGGACTACGCGCAGTACTACATCGCGGAGAACCGCCAGTACGTGTCGTACGACAAGACCCTTGAGGTCGGGCCGTACAACTTCGGCTTCGCGAACAGCCGTCCGGACTGGGTCGAGCACTACCCGTACCAGAACGGTCTGCTGATCTCCCTGTGGGACCGCTCGCAGTCGGACAACAACACCTCGGTCCACCCGGGCAAGGGCCTGATCCTGCCGGTCGACGCCCACGCCAAGCCGCTCCGCTGGAGCAGCAAGGGCGGGCTGATGCGCAGCCGGATCCAGTCCTACGACTCGACCTTCAGCACCTACCCGACGGACGCGCTGGTCCTGCACAAGGACAGCAAGGCGACCACGATCCCCTCGCAGAGCGGGGTCTCGGTCTTCGACGACCGCTTCGGTACGTACTGGTACAAGGTCAACCCGTACGCCGGTGTGCAGGTCCCGAACACGGGCACGCGCATCTCGATCACCGACGAGCCGCTGGACGGTTCGTCGATCACGGTCGAGGTCGGTCCCAGCGTGAAGTAGCACCACCCGTCGGCCCAGGCCGGTAGGACGGATGCGGCCGTCGCCCTCTTCGGGGCGGCGGCCGTGTCCGTTCGTGCCGCGTGCGTACGCGGCGGGCTCAGCCCGCGACCACCGGCTCGCCCCGCAGCTCCACGCCCGCCTCGCGTAGCTCCGCCAGCGCCCGCTCGGTGCTCTCCGGCGCCACCGCCGCCGTCAGGTCCAGCAGCACCCGGGTGCGGAAGCCCGCGCGGGCCGCGTCCAGCGCGGTGGCCCGTACGCAGTGGTCCGTGGCGATGCCCACCACGTCCACCTCGCCGACGTTGCGGGCGCGCAGCCACCGCTCCAGGGGCGTGCCGTGCTCGTCGGCGCCCTCGAAGCCGCTGTACGCCGCCGCGTGGGCGCCCTTGTCGAAGACCGCCTCCACGGCGCCGGAGGCCACCGCCGGGGCGAAGTTGGGGTGGAAGCCCACGCCCTCGGTGCCGGCGACGCAGTGCCGGGGCCAGGAGACGGCGTAGTCGGGCTCCTCGGCGAAGTGCCCGCCGGGGTCGATGTGGTGGTCGCGGGTGGCGACGACGTGCCGGTAGCCCGCGGGCGCCTGGCCGACCAGGTCCGTGATGGCGGCGGCGACGTCCGCCCCGCCGCCGACCGCGAGGCTGCCGCCCTCGCAGAAGTCGTTCTGCACATCCACGACGATCAGTGCGCGATGCATTCGCTGGATCTCCCAATCCGCTTGCGCCTGGGGGGTGTTGGGGCTGCGTTGAAGCTGTGGGGGGCGTACGGCCGGAGTCTCCCCCCTGGGCCCGGCCCGTACGCCCGCAGCCGTCCGGAGGTGTTCCGGGGTCCGCAGAGGTCCGCAGAGGTCCGCAGAGGTCCGCAGAGGTTCAGAGGTCCTCAGAGGTACTCCGTGGGCAGCACCGCCTCCCCGCGCGAGAGCTGCGTGGCCGAGAGCGGCAGCGCGGCCCGCGCCTCGATGTGCCGGGCGCGCGCCGCCTCCAGCGGCTCGCGGCCGATCACGGACCCGGCGCGCACGAGGGGTACGGGAAGCAGGCGCTCCGCCAGGTCCTTCGGCACCTCGCCCGTGCCCAGCACCTCCGCCGCCGCGAAGCCGTCCTCGTCCAGCCGCCGCGCGGCCCACTTGCGCCCGCCCACGGACGACTTGCCGCCCGTCGACCTCTTCGCCACGGGCAGCAGCGGGGCGCCCGGCTCGGTGGACGTGGCGCGGGCGACCAGCTTGTAGACCATCGAGCAGGTCGGGTGCCCGCTGCCGGTGACGAGCTGGGTGCCCACGCCGTAGGTGTCGACCGGGGCGGCGGCCAGCGAGGCGATGGCGTACTCGTCGAGGTCGCTGGTCACGACGATCTTCGTGTCGCGGGCGCCCAGCTCGTCCAGCTGCTGGCGTACCCGGTGGGCCATCAGCAGCAGGTCGCCCGAGTCCAGCCGCACCGCGCCGAGTCCCGGTCCGGCCACCTCCACGGCGGTACGGACCGCCTCGCGCACGTCGTAGGTGTCGACCAGCAGCGTGGTGCCCCGGCCCATCGACTCCACCTGCGCGGTGAAGGCGTCGCGCTCGCTGTCGTGCAGCAGGGTGAAGGCGTGCGCGGCGGTGCCGGTGGTGGGGATGCCGTAGCGGAAGCCGGCCGCCAGGTCGGAGGTGGCGGCGAAGCCGCCGACGTACGCCGCCCGCGCCGCGGCGACCGCCGACAGCTCGTGGGTGCGGCGCGCGCCCATCTCGATCAGCGGCCGGCCGCCGGCCGCCGCCGACATCCGGGAGGCCGCGGCGGCGACGGCGGAGTCGTGGTTCATGATCGACAGGATCACGGTCTCCAGCAGCACGCACTCCGCGAAGCTGCCCTCGACCCGCAGTACGGGGGAGCCGGGGAAGTAGACCTCGCCCTCCGGGTAGCCCCACACGTCGCCGTGGAAGCGGAAGCCGGCCAGCCACTCCAGCGTCGGACCGTCCACGATCCCGCGCTCGCGCAGGAAGTCGAGCTGGGCCGCGTCGAAGCGGAAGCCCTCCACCGCGTCCAGCACCCGCCCGGTGCCGGCCACCACCCCGTAGCGCCGCCCCTCGGGCAGCCGCCGGGTGAAGCACTCGAACACGCAGGGGCGGTCGGCGGTGCCGTCGCGCAGCGCCGCCTGGAGCATCGTCAGCTCGTACTGGTCGGTGAAGAGCGCCGTCGAGGGGACGCTCACCGGCAGCCTCAGGTCTGTCATGCCCACCATGCTACCCCCAGATCTCGTCAGTTTGACGATTTCCCCCGGCGCGGCCGAATGGCTGTGACAGGGCGCACAGTGGCAGCATGGGGGGTGGCGGCCGCCCGGCGAGGACGGGCGGCGGTCTGCGCACACCGGGGCACGCCGGGGCACATCAGGGCGCACGAGGGCACACGAAGGGCAGCACGGATGAGGGGCAGCAAGTGAGCGTCGCGCCTACCGAGATCGAACGCTCGGAGACCGTTGAGGCGCTCAACCCGTCCCCGGTCCCCGAGCCGGACGTCCCGTGGGTGACCATCGTGCACAACGACCCGGTCAACCTGATGAGTTACGTGACCTATGTCTTCCAGGCATACTTCGGCTACCCCAAGGACAAGGCCCGCAAGCTGATGATGGACGTACACACCAAGGGCCGCGCGATCGTCTCCAGCGGCACCCGCGAGGAGATGGAGCGCGACGTCCAGGCCATGCACGGCTACGGCCTGTGGGCCACGCTCTCCCAGGAGCGCTGATGGCCTCCCAGTTCGAAGCCGTGCCCGGCGGCGGCGCCGCCATCGCCCTGGACGAGGTCGAGACCTCGATCCTGCGCTCCCTGGCCGTCCAGCTGCTGGAGCTGCTCGGCCCCGGCGAGGGGCCGGCCGACGCCTCCGCCGACCCCCTCGACGCCCTCTTCGCCGAGGGTCCCAGCAAGGCGCCCTCCGACCCCGCGCTCGCCCGCCTCCTCCCCGACGGCTACGGCGACCCCGCCCGTCCGCCGGCCGACGAGGCAGCGCGCGTGGCCCAGGAGGAGGCCGCCGCGGAGTTCCGCCGCTTCACGGAGAACGACCTGCGCGCGGGCAAGCGCGAGCACGCCCTGGCCGTGGTCCGGGCGCTGGACTCGATGGCGGTGCGGGGCGAGGGTCCCGCCGGCGTGCTGAAGCTCGACCCGCAGCAGTCGCGGCAGTGGCTGGGCACCCTCAACGACCTGCGCCTGGCGATCGCGGCCCGGCTGGAGATCAGCGACGAGGAGGACGGCGAGCTGCTCTACCGCCTCCCGGACGACGACGCCCGCAAGCCGATGGTGATGGCGTACCTCTGGCTGGGCGGCCTCCAGGAGACCCTGCTGGAGACCCTCACTCCGTAAGCGCCGAGGCGCCCCGCCCGCCCATCGTGAGTGATTTGCACCCTTTGTCATGTGGGATACGTGACTGCATGAACGAAACGATGACGCCGGACGGGGCCCCGCCGCCCCCGGAAGAGGGCTACGAGCGCGGCCTCGGCAGCCGCCAGGTCCAGATGATCGCCATCGGCGGTGCGATCGGCGTCGGCCTCTTCCTGGGAGCCGGCGCGAACATCGCCAAGGCGGGCCCCTCCCTCATCCTGATGTACGCCCTGGCCGGCGTGGTGATCTTCTTCATCATGCGCGCCCTGGGCGAACTGCTGCTCTACCGCCCGGTCTCGGGCTCCTTCGCGGAGTACGCCCGCGAGTTCCTCGGCCCCTTCTTCGGCTACGCCACCGGCTGGACGTACTGGCTGATGTGGGTGGTCACCGGCATGGCGGAGCTGACCGCCGCCGCCATCTACGTGCACTTCTGGTTCCCGTCGATCCCGCAGTGGGTCAGCGCCCTGGTCTTCCTGGTGGTGCTCTTCGGCGTCAACCTGATCTCGGTGAAGATCTTCGGCGAGGTCGAGTTCTGGTTCTCGATGGTCAAGGTCACCGCGATCATCGGCATGATCGTCATCGGCCTCGGCGTGCTCACCCTGGGCTTCTCCGACGCCGGCGACACCGCCTCGGTCTCCCACCTCACCGCCCACGGCGGCTTCTTCCCCCACGGCGTCGGTGAGAGCCTGATGACCCTGCAGGGCGTCATGTTCGCCTACCTCGCCGTCGAACTGGTCGGCGTCACGGCCGGCGAGAGCGACAACCCGGAGAAGACGCTGCCCAAGGCGATCAACACGCTGCCCTGGCGCATCATCATCTTCTACGTCGGCGCGCTCGTGGTGATCCTCTCCATCGTGAAGTGGACCGAGTTCCAGCCCGGCGTCAGCCCCTTCGTCGCCGCCTTCGACAAGATCGGCATCCCGCTCGCGGCCGGCATCGTCAACTTCGTCGTCCTCACCGCCGCGCTCTCCTCCTGCAACTCCGGCATGTACTCCACCGGCCGGATGCTGCGCGACCTCGCCGCCAACGCCGAGGCGCCGCGCTTCCTGGGCAGGCTCAACTCCCGCAAGACCCCCGCGGCGGGCGTCACGCTCTCCGTCGTGCTGATGGGCGCCGGCGTCGTCCTCAACTACGTCGTGCCGGAGAAGGCGTTCGGCTACGTGGTCTCCGTCGCCACCGCGGCCGGCATCTGGACCTGGATGATGATCCTCGTCAGCCACCTCCTCTACCGCCGCGCGGTCGCCGCCGGCCGGCTGCCCGCCTCGTCCTTCCCGGCCCCGGGCGGCTCGGCGGGCAGCTGGCTCGCGCTGCTCTCGCTGCTCTTCGTGACCGTGCTGATCTACCTGGACCCCGACGGCCGCGTCTCGCTGTACGTGGGCGCGCTCTGGGCCCTCCTGCTCGGCATCGGCTACGCGGTGCTGCGCAGCCGCGCCGCCGCCACCCGCGAGCTGGAGCCGGAGTACGCGGACTGACCCCCGCCCCACCCCGGCACACGGACGCGGCCCCCTCCCGTACGGGACGGGAGGGGGCCGCGTTCTGCCGTTCCTAAGCCCAGAGTTGGCCCTGGAGCGCCTCGACGGCCTCCTCCGTGGTGGCCGCGGTGTAGATGCCGGTGGAGAGGTACTTCCAGCCGCCGTCCGCGACGATGAACGCGATGTCCGCGCTCTCGCCCGCCCGCAGCGCCTTGCGCCCCACGCCGATCGCCGCGTGCAGCGCCGCCCCGGTGGAGACCCCGGCGAAGACCCCCTCCTGCTGGAGCAGTTCACGGGTACGGGCCACCGCGTCCTGCGAGCCCACGGAGAAGCGGGTGGTCAGCACCGAGGCGTCGTACAGCTCGGGGACGAAGCCCTCGTCGAGGTTGCGCAGCCCGTAGACCAGGTCGTCGTAGCGCGGCTCGGCGGCGACGATCTGGATGTCGGGGCGCTGCTCGCGCAGGTAGCGCCCGGCGCCCATCAGCGTGCCGGTGGTGCCCAGGCCCGCGACGAAGTGGGTGATGGAGGGCAGGTCGGCGAGGATCTCCGGGCCCGTGGTGGCGTAGTGGGCGCCGGCGTTGCCCGGGTTGCCGTACTGGTAGAGCATCACCCAGTCCGGATGCTCGGCGGCCAGCTCCCTGGCCTTCGCCACCGCCGTGTTGGAGCCGCCCGCGGCGGGGGAGGGGATGATCTCCGCGCCCCACATGGCGAGCAGCTGGCGGCGCTCGGCGGAGGTGTTCTCCGGCATCACGCAGACCATCCGGTAGCCCTTGAGCCTGGCCGCCATGGCCAGGGAGATGCCGGTGTTGCCGGAGGTCGGCTCCAGGATCGTGCAGCCCGGGGTGAGCAGGCCCTCCTTCTCCGCCTGCTCGACCATGAACAGCGCCGGGCGGTCCTTGACGGAGCCGGTCGGGTTGCGGTCCTCCAGCTTCGCCCAGATCCGCACGTCCTCGGACGGGGAGAGCCGGGGCAGGTGCACCAGCGGGGTGTCACCGACCGCCGCGAGCGCGCTCTCGTACCGCATCAGGCCCCGCCGGCGACGGCCGGGAGGATGGTCACGCTGTCGCCGTCGGCCAGCTTGGTGGCGATGCCGTCCAGGAAGCGGACGTCCTCGTCGTTGAGGTAGACGTTGACGAAGCGGCGCAGCTCCCCGCCGTCCACCAGGCGGTCGCGGATGCCCGCATGGCGGGACTCCAGGTCGAGGAAGAGCGCGGCGATGGTCTCGCCCTCGCCGGTCACGGCCTTCTCGCCGTCGGTGTACGTGCGCAGGATGGTCGGAATGCGGACATCGATGGCCATGGCAGGCTCCAGAAGGGGAGGCTTCGTAGCGGCGGCGGATTCGCAGCGGCGACGAAGGGGACGGGACGCGGACTCAGGCTGCCGGTCGGCCCGGACAGATCGCGCTGGCGAGGCGGCACAGGTCGACGTGGAGGCGCGCCACGAGCAGCGAGCCCGGCGCCCTGTCCATCCCGTCCCTCACGCAGCCGTCAACCATGGGCTCATCGTAACGATTCCCGTGCGCCGCCCCCACCGCCCGTCCCAGCATGCGGATGCTCAGGTGGACGGGGCGGCCCCGTCCTCGTACGAGGCGACGATCCGCACCTCCTCCTCGGTCACCGTGCCGTCCACGATGCGGAACGAGCGGAAGGAGACGGGGCCGTCGCCTTGGCCGTCGTCGCCGCACTCGGCGGTGGAGACCAGCACGTAGTGGGCGCCGGGCTCGCCCGCGTAGGAGATGTCGGTGCGCGAGGGGTACGCCTCGGTGGCGGTGTGCGAGTGGTAGACCACCACCGGCTCCTCGTCGCGGTCGTCCAGCTCGCGGTAGAGCTTCAGCAGGTCCTGGGAGTCGAACTCGTAGAACGTGGGGGAGCGGGCGGCGTTCAGCATCGGCACGAAGCGCTGCGGACGCCCGTCCGCCGGAGCGGGGCTGGGGCCGGCGACGATGCCGCAGGCCTCGTCGGGGTGGTCGGCTCGGGCGTGCGCCGTGATCCGCTCGTACAGCTCCTGGGTGATGGTCAGCATGAGCGCAAGGATAGGAGGCGGTCGCCGGCCGGCGGCAGGGCGGCGGATGCGCCTCCGTGTCCGTTCTGATGGCGAAAAGTACCCCGAGCATTAACCAAAGCCCCACACAGTGTGGTGGACTGTCTGTCCACCAATCAGGTGACAGACAGCCCGAGCCGTGAGCCCCGGGCGCAGTGGCGTGTGTGGAAGGCAAAATCCCGTGCGGTTGACGCGACGACTCGTTCCCCTTGCGGCCGGTGGACTGGCAGTGACCCTGCTGTCCGGCTGCGGCGCTCTCGGCCTCGGTGACGAGGAGGGGGGCGACCCCATCCTGGTCGGGACGACGGACGAGGTGACCTCGCTCGACCCGGCGGTCGCCTACGACGCCGGCTCCTGGGCACTGATCAGCACCCTCGGCCAGAGCCTGCTGACCTTCCAGCCCAACGGCTCGGAGCCCGTCCCGGACGCCGCGGAGACCTGCGAGTTCACCGACGACGAGCTGACCACGTACGAGTGCACCCTGCGCAAGGGCCTCACCTTCGCCAACGGCGAGGAGATCACCGCCGAGGACGTGGTCTTCAGCTTCGACCGGATCAAGAAGTACTGGGACAAGGAGGAGGACGGCACCTGGCCCGTCGTCTCCACCCTGAAGAAGACCGAGGCGGTCGGCAGCGACAAGGTCGTCTTCCACCTCAGCACGCCCGACGCCACCTGGCCGTTCAAGCTGGCCAGCTCCGCCGGCACCATCGTCAGCCGCGAGAGCTACCCCATGGGGAGCGCGCTGGAGGGCAGTTCCGTGGTGGGCTCGGGGCCGTACGTGCTCAAGAGCTACACCAAGGGCAAGTCCGCGGTGCTGGAGCGCAACCCGAAGTACAAGGGCGCGCTCGAGGTCCACAACGACACGGTGGAGATCCGCTACTACGCGTCCTCGGAGAAGCTCTCGACGGCCTGGAAGGCCAAGGAGCTGGACGTGGTCAGCCGTGAGCTGCCCTCCGAGGAGTACAGCAGGCTGGAGAGCGACCCGCCCGCGGGCGTGCGCCTCTCGGCCGCCAAGGGCAGCGCGGTGCGCCACATGGTGTTCAACGTGCGCGCCGGCTCGCGGACCAAGGACCTGGCGGTCCGCCGGGCCATCTCCGCGCTCGTCGACCGCGACGACATCGCGGTCAACGGGCAGGCCAACACCGTCATCCCGCTGTACTCGGTGCTGCCGGCCGGCGTCCAGGGCCACACCACGCCGTTCTACGACAAGGTGCCCACCAACGACCCCGCGGAGGCGGAGAAGATCCTGCGCGACGCCGGGATCCCCACGCCGTTCACCTTCACCTACGCCTACCGCGCGGACTCGGGCAAGGACCAGGAGAGCAAGCTGCTGGCCAAGCAGCTGGGGCGCAAGGGCCTGTTCAAGGTCCAGCTGAAGCCGCTGAAGGCCGACGCTTACTTCGACATGGTCTCCGAGGGCAAGACCGACGCCTTCGGCGTGGGCTGGCTCCCCGACTTCCCGGACCCGATCACCTACATCGAGCCGGTCGTCGGTTCGGCGAACACGTACAACAACGGTTTCTCCGACGCCCGGGTCGACGGTCTGATCAAGAACATCGGGAAGGTCGCCGAACGCAGCCGGATCGGTGCGGACCTCAACAACGTCGACGTGCGGGTCGCCCAGGAGCTGCCGCTGCTCCCGCTCTACCAGGAGCGCGACTTCACCCTCACCACCGACCACATCCTCGGCGGCGAGAACATGATCGACTCCACCGGCGCCTGGCGCGTCTGGGAGCTGTCGCGCGAGTAGTACGCAGGGTCCTTCACCGACGGGCCGCCGCAACCACCCGGTTGCGGCGGCCCGTCCGCGCTCTGGGAGGTCCGCCCGTACGGTCACGGCTCCGCCAGATAGCGCACCTGGTCCCAGACCGTCGGGTCCACCGTGCCCGCGCGGCGGCGCAGCTCACCGAGCGGCACCTCGCGCAGCTCGCCGGTGCGCAGGTAGCCCGGCCGCCCCCGCGCGTCGCCCACCGTCCCCGGCGGCAGCGGGATCACCCCGGGGCGGTCGTGGTCGAACCTGCCGGTGATCCCGGCGACGAGCGCGGTGGCGCCGTCCACCCGCAGCACCAGGCAGGGGCGGTCCCGGGCGCGGACCCCCTGCGGGGGCCTGTCCCCGCAGGGGGTCCGCGCCCACCAGATGTCACCCACCGTCACCCCGGGCCGCGCCCCGGCGAGCATTCCTTCGAACAGCAGGCCCGTCCGGTGCCGCGCCGCACGCAGCCCCCGGCGGGCCCGGCGCCCCGCGGCGCCCAGCCCGGCCCCCAGGGCCAAGGCCACCGCGGCCGCCGCCGACCACCACCAGGAGGTGTCCATATGCCTGGATCGTAGGTCCGCGCCCCGGCCGCCGCCCGGCGGCCGGCGGGCGCGCCCGGCGCCCACCGGCGCCCCCGCGTCCTGGTGATTCCGCGCACACATGGGGTGACGCCGGGTCCCGGGCGCCGCCGCGAGCCTTAGGCTCAACGGGCCGATCGCCGTCGTCGCACCCTTCCCCCAAGGGGACAGCCCAGCCGCCGCCATGGCGCCGAGGGGCATCCCCTGACCGCCGGAGGTTCCTGCCGCACATGAAGCTCACCGTCGTAGGCTGCTCCGGCTCCTTCCCGTCCGCCGACTCGCCCTGCTCCAGCTACCTCGTCGAGGCCGAGGGCTACGCGCTGCTGCTCGACATGGGCAACGGGGCGCTGGGGGAGCTGCAGAAGCACTGCGGGCTGTACGACCTCGACGCGATCGTCCTCAGCCATCTGCACGCGGACCACTGCATCGACATGTGCGCCTACTTCGTGGCCCGTTACTACCGCCACGACGGCGGCCGCCCCGCACCGCTGCCCGTCCACGGCCCGGCCGGCACCGAGCAGCGCCTCACCGACGCGCACGCCTCGACGCCCTCCCGCCACTCGATGGCGGAGGTCTTCGACTTCCGCACCCTGGAGCCGGGCCGCTTCGAGGCGGGCCCCTTCACCGTCCGCGCCGACCGGGTGGCCCACCCGATCGAGTCCTTCGCCTTCCGGATCGAGTACGGCGGGCGCACCCTGGTCTACTCCGGCGACTCGGGCCCGTGCGCGGCGCTCACCCAGCTCAGCAAGGACGCCGATCTGCTGCTCTGCGAGGCCGCCTTCACCCACGGCAAGGAGGACATCCCCGACCTGCACCTCAACGGGCTGCAGGCCGGGGAGCTGGCGGAGGCGGCCCAGGTACGCCGGCTGGTCCTCACCCACATCCCGCCGTGGACGGACCCCCAGACCAACCTCCGCGACGCCCGCGCCGCGTACGGCGGACCGGTGGAACTGGCCCGGGTGGGCGCGGTGTACGAGGTCTGAGCCGCCGCCTTGCGCCCTGCGCGCCGCGCCTCACGCCTTGTACTGCGCCGTGTCCTCGGCGGCCAGCTCCTCGTCCGACTCCCGGCCGGGCGTGGGGAGGTTGAACCTCAGGATGGCGAACCGGAAGATCACGTAGTACAGCACCCCGAAGCCGAGCCCGACCAGCATCAGCGCCCAGGGCTTCTCCGCGATGCCGAGGTTCAGGACGAAGTCGATCGCGCCGGCCGAGAAGCCGAAGCCGTCGCGCATCCCCAGCGCCCAGGTCAGCGCCATCGAGACACCGGTGAGCAGCGCGTGGATCGCGTACAGCACCGGGGCGATGAACATGAAGGTGAACTCGATCGGCTCGGTCACACCGGTGACGAAGGCGGTGAGCGCGATGGAGAACATCATGCCGCCGACGACCTTGCGGCGCTCCGGCCGGGCGGTGGAGTACATCGCCAGGCAGGCCGCCGGCAGCGCGAACATCATGATCGGGAAGAAGCCGGTCATGAACTGCCCCGCCGTGGGGTCCCCGGCCAGGAAGCGCGCGATGTCGCCGTGCACCACGGTGCCGTCGGGCTTGGTGAAGGAGCCGGCCTGGAACCAGGGGAAGGAGTTGAGCAGGTGGTGCATGCCGACCGGGATCAGCGCGCGGTTGAAGACGCCGAAGAGGCCCGCGCCCACCGCGCCCGAACCGACCAGCCACTCGCCGAAGTTGTGGATGCCCGCGCCGAGCCACGGCCAGACGTACCCGAAGGCGATGGCGATGAACAGGCCGGCGAAGGCGGAGAGGATCGGCACCAGGCGGCGCCCGCCGAAGAAGCCGAGCCAGTCGGGCAGCCTCTTGCGGTGGTAGCGCTGGTAGAGCAGCGCCACCACCAGGCCCATCACCACACCGCCCAGCACGCCGGCGTTGACCGGGGCGTCGACCACCTCGATCTTCCCGTCGACGACCGTCTCGACCGGGTCGACGCTGGGGTCGGTGAAGGTGGCGAGCACCTTGGCGAAGACCAGGTAGCCCACCACGGCCGCGAGGCCCGTGGAGCCGTCGGACTTCCTGGCGAAGCCGATGGCGATGCCCACCGCGAAGAGCAGCGGCATGTTCTCCAGCAGCGCGCCGCCGCCGGCCGCCATCCAGGTGGCGATCTTGTTGATCCAGTCCGGCAGCGCGGGGTCGCCCAGCAGGTCCTGGGCGCCGAGCCGCACCAGCAGCGCGGCGGCCGGCAGGACCGCGATGGGCAGCATCAGGCTGCGGCCGATGCGCTGGGCGACGGCCATGGCGCCCGCGCCGCGGCCCTTCTTGTCTGCGGCTGTGGGAGACGCCGTGGACATCGATTCCTCCAGGGGGACGCCGTCGTCCGAGTGGGGGTGCCCGGGTTGCGGGCGATGTGGTCTACACCTGTGAGAGGTGTAGACCAGTTGTAGCATGCAGGTTCCGGCGGGGGACAATCCCCTGGCCTTCGAAGCTATGCGATACGTACGTGTACGTCCCGTTTTGCTGAGCCGTCCCGAGCGGACGCGGCCTCGGGAGTGGCGCATACTGGCGTAGACCAATGGCCGGTTGAGGGCAGCGCTTTCGACGGGCCGCCGAAGAGATGCGGAGTGTGGACATGGCCAGCAAGGCTGAGAAGATCGTCGCCGGCCTCGGCGGGCTCGCGAACATCGTCGAGGTGGAGGGCTGCATCACCCGGCTGCGCACCGAGGTGGAGGACGCGGGACTGGTCGACGAGGCCGCGCTGAAGGCCGCCGGCGCCCACGGCGTGGTCAAGATGGGCACGGCCGTGCAGGTCGTCATCGGCACCGACGCCGACCCCATCGCCTCGGAGATCGAGGACATGCTCTGACCGGCCCTCCCGCCGACCCCCTCCCCGGGCCCTGCGGCGGCCCTCCGACCCGACCGGCCGGAGGGCCGCCGCGCCTGTGCGTCCGCCCGATAGGGTCGGGGCCATGTCTGGAACCATTGGCACCCCCTCGGCCGCTCCGGGGGAGCCCACCGCGTCCCGTATCGACGGGCGTACGCCCGACCGGCTCCGCCCGGTGACCCTGCAGCGCGACTGGAGCAAGCACGCGGAGGGCTCCGTCCTGGTGTCCTTCGGCGACACCAGGGTGCTGTGCACCGCCAGCGTCACCGAGGGCGTCCCGCGCTGGCGCCGGGGCAGCGGCGAGGGCTGGATCACCGCCGAGTACGCGATGCTGCCGCGCGCCACCAACACCCGCGGCGACCGCGAGTCCGTCCGCGGGAAGATCGGCGGGCGGACCCACGAGATCTCCCGGCTGATCGGCCGCTCCCTGCGCGCCGTCATCGACTTCAAGGCGCTCGGCGAGAACACGGTCGTCCTGGACTGCGACGTCCTGCAGGCCGACGGCGGCACCCGCACCGCCGCCATCACCGGGGCCTACGTCGCCCTCGCCGACGCGCTCGGCTGGGCCCGCGAGAACAAGCTGGTCCGCGGCAAGGCCCAGCCGCTGACCGGGACGGTCTCCGCCGTCAGCGTCGGCATCGTGGGCGGCGTGCCGCTGCTCGACCTCTGCTACGAGGAGGACGTGCGGGCCGAGACCGACATGAACGTGGTGTGCACCGGCGACGGCCGCTTCGTCGAGGTGCAGGGCACCGCGGAGGGCGAGCCCTTCGCCCGTACCGAACTCGACGCACTGCTCGACCTCGCGGTCGAGGGCTGCGCCGAGCTGGACCTGCTGCAGCGTGAAGCCCTGGGAGAACTGTGATGAAGCGTCGCCCCCTCGCCATAACCGTCGCCGTGGCCGCCGCCACCGCCGCGCTCGCCGCCGGCCTGACCGGCTGCGGAGCCGTCGACAAGGCGCTGGACTGCGCCCAGCTCGCCGCCGACGTCGCCCAGGACGTACAGGACCTGCAGGACGCCGTCGCCGGCGCCGGGGAGAGCCCGCAGGGCGTGGTCGACGCCCTCAACGCGATCGAGACCGACCTGGACGACTACCAGAAGAAGACGGACAACGCCGACCTCACCAAGGCCGTCGACGACCTCCAGCAGGCCGTCGAGAACGCCCGCACCTCCGCCGAGGACGGCAGCATCCCCGACATCGCCCCGGTCACCGGCGCGGCGGGCGAGGTGTCGAAGGTGTGCGCCTCGTGACGGCCGCCAAGCTGGTCCTGGCGACCCGTAACGCCCACAAGGTCGTCGAGCTGCGCGAGATCCTCGCCGACGCCGGCCTGGAGGTGGACCTGATCGGCGCGGACGCCTTCCCCGAGGTCCCGGACGTCGTGGAGAACGGCACCACCTTCGCCGCCAACGCCCTGCTCAAGGCGCACGCGCTGGCGAAGGCCACCGGTCTGCCCGCGCTCGCCGACGACTCCGGCCTGTGCGTGGACCTCCTCGGCGGGGCGCCCGGCATCTTCTCCGCCCGCTGGTCGGGCGGCAGGGGCGACCGGGCGAACGTGGAGCTGCTGCTCGCGCAGCTCGCCGACATGGCCGCCGAGCACCGCGCGGCGCACTTCGCCTGCGCGGCGGCGCTGGTACTGCCCGACGGGCGCGAGCGCGTGGCCGAGGGGCGGCTGTCGGGCACCCTGCGCTTCGAGCCCGTCGGCGACGGCGGCTTCGGGTACGACCCGGTCTTCGAGCCGGTGGGACTCGACCGCACCCTCGCGGAGCTGCCCGCCGCGCAGAAGAACGCGATCAGCCACCGGGGCAGGGCCCTGCAGGCGATGGTCCCGCAACTGCGCGAACTGCTGGACGCGGGGGCGCCGGACGCCTGAGCCTACGCCCGACCCTTCTTCGCGGGCCGGGGGGATGCCGCACGCGCGGCGTTCCCCCGGCCCGCTGCCGTACGCGCCCTCGTCCCGGCCTTGGCGGCGGGGGCCGTGGCCTTTGTCCGTGCCTCGGCCCGTGCCTCGGCCGGGGCGGGGGTCGTGGCCTTCGTGCGGGCCTTGGCCCCTGCCTTTGCCGGGGCGGCCGTCGTGGCCTTGGCCGGGGCGGGGACGGAGGCTGCGGCCTTCGCCGGAGCCGGCGCCGTGCTGATCGTGCGGTGCAGCAGCGTGCGCTCGGCGACCGACCACAGCGTCGTCGTGGCGAGGTAGAGCGCCGCGGCCAGCGGGACGACCGCCGCCGACAGCAGCGTGCCGAAGGACAGCAGCGGCATCCAGCGCGCCATCCCGGCCATCCCCGGCAGCTGCTCGGCCGCGTTCCCCGCCACCCCCGCGGCCTCGCGCCTGGCCGCCGCGGCGGCGGCCAGCCTGCGGCTGTGCAGGAAGGACCAGGTGGCGCCGGCCGCCACGACCGCGAAGAGGCCCAGGTACACCAGCCCGTGCGGCCCGAACACGCCCCCGTCGGCCAGCGCGTCCGACCAGCGCCCGCCCAGCGGGGCGCCCAGCAGGGTGTGGTCGAGCAGCTCGTGGTCGTGGCCGGAGAAGAGGCGGTACATCACCATGAACACCGGCAGCTGCAGCAGCATCGGCCCGCAGCCGGCCAGCGGGGAGGAGCCGCTCTCGCGGTACAGCTCCATGGTCGCCTTCTGCAGCTTCTCCGGGTTCTTCCTGTGCTTGCGCTGCAGCTCGGCCAGCTGCGGGGAGAGCGCCTCACGGGTCTTGTGGCCGCGCGCGGTGGCGCGGGCGAGCGGGTGGAGGGCGAGGCGCACGCAGAGGGTGAAGACGATCACCGCCGCGGCCGTGGCGGCGCCGCCGAAGAGGGGGTCGAGGACGTCCGCGAGCGCGGACAGGACGGAGCTGAGGGCGTCGAACATCGCTGGGATGCCTTCCGGGTTCGTCGTACCGATCGGGGATGCGGTGTGACGAGCCGCGCGGCGCGCGGGCGGCCCGGGGCGCACGAGGGCGCGGACCGGGGCGGGGCGCGGGGGAGGGGGCGCCGGGAGCGGGGCTCCGGCGCGGCGTTACGCGGCCGTCGGAAGGACGTGTCCGGGCGCCCTGGGGCGGGCCCGGCCGGCGGCGTCGGGGTCGCGCTGCGGCAGGAAGGCGGTGCGCCGGGCCCGCTCGCGGATGGCGGTGCGGACCCCGGCCGGTGTGACCGTCCGGGCCACGGCGTGGTGCGGGAAGGCCGCGCCGAGCAGCATGAGGGCGGCGGAGGCGGCGACGCCCGTGAAGGCGGCGGCCAGTCCGGCCTCGTCGTACATCGCCTCGCCCAGCAGGGCCAGGACCGCGCCGACGAGGAGGCGCACCACGGCTTTCGTACGCGGATGCACGGGGGCGGTCCTCCTTTCACGGCCGGCCCGGCGCCGAAGCCGGGTCCTCACCGGATCGTAACGCGCCCACCCGCCCGAGCGGTACGGGCCGAGGTCCCCGATCCCCGCCGCCCCCGCCGCGGCGCGGCTACCCCCCCGTCACCGCGTGGTACACGCTGTAGATCGCCAGCCCCGCCAGCGAGCCCACCACCGTGCCGTTGATCCGGATGAACTGCAGGTCGCGCCCGATGTTCGCCTCGATCTTCCGCGAGGTCATGTCCGCGTCCCAGCCGGCCACCGTGTCCGTGATCAGGGAGGTGATCTCCGCCCGGTAGGTGGTGACGATGTACGTGGCCACGTCCTCCACCCAGCCGTCGACCTTCGCCCGCAGCCGCTCGTCGGTGGCCATCCGCTGACCCAGCGACATGACCGCCGCGCGGGCGCGCAGCCGCAGCTCGCTGTGCTCGTCCTGCGCCGCCCCGACGATCATCCGGCGCAGCGCCCCCCAGGCAGAGGCGATGAACTCCTGCACCTCGTCGCGGGCGAGGACCTCCGCCTTGAGCCGCTCCACCCGGGCCCGGGTGGCGGTGTCGGACTGCAGGTCGCCCGCGAAGTCGCGCAGGAAGCGGTCGATGGCGCCGCGCGCCGGATGCTGCGGGGAGTCGCGCATCTCGGTGACGAAGCGCATCAGCTCGCGGTAGACGCGCTCGCCCACCCTGCGGTCGACGAAGCGCGGCGTCCAGCCCGGGGCGCCGCCGGCGACGGCCTCCATCACCGAGTCGCCGTTGCGCCGCAGGTAGCTCTCGGCGCGCTCGCAGACCAGGTCCACCACCCGGCGGTGGCCGCCGTCCGCGACGACCTGCTCCAGCAGCTTGCCCGCGCCGGGGGCGATCTCCATGGTGGCGGCGCGGCGGTTGATCGCCTCGCCGACGACGGCCTGCACATCCGAGTCGCGCAGCACCGTCAGCGCGCCGCGCAGGGCGGTGGCGGCCTCGGAGGTGACGCGGTCGGCGTTGGCGGGCTCGGCGAGCCAGCCGCCCAGCCGGCGGGCGAGGTCCAGCTTGGCGATCCGGGAGCGGACCACCGGCTCGGAGAGGAAGTTCTCGCCCACGAAGTCGCCCAGGCTCCGGCCCAGCTGGTCCTTCTTCGTCGGGATGATCGCCGTGTGCGGGATGGGCAGCCCCAGCGGGCGGCGGAAGAGCGCGGTGACGGCGAACCAGTCGGCCAGCCCGCCGACCATCCCGGCCTCGGCCGCCGCCGCCACGTAGCCGGCCCAGGCGCCCGCACCGCTCTCCTCGGCCCAGGTGGCCAGGCAGAACACGGTCGCCGCGAAGAGCAGCAGCCCGGTGGCGACCAGTTTCATCCGCCGTACGCCCAGGCGCTTGGCCTCGTCGGAGGGCGTGTACTCGAAGCCGCCCGGGGCCTCGCCCGCCGGTTGTGTCCGTTCCATGCACCCTCATTCGTCCGTGCGCGCACCGCCTGCCGTTTCCTTCCACCCACCAGAACGAACGGACAGTTCCCGCCGTCCCATCCCCCGGTCGGACTAACGCGCGAACGGCCACCCACAAGGGCCCCGTCCCATGGGGGCGTTGTGCGCACAGCATGCCCACGGAGATAACATGACCAGTCGTTTAACACGGCGCAAACCCATCACCAGGAGAATCGAGCACGTGACGAGAAGAGCGGGATACGCCGTGCTCGCGCTCTGCGCCGCCCTGCTGCTCACGGCCTGCGCCGCGGTGTACGGGCTGGCCGACCGCGGCGAGAGCCCGCGCGCCCTGCCCCCGGCCCCCCGCGAACCGCTGGCCCGCGCCATAACCGGCGCCTGGACCGGCACCTGGGCCACCGCCCCCGTCACCGGCGAGCCCGGCACGGCGCACGGCCTGCCGGGGCAGTCCCTGCGCAACGTGGTGCACACCTCCGTCGGCGGCACCCGCGTACGCATCCAGCTCTCCAACCTCTTCGGCACCTCCCCCCTGACCGTCACGCACGCCTCCGTGGCCGTGGCGCTGCCCGGCGGCGGCGCGAGCGCGGTGCCCGGGACCATGCGCCGGCTCACCTTCGCCCGGCTCGGCCAGGTCACGGTCCCCGCCGGGCAGGCGGTCGTCAGCGACGCCGCGCCCCTGGCCGTACCGGCCGACGCGGACCTCCTCGTCACGACCTACTCGCCGCTGTCCGCGGGCCCCGTCACCTACCACCCGCAGGCCCGCCAGACCAGCTACGCGGCGCACGGCCAGCACACCGCCGCCGAGGACGGCGCCGCGTACACCCGGCAGGTCACGCACTGGCGCCACCTCACCGCGGTCGATGTCTGGAGCACCGGCGCCCAGGGCGCCGTCGCCGTGATCGGCGACTCCCTCACCGACGGCTCCAGCTCCACCCCGGACGCCAACCACCGCTGGACGGACTTCCTCGCCCGCCGCCTGCGCACCGAGCCCGGCGCCCCCCGCTACGGCGTGCTCAACCTGGGCATCAGCGGCAACCGCCTGCTCCGCGACGGCGGCACCTCCCCGGCCTCCGGCGAGCGCGCCCCGGCCCGCTTCGAGCGCGACGTCCTGTCCCGTACGGGCGTCCGGGCGGTCGTGGTGGAGCTGGGCATCAACGACATCCTCAAGACCCCGCACGAGACGAGCCCGGGCCGCATCACCGCAGCCCTGCGGCAGCTCACGCAGGCGGCGCACGCCCGCGGTCTGCGCGTCACCGGCGCCACGCTGATGCCCTTCGCCGGCCATCCGCGCTGGTCGCCGGCGCTGGAGCGGGTACGCACCCAGGTCAACCGGCAAATCCGGGCGGGCGGCGTCTTCGACGCGGTCGTCGACTTCGACGCGATGGTGCGCGACCCCCACCACCCGGAGCGGCTGCGCACGGCGTACGACTGCGGCGACCACCTGCACCTGACGGACGAGGGCTACGAGGCGATGGCCCGGCTGATCGACCCGGCGCAGCTGCGGGGGACCACGCAGGCTGCGTTGTAAGGGCTGTAAGGGCTGTAAGGGCAAGGGGTACGGCGCGCCCGGAAGGGCCGGCGCCCGGAGCGGGAGGATCGGGCGAGGGGGACCCACACTCCCCGCCACTCCTAACGTATAGCGCACAGGGGGCCTTGCGGCAAGGCCCCCTTTCTGCTGCACAATCACCGCCTGACCTCGGCAGCCGCCGACAACCGGCCGCAGCACCCAGCCGCAGCACCCAGCCGCGGCACCCATCCGCAGCGCCCATTCGCAGCACCCATCCGAAACCGGAGCTGATGCCTTGACCCCCGCCTCCCCCCTCGCCGCCCCCGCCGCCCCGACCGCGGGCGCCTTCGACCTCCCCGCCCGCTCGCCCAAGGCCGACCCCGCGCTGACCGCCGCCGACGAGCGCCACTTCGCCGCCCTCGCGCGCACGCTGGAGGAGACGATCGCGGAGGTCTCCGCCCGCCTGGAGGACGCACTGCGGGCACCCGGCGGCGCGGGCCGGGAGGCCATGGACCGCGACCGGGAGGTCCACCGGCTGAGCGCCCGCCTGCGTACCCTGCGCCGCTTCGGCCTCGACCTGTGCCTCGGCCGCATCGTCGCGGCAGAAGGCCCTGACAGCCCCGACGGCCCCGACAGCGCAGAGCCCCTCTACATCGGCCGCCTCGGCCTCACCGACAGCGCGGGCCGCCGGCTGCTGACCGACTGGCGCTCGCCCGCCGCCGAGCCGTTCTTCGCGGCCACCCACGCCCGCCCGATGGGCCTGGCGAGCCGCCGCCGCTACCGCTGGACCGGCGGCCGCATCAGCGACTACTGGGACGAGGTGTTCACCTCCGAGGGCCTGGCGGGGCACGCCGCGCTCGACGACCAGTCGGCCTTCGTCGCGAGCCTCGCCACCCACCGCTCGGCCCGGATGCGCGACGTGCTGGGCACCATCCAGGCCGACCAGGACGCCATCATCCGCGCGGGCTCGCGCGGGGCGCTGGTCGTAGACGGCGGCCCCGGCACGGGCAAGACCGTCGTGGCCCTGCACCGTACGGCCCATCTGCTCTACGCCGACCCGCGCCTGGGCGGCAGCGGACGCGAGCGCAGCCGGGGCGGCGTGCTCTTCGTCGGCCCCCACCAGCCCTACCTGTCGTACGTCGAGGACGTGCTGCCCAGCCTGGGCGAGGAGGGCGTCCAGACCTGCACCCTGCGCGACCTGCTCCCCGAGGGCGCCGCGGCGCCGGTCGAGAGCGACCCGCAGACCGCCCGGCTGAAGTCCTCCGCGGGCATGGTGAAGGCGGTCGAGAAGGCTGTCGGGATCTACGAGGAGCCGCCCACCGAGGGCATGACGGTCGAGACGCACTGGTCCAACGTGCCGCTGCGGGCCGCGGACTGGGCCGAGGCCTTCGCGGCGGTCGAGCCGGGCACCCCGCACAACGAGGCGCGCGAGCAGATCTGGGAGGAACTGGTCGCGATCCTGTGGGAGCGCCACGGCGACGAGGGGGAGGAGGACCTCACGCCCGAGCTGTTCGGCAGGTCGCTGCGGCGCAACCGGGAGCTGGTGGGCACCCTGGAGCGCGCCTGGCCGATGCTGGACGCGGGCGAGCTGGTCGGCGACCTGTGGACGGTCCCCGCCTACCTGCGGCTGTGCGCCCCCTGGCTCGACGCCGAGGAGGTACGCAGGCTGCGGCGCGCCGAACCCCAGGCGTGGACGGTGTCCGACCTGCCGATCCTGGACGCGGCCCGCCGGCGCCTGGGCGACGCGCAGGCGTCCGTGCGCCGCCGGCGCCACCGGGCCGCCGTCGCCGCCGAGCGCGCCCGGATGGCCGAGGTCATCGACCACATGGTCGCGGCCGACGCCGACGGCGAGGGCGCGGTGACGATGCTGCGCGGCCAGGACCTGCAGGGCGCCCTCGTCGACGAGGACGCGCTGCCCACCGCCGACCGCGACCTGCTCGCCGGTCCGTTCGCGCACATCGTCGTGGACGAGGCGCAGGAACTGACCGACGCCGAATGGCAGATGCTGCTCCAGCGCTGCCCCTCGCGGAGCTTCACCATCGTCGGGGACCGCGCCCAGGCCCGCCACGGCTTCACCGAACCGTGGCGCGAGCGCCTGCGGCGGGCGGGTTTCGACCGGATCGAACTGGCCTCCCTGAGCGTCAACTACCGCACCCCGGAAGAGGTGATGGCGCAGGCCGAGCCGGTCATCCGCGCCGCGCTGCCCGACGCCAACGTGCCCGTCTCCATCCGCGCCGGCGGCATCCCGGTCGCGTACGGGGCGGTCGCCGAGCGCGACGCGGTCCTGGACGCCTGGCTCGCCGAGCACCCGGAGGGCACCGCCTGCGTCATCGGCGCCGGCCCCACCGGGGAGGACGCCCGCCCGACGGCCTCCCGGGTGCGCTTCCTGACCCCGCAGCTGGCCAAGGGCCTGGAGTTCGACCTCGTCGTCCTCGTCGAGCCGGACTCCTTCGGCGAGGGCGTCGCGGGCGCGGTCGACCGCTACGTCGCGATGACCAGGGCGACGCAGCGGCTCGTGATCCTGGCGGGCTGACACCCCCTTTTTTTCCGGAGGTGGTACGGGAGGGCCGTCCGGGCGGCCCTCCCGCGAAGGGGTGCCGCCGGGCGCGCCCTGCGCGGTAAAACCGACCCTCGATGTCACAGTGGCGCATATCGGACTTATCGGATGTGAAGCCAAATGACTCAGACCGAGACGCCCCTGATCACCGAGGAAACCCCGCAGAGCGCCGACGGCGCGCCTGCCGACGGGGCTCCCGAGGCAGCCGCCGACGGGAGCCCCCCCGCCGGCCGCCGCAGGCGCCGCCTGCGGCTGCTGCCCGGCTGGCGCCCCACCGTGGGCACCTCGCTGATCGCCCTCGCCCTGGGCTCCGGCGCCTTCGCCGTCGGGTACATGTCCGTCGACATGCCCCAGCCCAACCGCGCCGCCGTCGCCCAGAGCAACCTCTTCCTCTACGCCGACGGCACCCCGCTGGCCCGCGACGGCGAGATCGACCGCGAGAGCGTCGGCATCGAGCGCGTCCCCGAGGCCGTACGACTGGCCGTGCTCGCCGCCGAGGACCGCAACTTCTACACCGACTCCGCGGTCAACCCCCTGGCCATGGTGCGCGCCGGCTGGAACACCGCCTCCGGCAAGGGCACCCAGTCCGGCTCGACGATCACCCAGCAGTACGTGAAGAACTACTACCTCGACCAGGGGCAGACGATCTCCCGCAAGCTCAAGGAGTTCTTCATCGCGATCAAGCTGGACCGCGAGGTCACCAAGGACGACATCCTTGAGGGCTACCTCAACACCAGCTACTTCGGCCGCAACGCCTACGGCGTCCAGGCCGCCGCGAAGGCGTACTTCGACAAGGACGTCACCGAGCTGAACGTCTCCGAGGGCGCCTACCTCGCGGCCCTCCTCAACGCCCCGCACACCCTGGACGTCACCCTCAACCCGCAGAACCGCCATGCCGCGGTGGGCCGTTGGAACTACGTGCTGGACGGGATGGAGAAGAAGCGCTGGCTGACCGCCGAGCAGCGCGCCGCCTTGCGCTTCCCCCAGCCCCAGCAGGCCCGCCCCCGCGAGAGCCTCTCCGGCCAGCGCGGCTACCTGGTCGAGGCGATCAAGTCGTACCTCACCGAGCACCGCATCATCGACGAGCAGACCCTCGCCGCCGGCGGCTTCCGGATCACCACCACGATCCAGCCCGCGCGCCAGCAGGCGTTCGTCGAGGCGGTGGACGACCGGCTGATGTCGCGCCTCAGTGACGACAACCCCGTCGACCGCTTCGTACGGGCGGGCGGCGCGTCCGTCGACGTGCGCACCGGCGAGGTGGTGGCGATGTACGGCGGGCGCGACTACGTCCAGCAGTTCGTCAACAACGCCACCCGCCGCGACTACCAGGTCGGCTCCACCTTCAAGCCCTTCGTCTTCACCGCCGCCGTCCAGCACGACGCCCGCACCGTCAAGGGCGCGCCGATCACCCCGCGCACGGTCTACGACGGGAAGAGCAGGCGCCAGGTGGTCGCCAAGGGCGGCAGGAAGGTCGGCTACGCGCCGGAGAACCAGGACGACGAGGACTACGGCCGCCTCAGCGTCGCCGCCGCCACCGACGAGTCCGTCAACTCGGTCTACGCGCAGATGGCGCAGGACGTCGGCCCGCGCCGGGTCTTCGACACGGCGGTGAACCTGGGACTGCCCCCCACCACCCCGGAGATGCTGCCGCATCCGGCCATCGCGCTGGGCTCGGCGACCGCGAGCGTGCTGGACATGGCGCAGGCGTACGCCACCCTCGCCAACCACGGCCGCCGCCCCGCGCTGACCATGGTCGAGAAGATGACCAAGAACGGCCACGACTACCGCCTCCCCGTCGCCGCGGACGTCCAGGCCGTCAGCCGGGTCGCCGCCGACGCCACCACCGCGATCCTGGAGAGCGTGGTGGACAACGGCTCGGGCGGGGCGGCCCAGGAGGCGGGCCACCCGGCGGCCGGGAAGACCGGCACCGGCGAGCACAACCGCTCGGCCCTCTTCGCCGGCTACACCACCCGACTGGCCACCGTGGTGGCCGTGATGGGCCAGGACTCGCAGACCGGCGAGCAGAAGTCGCTGCACGGGGCACTGGGCGAGGACCGCATCTCCGGCAGCGGGGTGCCGGCGCAGATCTGGGCCGACTACACCGCGCGGGCGCTGGGGGACGCGGAGCCCGAGGAGTTCGACCTGCGGGCCGGCGCCAAGGGCCGCCTCCCCGCACCCCCGCCGCCCCCCGCCCCGCCGGCTCCGATCGCCCCGCCCCCGGTGCCAGCGGCCCCCGCCGTCCCGCAGCCCGCGCCCGCCGCCCCGCAGCCCGGCGCGGTCCTGCCCGGCGCGGCCCCGCCGGCGTAGTCGCCGGGCCGCCGCCCGCACAGACCAGGACCCCCGCTCCCTCCTTGCCGGAGAGCGGGGGTCCTTCCCGTCCGCGTACGGGCTGTACGGGCGCCCGCCTCAGCCCGCGTTCCCGGCCAGCTGCAGGGCGTACTGCGGCCACCAGCGGCCGGCCTGCGGGCCGCCCTTGCAGGTGCCGTCCGACTCGCCGGGGCGCTTGATCCACAGATAGGCGTCGACCAGTTCCTCGCCCGTCTCCACCGTCGGCGCCTCACCCAGCGCCCGGCCCGGCGGATTGCACCAGGTCTCGTCGTCCCCGCCGTCCCCGCTTCCCCGCCACGGCCCGTTGCCGTTCCTGCTGGTGTCGATGACGAAGTGCGGACTGCCGCCCAGCAGACCGGAAAGCCGGATCCCGTATTCCCTGCTGGCGGCTGTCGTATAGAAATTCGAGACATTCACTGAAAAGCCGTCGGCCTGCTCGATCCCGGCCCGGCGCAATCCCGCCACCAGCGCCCCCGGATCCGGCCCGAAACCCGGGTTCCCGGCGTCCAGATAAACCTTCGTCCGGGGGAGTTCCTTCAGCCGCACCACGGCCTCCTTCAAAAGCGCGTACCGCTCCTCGTGGAACTCCGCCGGTGTGCAGCCCTGCTGCAGCAGGTGCGGCAGCGCGTCCGGCTCCACCACCACCGTCGCCGAGCGCTTCCCGATGCCCTCCAGCACCCCGTCCAGCCAGGCGCGGTACGCGTCGCCGTCGGCCGCCCCGCCGCGCGAGTACTGGCCGCAGTCGCGGTGGGGGAGGTTGTAGAGCACCAGCAGCGCCGTCTTGCCCTCCCTGGCCGCCGCCTGGGTGAAGCCCCGTGCCTCGCCGCGGGCGTTGTCCGTGCCCAGCCACTCGGCGGCCGGGCGGTCGGCGATCCGGGCGATGAGCTTGGCCTCGCGCGCCTGCCCGGCCGAGCGGAACGCCCGCTCCTGGCGGGCTGCGCTGCCGTCCGGGTTGACCCAGTACACCCCGGTCGACCGCCGGTGCTTCTGACTCTGCCCCGCCCCCTCGCGCTCCGTGGGGGAGGACTGCGGATCCTCCTGCGAGCAGCCGCCCGCCATCGTGAGGACCATCGCGGCGGACACGGCGGCAAGAGCCGTACGACCGGCGAGAACGCCGTACATCATTCCCCTTCGGACAGGCGGAAAAGGTCTCCCATATGGTGGCACAGCCGCCCTGCCCGCAATGGCCCCGCGAGTGCATCCGGCCCAGTTCCCCGCCACGTCGGAGCGATCCCCGCCACCACCCCGCCCACTCCGCGAGATCGAATCGACTAGCGCACTTCACGGATGCGTGTCAAGCAATTCGGGAAAACACCGCCCGGTGGGGAGAGGGCCGATCTACGCTCGGTGTGGTCGGCCCGGAATCCGTCGACACACAGACCCAGACCGGTCCCAGACCAGTCGCTCCACACCTTCCGGGGTCCGCACCATGACCACATCCGACCCGTTCCCCACCCTGCGCACCCAGGTACACGAGGCGTACACCCTCGTCGTCCTCGGCGGCGAGCTCGACGCCTTCGCCGCCGGCCGCCTGCGCCCCGAGCTGGACACCCTCACCGCCCCCGGCGCCGACGGGCCGCCCGGGCTGGTCCTCGACCTGCGCCGCGTCACCTTCGCCGACTGCGGCGGGCTGTCCCTGCTGGTACGCGCCCGGCGCCGCGCCCGCGGCCGGGGCGGCGACGTCACCCTCGTCTGCGACTCGCCCCGGGTACTGCGGGTGCTGCGACTGACCCGGCTGGACCGGGAGTTCACCGTCCGCGCCGACCGGGCGGGCAGATCCGGTACGGCCCAGCTCAGCGGCTCGCGGTGAGATAGCCCGAGACGACCAGGTTGGCCGTGTAGGACTTCTCCTCCGGCAGGTAGCGCCCCCCGCAGGTGATCAGCCGCACCTCCGCCCGCCCCTTCACATGCGGCCCGTAGACCCGCTCGGCGTCGAAGTGCCTGCGCTCCACCGTCTCCACCCGGTCCACCGTGAACTCCGCCGTCGAGCCGTCCGCCCGCACCACGCGCAGCCGCTGCCCCGGCCGCACCTCCGCCAGGCGGTAGAAGACCGCCGCGCTGCTGCCCGTGTCGAGGTGCCCCACGAAGGTCGCCACCCCCGCCGCCCCCGGCCGCGCCCCGCCCCGGTACCAGCCCACCTCCTGCGGGCTGGCGAACGGCGGCGCCTCCACCGCCCCCGCCCCGTCCAGCCCCCGCTCGATCACCGGCGCCTCCACCCCGGCGCCGGGCACGTACAACGAGACCGGATCGGAGCCCCGCAGCGGCGCGGCCGCCTTGGGCGCGGGGCCCTGGAGCGTACGGACCCGGCTCACCGCGCCCTGTGCGCCGGCCACCGCCGGGCCGTGGGTGCGGCCCCACAGCCACAGGCAGGCCAGCAGCACCGCCCACACCAGGACCTTGGTACGCCGCCCCGACCAGCCCACCCCCGCGCTCACACCCCGCCACGCCCGCCGCGGCGCCGCACCAGCACCCGCCGGCCGGCGAATCCCACCAGGGTCGCGGCCCCGGCACCGAGGGCGAACTCATCGGCGTACCCGACTGCTTGACCTCGGACAGCGGCCAGCGCGCCGACCTCCCGCTCCGCTGGGCTCGCGGCCCGCTCGGCCTTCGGGGCGGTGCCGCCACCGCCGGCGTGCACCGGCCGCCAGGGCCGCGGCTGCCACTGGCCCGGCTGGGGCTGGGGCGGCGGAGGCTGGCCGGGGGAGACGGTGAAGCGGCCCTTGAGCTGCGTACCGTCGTCGCAGCGCACCCGCACGTCGTACGGGCGCGGCTGGGCGCTGGAGCTGACCCGCGTCTGCCCCCACAGGGCGTAGCCGTCGGGGGAGGGGGAGAGCTGCGCCTCGGTGACGAACGCCTCTGAGCGGGCGGTGGCCCAGTCGCCCTTGCAGCCGGAGGTGCGGATCTCCACCTCCGTCCCCGGCCGCGCCTGCGCCGGGGAGACGATCACCTCCCCCTGCGCGTAGGCGTTGCCCCCGCACGAGGCGCACGCCGCGACGACGGCCGCCGCACAGGCGGTGATCAGGGATATCCGGGCCCGGCGCATACGACCTCCGAAGGAAAGCTCGTCCCTCCCAGCCTGAACGCACCCCCGCCCACCGCATCCCCCCCGCCGCCCCCCTGCTCCGAACGGGGCCCGTCTCACCCGTACGGAGGACACCCGGCGCCGCCCCTTCTCTGACAGGCCAACTCAGAACAGGCCCCCGCGCCCCCGCACCCCCGGTGGTCCGCGCATAGCATGGGCGCGTTCCACGACCGCAGTCCCGTACGGCAGGAGTCCGCCCAGATGACAGAGCGCAAGCCCATCGAGTCCTGGCTCACCGACATGGACGGCGTGCTGGTGAGCGAGGGCGTGCCCGTGCCCGGCGCGGACACCTTCATCAGGAAGCTCCGCGAGTCCGGACGGCCGTTCCTCGTCCTCACCAACAACTCCATGTACACCGCCCGCGACCTGCACGCCCGCCTCAACCGCATCGGCCTGGACGTACCGGTGGAGAACATCTGGACCTCGGCGCTGGCCACCGCGAAGTTCCTCCAGAACCAGCACCCCAACGGCACCGCCTACGTCATCGGCGAGGCCGGCCTGACCACCGCCCTGCACGACGCCGGCTACGTGATGACCGACACCGACCCCGACTTCGTCATCCTGGGCGAGACGCGGACCTACTCCTTCGAGGCGCTGACCAAGGCCATCCGCCTGATCAACAACGGCGCCCGCTTCATCGCCACCAACCCCGACAACACCGGCCCCTCCCCGGAGGGCGTCCTGCCCGCCACCGGCTCGGTCGCGGCGCTCATCACCAAGGCGACCGGCAAGGAGCCCTACTTCGTGGGCAAGCCCAACCCGCTGATGATGCGCACCGGGCTGAACGTGATCGGCGCGCACTCGGAGAGCAGCGCGATGATCGGCGACCGGATGGACACCGACGTACTGGCCGGACTGGAGGCGGGAATGGAGACCTTCCTCGTCCTCACCGGACTCACGGAGAAGGAGGACCTCGACCGCTACCCCTACCGGCCGACGAAGGTCGTGGACTCCATCGCCGACCTGGTGGACCTGGTCTGACCCGGAGCCGCCTGAGCCGCACAAGGCCGACCGCAAGCGGCGGCCCCCGCGTCCGGGGGGAGTGGACACGGGAGCCGCGGCTATCTGGTGGCGGGAACGGCTGGACGGCGCCCACACAGACACCGAGAACCCACCGGAGCGCACCGCCGCCGAGGAGGAAGACGCCGGCGGCGCATGGTCGAGACCCTGGCATGCCCGAGCCCCCCGCGGCACGCGACACGACCCGTCGTCGGCCGACCGCAGCAGCGATTCCGCCCGTTCGGCGCAATAGGCGGCTTGTCCGACGGACCCGCCGCCACCCGCGCTCCTCCGGTTTGCACTCGGGCGTCGGCATTGCTTAAGTGCGCCCATGAACGGCACCCCCGCACCCCCTCCCCTGCGCGTCGGCATCATCGGCTACGGACTGGCCGGCTCGGTCTTCCACGCCCCCCTCATCGCCGCCACCCCCGGCCTCGTCCTCGACACCGTCGTGACCGCCAACCCCGAACGCCGGCAGCAGGCCCGGGAGCGCTACGACGGCGTCCGCGTCCTCGACACCCCCGAGGAACTCCTCGCCCGCGCCGAGGAGTTGGACCTGGTGGTCATCGCCTCCCCCAACCGCACCCACGTCCCCCTCGCCACCGCCGCCCTCAAGGCCGGACTGCCCGTCGTCGTCGACAAGCCCCTCGCCGCCACCGCCGCCGAGGCCGAGGCACTGCGCGAACTCGCCGACGAGCGCGGACTGATGCTCTCCGTCTTCCACAACCGCCGCTGGGACAACGACTTCCTCACCCTCAAGCGCCTCATCGACGACGGCGCCCTCGGCGACGTCCAGCGCTTCGAGTCCCGCTTCGAACGCTGGCGCCCCCAACTCAAGGGCGGCTGGCGGGAGTCCGGCGACCCGGCCGAGGTCGGCGGCCTCCTCTACGACCTCGGCAGCCACCTGGTCGACCAGGCCCTCACCCTCTTCGGCCCCGTCGTGCGCGTCTACGCCGAGGCCGACGTCCGCCGCCCCGGCGCCCAGACCGACGACGACGCCTTCCTCGCCCTCACCCACGCCTCCGGCGTCCGCTCCCACCTGTGGGCCAGCGCCACCACCGCCCAACTCGGCCCCCGCCTGCGGGCCCTGGGCAGCCGCGCCGGATACGTCACGTACGGACTCGACCCCCAGGAGGCCGCCCTGCGCGAGGGCGCCGTCCCGGGCACCCCCGGCGAGGACTGGGGCGTCGAACCCGAAAGCGCCTGGGGACGCCTGGGCGCCGGCGAGTCCGTACTCACCGGCGGCGGCGAGCCCGTACCGACCCTCCCCGGCGACTACCCCGCCTACTACGCCGCCGTCGCCGACGCCCTGCGCACCGGCGCCCAGCCGCCCGTCACCGCCCGGCAGGCCGCCGAGACACTGCGCGTCCTGGAGGCGGCACGCCTCTCCGCCGCCGAGGGCCGAACGGTCGAACTGACCCCGTAGGACAGGATCCGGGCGGGGAGGGCGCCCGGCCCACCCCGCTCAGACCGCCAGCCGCACCACCCGGTCGCAGCGCCCCCGGGTGGCCGCCACCAACTCCGCGTTGGGCGCGTCGTTGCTGTCGATCCACTCCCGCGACGCCCCCGGCCCGCGCCCGAAACCCGTGTGCCGCTCCATCAGGCGCACGTCCCGCAGCGCGCCGGCCGCCTCCACGTACCAGACCTCCGCCATCAGCGCCCGCGCCGCCCGCCAGGCCGGCAGGTCCACCGCCAGGTAGTTGCCCTCCGTGACGACCAACCGCGCGGACGGCGCGACCAGATGGCGCGCCGCCACCGGCTCGTCCAGCACGCGGTCGAAGTCCGGCACGTAGACCTCCTCACGCGGGCACTCCACCAGCCGCCGCAGCAGCGCGGCATAGCCCCAGGCGTCGAAACTCGGCTCGGAGCCCTTGCGACCGCGCAGCCCCAGCCGCTCCAACTGGGCGTTGGAGAGGTGGAAGCCGTCCAGCGGCACGTACGCGGCCCGCTCGCCCAGCACCCCCGCCAGCCCCGCCGCCAGCGTCGACTTCCCCGCCGCCGGAGGCCCCGCCAGCCCCAGCACCACCCGCCCCGCCGGGGGCGCCCCGGCCCCGGCCACCAGCCCCCACGCGTCCTCGGCCAGCCGCTCCACACTCGTCATGGGCGGCACCCTACGTCCGCACCCACCCCCGCCCGCGTCAACCTCCCGCATGTGCACGCGAGTTCGGATCATCCGCCGTCCCGGTGGATAGGTGGCGTTCTACACACAAAGACATGGACGGTAAGCGGAAAGTAACCACGACGCGTCGCGCAAGCCCCGCCCACCCGCGCACGGAAGCACACCCGCGCCCGGCAGCGGCCCCGCAAGCGGCACGCCCGCCCTGGCAAACCGGGCCCCAGGCCCGCCGAACGACCAAGCGCGCCCTGAAGCGCGGGGGGACACGACACGATGGCCGCGACGCCGACCGACGCCCGAACCACCCACGACACCGCGGCCCCCACACCCGCGACCCTCCCCCTCCCCGCCCCGCGCAACGGCCGCGACCCCGCCTACGGCACCCCCGCCACAACCGCCCCACCCCCCACGCCGCCCCCCGCCCCCGTCCCCGACACCGACAGCACGGACGCCGCCCCCGGCCCGTACGACTACGAGCACTACAGCCGCCTCGCCGGCCCCCTCACCCAACCCCCCGCCGACCGCCCCTACCGCGTCCGCTACCGCAGCCTCCTCGCCGGCGAACCCCACCGCCTGCGCGCCGCCCTGCTCCTCGCCACCGCCCCCCTCCTCTCCCTCGGCCTCCTCGCCTGGCTCCTCCAGCCCCAGCACTGGACCCGCCGCGACGGCGCCGCCTCCCCCCTCCTGCTCAAACTCGACCTGGTCATGCTCGCCGCCATCGCCCTCATCGAGCTCTTCCGCACCATCAACGTCCTCTCCAACGCCCACGCCACCCTCGTCGCCCGCGACCCCGTCCCCGTCATCCCCGAACCGGGCACCCGCGTCGCCTTCATCACCACCTACGTCCCCGGCAAGGAACCCCTCGACATGGTCACCCGCACCCTTGAGGCCGCCGTCGACATCCGCCACCGCGGACTCCTGCACGTCTGGCTCCTCGACGAAGGCGACGACCCCGACGTCAAACGCGTCTGCCGGCGCCTGGGCGTACGCCACTTCACCCGCAAGGACATCCCCGAGTGGAACCGCCCCACCGGCCCCCACCGCGCCAGGACCAAGCACGGCAACTACAACGCCTGGCTCCAGGCCCACGGCGGCGACTACGACTTCTTCGCCTCCGTCGACACCGACCACATCCCCCTGCCCAACTACCTGGAGCGGATGCTCGGCTACTTCCGCGACCCCGACATCGGCTTCGTCATCGGCCCCCAGGTCTACGGCAACTACGACACCTTCGTCACCAAGGCCGCCGAAAGCCAGCAGTTCCTCTTCCACGCCCTCATCCAGCGCGCCGGAAACGCCTACGGCGCCCCCATGTTCGTCGGCACCTCCAACGCCGTACGCATCACCGCCCTCCAGCAGATCGGCGGCCTCTACGACTCCATCACCGAGGACATGGCCACCGGCCTGGAGATGCACCGCGCCCGCAACCCCGAAACCGGCCGCAAGTGGCGCTCCGTCTACACCCCCGACGTCCTCGCCGTCGGCGAGGGCCCCACCTCCTGGACCGACTTCTTCACCCAGCAACTGCGCTGGTCACGCGGCACCTACGAGACCCTCCTCAAGCAGTTCTGGAAAGCCCCCCTCACCCTCCCCCCGGGCCGCCTCCTCAACTACACCCTCATGATCGCCTTCTACCCCATGTCCGCCCTCAACTGGATCCTCGCCGCCCTCAGTTGCGCCCTCTTCCTCGGCCTGGGCGCCTCCGGCGTCGCCATCGACCCCGTCATCTGGCTCATGCTCTACGGCAACGCCACCGCCCTCCAGGTCGGCCTCTACCTCTGGAACCGCCGCCACAACGTCTCCCCCCACGAACCGGAGGGCTCCGGCGGCCTCGCAGGCATGCTCATGTCCGCCCTCTCCGCCCCCATCTACGCCCGCTCACTCCTCGACGCCGTCCTACGACGCAAGAGCGGATTCGTCGTCACCCCCAAAGGCGACTCCTCCAGCCCCGACACCCTCTTCGGCACCTTCCGCGTCCACCTCTTCTTCATCGCCGTCTTCGCCACCTCCCTCGCCGGCTCCTTCGCCCTCGGCCACGACCACCCCGCCATGCTCACCTGGGCCGCCCTCGCCCTCGCCGTCACCAGCACCCCCCTCGTCGTCTGGCGCTGGACCGTCCACCGCGAACGCCGCACCCGCACCCGTACGGACAAGGAGCCGACATGCGCCTGACCCTCACCCACCGCACCCGCCGCTACACCGTCGGCGCCGTCACCCTCGCCGCCGTCACCGCCTTCAACGGCCCCGCCTTCTACCGCTACGGCGGCGAGGAATACCACGACTGGCACATCAACCGCCCCACCTACAAAGCCGCCAACGGCCACTGGCGCACCGTCGACGTCCCCGAACGCCACCGCATCAACACCATCCACGCCGCCCTCCTGCACACCGGCAAGGTCCTCCTCATCGCCGGCTCCGGCAACGACGCCCGCCAGTTCGACGCCCGCACCTTCCGCAGCGTCCTGTGGGACCCGGCCAAGAACACCTTCCGCGACGTCCCCACCCCCGCCGACCTCTTCTGCTCCGGCCACACCCAACTCGCCGACGGCCGCCTCCTCGTCGCCGGCGGCACCCAGCGCTACGAGAAACTCGGCGGCGACGTCAAAAAAGCCGGCGGCCTCATGGTCGTCCACAACGAGAACCCCGACAAACCCCTCACCCTCCCCGCCGGCACCCGCTTCACCGGCCGCGACAACCACAAGACCTTCGAATCCAAAGACCCCCTCCTCGTCCCCCGCGCCACCAAGACCACCAACCGCAAAACCCGCACGACCACCGTCAAGGCCGCTACCGCCCGCGTCTACGTCGAAGCCCTCCAGCGGGGCCGCCGCCACCAGACCGGCACCGAGGACAACTACCGCATCAACGCCCTCCCCACCGCCGACCGCCGCAACGTCTACGGCATCGCCCAGAAGCTCTCCTTCGACAAGAAGGACTTCCAAGGCATCAAGAACACCTACGAGTTCGACCCCGTCGCCGAGCGCTACCTCCCCGTCGACGACATGAACGAAGCCCGCTGGTACCCCACCCTCACCACCCTCCACGACGGCCGCGTCCTGTCCGTCTCCGGCCTCGACGAGATCGGCCAGGTCGTCCCCGGCAAGAACGAGGTCTACGACCCCGCCACGAAGAAGTGGACCTACCTCACAAAAGAACGCTTCTTCCCCACCTACCCTGCCCTCTTCCTCACCGGCCGCGACCAGGTCTTCTACACCGGCTCCAACGCCGGCTACGGACCCGCCGACCAGGGCCGCGCCCCCGGCCTGTGGAACCTGCGCACAGGCGCCTTCACCCCCGTACCCGGCATCAGCGACCCCGACGTACTGGAAACCTCCATGTCCGTCCAGCTGCCGCCCGCCCAGTCGCAGCGCTACATGGTCCTCGGCGGCGGCGGAGTCGGCGAGAACAGCACCGCCACCGCACGCCGCCGCCTCGTCGACCTCAACGACCCCGAGCCCCGCTTCCGCAACGGCCCCGACCTCTACGCCGCCGCCCGCTACCCCTCCAGCGTCATCCTCCCCGACGACACCGTCCTCACCACCAACGGCTCCGGCGACTACCGCGGCCGCGGCGCCAGCGACATCCTCCGCGCCGAGCTCTACGACCCCGCCACCGACACCGCCCGCCGCGTCGCCGACCCCCTCGTCGGCCGCAACTACCACTCCGGCGCCCTGCTCCTCCCCGACGGCCGCGTCATGACCTTCGGCTCCGACTCCCTCTTCGCCGACCGGGCCAACACCCAACCCGGCGCCTTCCAGCAGCAGATCGACCTCTACACCCCGCCCTACCTGCACACCGGCACCCCCCGCCCCCGCCTGCGCGACACCGCACCGCGCACCCTGGCGCCAGGGGGGAGCACCGCCTACCGCACCACCGCCGACGTCCGCACCGCCCGCCTCATCCGCCCCGGCTCCTTCACCCACGTCACCAACGTCGAACAACGCTCCATCGCCCTGACCGTGCGCCGCACCCCCGACGGCATCAGGGTCACCGTCCCCGCAGACCCCGCACTCGTCCCACCCGGCTGGTACATGCTCACGGTCACCGACGGCAAAGGAGTGCCCTCCGAGGCCGTCTGGGTGAAGGTACGGGCCCAGGACTGAGCCCCGGCGTTCCGGTACCGGCCCCGGAAACACGAACGGCCCGCGCGAAGAGCGCGAGCCGCCGTCAAGAAAAACCGAAAACACCCGGGCCGCAGAGACCCGGGCCCCAGATCAGAGATACAACCCCGTGGCGTCCGCCGACCCCTCCAGCCGCTCCGCCGCCACCGCGTGCAGATCCCGCTCCCGCAGCAGCACGTACGCCACCCCGCGCACCTCCACCTCGCCCCGGTCCTCCGGATCGAAGAGCACCCGGTCGCCGACCTCCACCGCACGCACACTCTGCCCCACGGCCACCACACCCGCCCAGGACAGCCGCTTGCCGACCTGCGCCGTCGCGGGAATCACGATGCCACCGGACGAGCGACGCTCGCCCTCCCCGGCATCGGCACGGACCAGCACCCGGTCGTGCAGCATCCGGATGGGCAGCTTGTCGGCGGAGTCGTTCACCCTACGACCGTACCTTCGCCCGCACCCGGCGCGCTCCCAGGGGGCGGACAGCGGGAGAACCCGGAGCGGGGAGGGCCGCCGAGCGGGGGAGCCCCGGAGCGGCCGACAGCAGCTCAGCCCCGCCGACGACCCTTGCGCGGCCGCCGCGAACCCACCGCCAGCAGCCCGATCACACCCAGCGCCACCGCCGCCACCGGCACGATCCGCTCCAACCGGGGCGAGCCGTCCTTGCCCACTAGCTGCGAACGAACCCCCGACGTCACCGAGTGCGCCGCCTCGAAGAACCGCCCGGCCGCCTCGTCCACCGCACTGCGCGCCCGCGCCCGCACATCACCCGCGATCGCCTGCGGGCTCACCCGCATCGCGAGCTCGTCGAGCGTCAGGGACAGCGCCTGCCGCCGACGGACGATGTCCGCCTCGATCTGCGCAGGGGTTCTGTTCGACACCGAGCTGCCTCCGCTCTCCGCCCTCGCCCCGGGCCTCTGGCGGCCCGTCAGGCTTGTCCGATGGGCACAGTCTGTCAGCCGCTAGGCTCGCCTGCGATACCGACCCACGCAAGAGGAGCCCTGCACCGATGAGCGAGCGTCTCAAGCCCGGCGACACCGCACCCGCCTTCACCCTGCCCGACGCCGACGGCAACGAGGTCTCCCTCGCCGACCACCGCGGCCGCAAGACCGTCGTCTACTTCTACCCCGCCGCCCTCACCCCCGGCTGCACCAAGCAGGCCTGCGACTTCACCGACAACCTCGACCTCCTCGCCACCGCCGGCTACGACGTCATCGGCGTCTCCCCGGACAAGCCGGAGAAGCTCGCGAAGTTCCGCGAGAAGGAGTCCCTGAAGGTCACCCTGGTCGGCGACCCCTCCAAGCAGGTCCTGGAGGAGTACGGCGCCTTCGGCGAGAAGAAGCTGTACGGCAAGACGGTCACCGGCGTCATCCGCTCCACGATCGTCGTCGACGAGACCGGCACGGTGGAACACGCCTGGTACAACGTCCGCGCCACGGGCCACGTGGCAAAACTCCTGAAGGACCTGGGCGTCGAGGGCTGAACGCGCCACCATCCGCCACCCCGCTCCGGAGAGTCACGGGCCCGCCTGCCGGCGGGCCCGTTTCTCACGTTGCGTGACCTTCCGATAGTCGGATCGTTGATCCATCCGAGAACGGAACTCACGTCGGAGGGGACGCACATGGGGGCAAGCCCGTACACCCGGGAACGACTGGCGGAGGCCGCGGCAGCGGCGAACACGATGGGGGAGGTGATGGAGAGGCTGGGGGTGGATCCCACCGCAGCCACACGGACGTACCTCTGGCAGCGGATGAAGCACTTCGGGATCGACACCTCCCACTTCACATACGAGAGGTACGTCCGCTGGACCAGGGAGAAGCTGAGCGAGGCGGTGGCGGCCTGCTCGAACATGACGCAGGTCCTCGTCCACCTGGGCTTGGACCCCGTGGGAGGCAATCACACGCACATCAGCCGCCGCGTCCGGGCGATGGGCATCGACACCTCGCACTTCATTCCGGCGCAGCGCTCAGAGCGGATGAAGGGAAATGCGCGCCGCCGAGGGCCGGAAGAGATCTTGGTCCAGCGCGATGTCGAGAGGGGCAGAAGAGTGCCGGGGGCCCGGCTCGGGCGGGCTCTGCGGGAGATCGGTGTCCCTGAGGTGTGCGCGATGTGCGACACCGGTCCGGAATGGTACGGCGATCCGCTGCCGTTGGAGGTGGACCACATCGACGGCGACTGGCGCAATAACCGACCGGGGAACCTTCGATTCCTCTGCCCCAACTGCCACTCCACCACGGATGGTTACCGGGGGCGTGGAGTGCGAAGGAGGAGCTGACCATGGCCACCCGCTACACCGAGACCCGACTGCGTGAGGCCGCGGCGGCGTGTTCGTCGTTCAGCGAGGCCATCGTTTTCTGCGGAGGCGAGCCGCATGAGAGAAACAGGCATTACCTGGTGAAGCGCTGCCGGTTCTACGGGATCGATGTGTCCCACTTCAGCGACCTGCCTCGTCCCTACAGAAGGCCCCGACCATCGCCCGAGGAGCTACGCGCCGCGGTGATCGGGTCGGTTTCCATCGCGGAGACGCTGCGGAAGCTCGACCGGCGGGGCAACTCCGGTGAGCGCGCGCATCTGCGTGGCTGGTTGAAGGAGGACGGCCTGGACACCTCGCACTTTCTGGGGCAGGCACAGGGGCGGGGGCGCCCTGGAACGCGTCCGGCACTGACCCCAGAGGAGATCCTGGTCCGCCGCGACCCGGCGAAAGGCCGCAGGCAGACGTACCTGCTGCGCCGGGCCCTCGTTGAGGTCGGGGTGTCGGAGACGTGCGCACGTTGTGGCTGTGATCCGCAGTGGCAGGGCAGGGCCATGACACTAGAGATCGACCACATCAACGGTGACTGGAGCGACAACCGGGCGGAGAACCTCCGGTTCCTCTGCCCGAACTGCCACGCGATCACGGATACGTGGTGCCGGGGAGGGAGCCCTGGTCGGAAGTGAGTCGCACATGCCTGGGAGCGCGTCTGGGGCGAGGGTATGCTTGGCCTTGTATGTGCGCCCGTAGGCCAATGGTGAGCCAACGTCTTTAGGTGGCGTTGTTTGCCGGTTCGAATCCGGCCGGGCGTACCGAGGAGCCCCGTCCCTGGACGGGGTTCCGTCATGTCCGGCCACGGGTTTCGGCCAACCCCGGAAACGACTTTGGGCGTCCTCGGTGATCGAGGACGCCCAAAGAGCACGGCTTCATCTGTGCGCCGCCAGGGACTCGAACCCCGGACCCGCTGATTAAGAGTCAGCTGCTCTAACCAACTAAACTAACAACGCTTGACTCGGCCGACGCCTCATCCCGTGAGGGATGGGGGTTGGCTGTGATGAAGCCGTCGTGCGCCGCCAGGGACTCGAACCCCGGACCCGCTGATTAAGAGTCAGCTGCTCTAACCAACTGAGCTAGCGGCGCTTGACGACATCAACTCTACAGGGTGCGGGGGAGTGCTTTCGACCGCCGGGGTGTGACCTAGATCGCCATGGAGAGGAGGAGGGGTGCCGCGCTCCTGTTCAGGGCGTCGGTGGCGGCGCGCAGGTGGTGGGCGCGGTCGAGGGGGAGGGAGAGGGCGAGGGTGCCCACGGCGCGGCCGGCGGTGAGGGGGACGGCGGAGCAGACGGTGCCGACGGCGTATTCCTGCAGGTCGAGGGTGGGGACGGTGACGGGGTGGCGGTCGAGGGTGGCGAGGAAGGCGCTCTCGTCGGTGACGGTGCGGGAGGTGAGGCGGGCGATGCGGTGGCGGGCGAGGTGGTCGCGTCGGGCCTCGGCGTCGAGCTGGAGGAGGAGGCATTTGCCGATGGCGGTGGCGTGGGCGGCGGAGCGGAAGTCGACCCATTCGTGGACGCGGGGGGCGGTGGGGCCGTCGGAGACGTGGGTGATCTTGATTTCGCCGTCTTCGTAGCGGCTGAGGTAGATGGCGGCGCCGGTGCTTTCGCGTAGTTCGTCGAGGGCGCGGGCGAGGCGTTCTTCGAGGGCGCGGGTGCGTTCGGCGGTGGAGGTGAGGAGGGCGAGGGATTCGCCGATGACGTAGGTGCCGGTGGTGAGCTGCTGTACGTATCCCTCGCGGCGGAGCATGAGGAGGAGGCGGTTCAGTTGGGGGGTGGTGAGGCCGGTGGTGCGGGTGAGGGCGGTGGTGGTGATGCCGTCGGGGTGGCGGGAGACGGCTTCCAGTACGCGGAAGGCGTGTTGGACCGATGCGAGTGGGGCGGTGGGTTCCGGCTTGACGGCCATGGTGTCCCCCCTGTGTCGATGCGTGGTCCGTGGGTGTGCTGGATCCGTGTCCGGGGTGGTGCGGTGTTGCCGGGTGGTTTCCACGATAGCTGTCAAAGGGGCGGTTATGCGGGGGTGTTGGGGAGAGTGGTGGCGGGCCGGGTGTGGGGTGGTGGGGCCCGCCACCTTGGGTTTTGCCGTTGGCATATGCCTCGGGGGTGGGGTGGTGCTTTGGGCGGGGGTGGTTCAGAGGATGGCGCTGAGGAACTCCCTGGTGCGGTCCTGTTCGGGTGCGGTGAAGAGTTGCTCGGGGCTGCCCTTTTCGATGACGCGTCCTTCGTTGAACATCAGGACCTCGTCGGAGATGTCGCGGGCGAAGCCCATCTCGTGGGTGACGCACAGCAGGGTGATGTCGGTGGAGCGGGCGATGTCGCGCAGGAGGTCGAGGACGCCGGCGACGAGTTCGGGGTCGAGGGCGGAGGTGACCTCGTCGAGGAGGAGGATCTCGGGGCGCATGGCGAGGGCGCGGGCGATGGCGACGCGCTGCTGCTGGCCGCCGGAGAGGCGGGTGGGGTGGGCGTGGGTCTTGTCGGAGAGGCCGACGAGGTCGAGGAGTTCGCGGGCGCGCTGTTCGGCTTCGTCCCGGCTGAGGCCGAGGACGTTGACGGGGGCTTCGATGATGTTCTGCAGGACGCTCATGTGGGGGAAGAGGTTGAACTGCTGGAAGACCATGCCGATGCGTTTGCGGATCTCGCGCAGGTGCTTCTCCCCGGCGGGTCTGAGGGTGCCGTCGGGGGTGCGTTGGTGGGTGAGGGGTTCGCCGTCGACCCAGATGACGCCGTCGCTGACGCGTTCCAGGGTCATGAGGAGGCGCAGGATGGTGGTTTTTCCGGAGCCGGAGGGGCCGATGAGGGTGACGTGGCGGCCGCGTCGGACCTCGAAGTCGAGGCTGTCGAGGACGGTGTGGTCGCCGTAGCGCTTGACGACGTGGTCGAAGCGTACGAGGGGGTTGTGCTGCGGGGCCGTGGCGGTGGTGGTGTCGCGCGGCTCGGGGATCTTCAGGGGCTGGTCAGTGGCCAAGGCGCTTCTCCAGCTTTCTCATCAGGAGTGAGGTCGGGTAGCTCGCGAGCAGGAAGATGGCGCCGGCGAGGGTGAACGCCTCGGTGTAGGCGAAGTGTTCGGCGCCGTAGGCGCGGGCGTCGAAGACCATCTCCTCGACGGTGATGACGGCGAGGAAGGGGGTTTCCTTGAACATCGAGAGGGCGTAGTTGCCGAGGGCGGGCAGGACGTTGCGCAGGGCCTGGGGGAGGATCACGGCCTGCCAGGTGCGGCGGGGGGTGAGGGAGAGGGCGCGGCAGGCCTCCCACTGGCCGGGGGGTACGGCGTCGATGCCGGCGCGGTAGACCTCGGAGGTGTAGGCGGCGTAGTGGACGCCGAGTACGGCGATGCCGATGGTGAGGGGTTCGACGGTGGTGAAGAGGGCGTAGGTGCCGACGAGTTGGACCAGTAGGGGGGTGGAGCGTACGAACTCGGTCAGGGCTCGTAGTGGTGCGGTTGCGAGTGGGCTGGGTGTGCGGGCGGCGATGGCGACGGCGAGGCCGAGGACGGCGGCCAGGGCGGTGCCGAGGACGGTGGCGAGGAGGGTGGTGCGGAAGCCTTCGAGGAGCAGGGGGAGGACTTCGCGTATGTCGTCCTGGTTCACGGTGTCACCTCCAGGGCGCCCTTGCGGGGGCGGGTGCGCCTGGTGGGGCGGCGGCCGAGGCGGGTGGCGGCGCGGCGTTCGAGGGCGTTCATCAGGAGGGTGAGGGCGGAGGCGAGGGCGAAGTACAGGACGAGGAGGGTGAGGTAGGCGGGGACGGTTTCGCCGGTGCGGTCGCGCAGTTGCTGGATGACGGTCATGAGGTCGGTGACGGAGATCAGCCACAGCAGCGGGGTGCACTTGACGAGTTGGATGAGCAGGTTGGTGAAGGGCGGGATCATCTGGACCCAGGCCTGGGGGAGGATGACGTGCCGTAGTCGCTGCCCGGGGGTGAGGTTGAGGGCGATGGCGGCCTCGCGCTGGCCGGGGGGGACGGCGCGGATGGCGCCGCGGACGACTTCGGAGCCGTAGGCGCCGTAGTTGAGGCCGAAGGCGACGACTCCGCAGAAGAGGGGCTGGAGTTCGTAGTGGAGGAGTTGCGGCATGGCGTAGTAGAGCCAGAACAGCTGGATGTAGAGGGAGGTGCCGCGGAAGAACTCCACGATGGCGCGGGAGGTGCCGCGTACCAGGGGGCGGCGGTCCAGGGCGGCCAGGCCGAGGGTGAAGGCGAGGGCGAGGGCCAGGGCGGCGCCGTAGACGGTGGCCTGGAGGGTGGTGAGGAGGCCCTGGAGGAGGGTGGATCTGTTGGCGTGGAGGGCGTCGAGGAACGCGGGGAGGTCACCCATGCGGCGCGGTCAGCCCTTGCACAGGGTGGCGGTGGTCAGTTCGGCCGGGGGGACTTCGGTTTCGGCGAAGCCGTACTGGCCGAGGAGGGAGGTGAAGCGCTGCCTGTCGCCGGTGATCTTCTTGAGTTCGGTGTTGAAGGCGTCGCGGAGGTCCTCGCTGCCCTGGCGGAAGACGGCGCCGCCGGGGCTGTACTGCTTGACGCCGTCCAGTTCGGGCAGGAAGGGGTCGGTGACCTGGGTGTCGGGGTTGGTCTTGGCGAGCCAGCGCAGGGAGATGCCGGTGAGCAGGAACGCCTGGACGCGGCCGGACTTGACGGCGTCGGCGCCGTCCTGGGGCTTCTGCAGCGTCTTGATCTTTCCGCTGTCGATGCCGGCGCCCTCGGCGTAGTCGGCTTCGACGGCGCCGGCCATGACGCCGATGGTGATGCCGGCGGTCTTGGCGGAGGCGAGGTCGGTGAGGTTATCGGGGTTGCCCTTCTTGACCATCATGGCGGTGGGGGAGATGAACTCCGGTTCGGAGAAGAGGGCTTTGGCGCAGCGCTCCGGGGTGATGGCCATGCCGGCGCTGATGACGTCGTACTTGCCGGCCTGGAGGCCGGGGATGAGGCCGTCCCATTCGGAGAGGGTGGGGCGCAGTTCGTCGATGCCGAGGGCTGTGAAGATCTCGCGGTGCAGGGTGGGGGCCTCGCCCTTGAGGTCGCTGCCCTCCAGGTATCCGTAGGGGGCCTCGTTGGCGTAGGCGACGCGGACGAAGCCCTGGTCCTTGAGCTTGGCGAGGACGCCGCCCTTGCCGTCCGGGGTGGCTGCCCCGCCGTCGTCGGTCTTGCTGCAGGCCGTGAGGGCGGCGGGGGCGGCGAGGGCGCCGCCGAGGAGGGCGGTGCGGGTGAGGAAGCCGCGTCGGGACGGGTTCGGGTAGTTCGCCATGCGGGTTCCAGCCTCCTGAAGGGGGGCCGCGGTGAGGCGGCTTGATCGGATCGGGGATGCGCCTGCCCGGGAGCGGCGGAATATGCTCCGGCCGGGGGCTGGTGGCCGAACGGAGATGCTGCCGTTATCTGTCCGTTATTTGTTTGTGATGAAAAAGGGTGGGATCCGTACGGATGGACGGTGGGTGATGTTTCCGTGCGGGCATATCCCCTTCGTCCGAAGCGGTCCGGTACGGGGGGTGCGGCCATGGCCGAGAAGTTCCGTGAGGAGGGGGCCGGGGAGCGGGCGCTCCCGGGGCCGGCCGGGTTCGCGTTCCTGCACCGCAGCCTGGAGGTCGACGTCCGGCTCGCGGTGATGGAGTACGCGGACGTGGCCGCCGGGTACGCGGCGGTGGTCGGTGATCCGCGCGTCCCCGGGGAGGTGCTGGACGACTACGGCATCGCGATGGACGTCCTCGCGCTGGCCCGCCGGGTGCCGGCCGCCGAGATCCCGGGCCTGCTGACCATCGGCACCCGGGCGCTGCTGCGCGTCCACCGCGCCCTTCCCGGCGGCGCGCAGGCGGGCGGCGCGGCGGAGGCGGCGTGATCCGCTGCGGGCCCGACTCGCGCCCGTACCCCGGGGGTTACGCCCGTACCGAAGCGCCCAGCAGCTCGGTGATCCGCTCGGCCGGGACCGCACGGGAGTAGAACCAGCCCTGCGCCGTGTCGCAGCCGATCGCCCGCAGCCGCTGCGCCTGGTCCTTGGACTCCACGCCCTCCGCCGTGACGGACAGGCCGAGTTGGTGGGCGAGGTGCACCAGTGCCTCGACGATCGTCTCGTCCGCCGGATTGGGGTGCTCGGCGTCGCGGAAGCCGCGCACGAAGGAGCCGTCCAGCTTCAGCGTCGTCACCGGCAGCCGGCTCAGGTAGGCCAGGTTGGAGTAGCCGGTGCCGAAGTCGTCGATGGCGATGCCGACGCCCATCTCGTGCAGCTCCTGCAGCGCCTGCAGCGGGCGGCCCGCCGAGCCCATGACGGCGGACTCCGTCAGCTCCAACTGCAGCAGCCCCGGCGGGAGTCGGGTCTCCTGAAGGATCTCCGCCACGTCCGCCACCAGGTCGGAGTCCCAGACCTGGCGCACCGCGACGTTCACGCTCATCAGCACCGGGGTGTCCGGCCGGGCCAGCTGCCAGGTCCGCGCCTGCCGGCAGGCGGTGCGCAGCACCCAGCGGCCCAGCGGCACGATCGCGCCGTTCTCCTCGGCCAGCGGGATGAAGCGGTTGGGGGTGAGCAGCCCCAGCCGGGGATGGCACCAGCGCACCAGCGCCTCCACCCCGCGCACCGAGCCGTCGCCCAGCCCCACCAGCGGCTGGTACGCGAGCTGGAACTCGCCGCGCTCCACTGCCGGGCGCAGCCCCGAGGAGAGGGCCTGGCGGGTCATGCGGTGGGCGTTGCGCTCGGGGTCGAAGAGGGTGAAGCGGGCCTTGCCGTCGGCCTTCGCCCAGTACAGCGTGGTGTCCGCGGCCTGCATCAGCGCCGTCGCCGTGGTGCCGCGCGCCTGGCGCTCCACCACGCCGATGCTGGCGGAGACCGCGTGGCGCTGGCCGGCCAGGTCGAAGGGTTCGCGCAGCGCCTCCAGCACCGCCGAGGCCAGGGCGCTGACCTGCTCCGTCCCCGTGGAGTCGGCCACCAGCAGCGCGAACTCGTCGCCGCCCAGCCGCGCCACCAGGTGGCCGCCGTGCGCGGTCGCGCAGTCGCTGAGGCGCCGGCCGACCGCGGCGAGGAGGCGGTCGCCGGTGCGGTGGCCGAGGGTGTCGTTGACGGCCTTGAAGCCGTCGAGGTCGAGGTAGACCAGCCCGATCCGCCCGCTGCCGGCGCTCTCCCGGGCCTCGTGGTCCGGCGTCCCGCCGCCCTGCGTCCCGCCGCTCTGCGCCCCGCCCTCCTGCGCCCCGTCCTCCGAGGCGCCGTCCTCCCGCGTCCCGTCCCCCCGGGCGCGCTCCAGCGCGCCGGAGAGCCGCTCGAAGAAGAGCGCCCGGTTCGGCAGCCGGGTCACCGTGTCGTGCATCTGCAAATGGCGCAGCCGGCCGCGCAGTTCGCGCTCCTCGCCGATGTCCGCCACCGAGAGGAGCGCCCCGCCGCCGGGCAGCGCGGTGATGGTCACCCGCGCCCACATCGGCGAGCCGTCGGCCGTCCGCAGCCGCCGCTCGGCCCGCAGCAGCGGGCGTCGCCCCTGCAGTACGTCGAGGAAGGAGCCCCACATCCACGGCTCCTCGCGCAGGGCGCACAACTCGGCGGCGGAGGCGCCCGTGAGCGCGCCGGGATCGGCGCCGGGCAGCGCGAACAGCGCCAGCATCCGCTCGCCGGCCGCCCGCAGCAGCCCGTCGCTGCCGACGACGGCCGTCGCCAGATGCGCCGCGTCGAAGGCGGCCCGCAGCTCCTGCGCGTCCACGGGCGCGGCCGCGGCGAGATGACGCTCCGTGATCGTCGTGGGGAGGGTGCCGGTCCCGCAGACCGGTCCGCCGAGTGCTCCGCCCACCGCTCGCTCCCGCCGTGAGGGGGTCCCCCAGGGTCCAGGGGGGCCGGTGTGGGGCGGACCGTGGGGCCGGGCCGCCGCGCTGGAAATGTGCCGATCATAGAGGTATTCCGGTACGTGGGGCCAACCACTGCGCAGCCCTTCGAACCACCGTACCCCCCACTGCGGCGCCGTTCGGGGCGAGTTTCGGACCGTCCGATCAGGATCCGTCCCGTAGTGGGCAGACCCGATCCCACGCCGCCCGAAAGTGACGCTGGGTCACGGTGATGCCCGAGCTTCCCGTACGCCCCTCCCGGCCCCCGCGGCGCCCGCTCCCCGCCCGTCCTCACCCGGCCGGCGCACTGGAACAGGGCATCGACCCGCACAAGCACACAGGGTGGGCCTTGTTCGGTAGGTCCGCTTCGTGAGCCGACGAGGTCGATGTGGTGCAGTCAGGGCACATAGCCAGAGAGCCCCGGGAGCCCCGGGAGCAGAGCGCGGGAGCCCGGGACGCGGGCGCCGCGCGCGGGCGGCGGATCCGCCGGGTCACCGCCGTGGCCGGCGCCGCCGCCGCGCTGATAGCCAGCTCCTTCATAGCCGGCCCGGCAGGGGCGGACGCCCCCCGCCCGTGCGCCCTGGAGCGCACCGACGCGCACCACTCCGAGGGCGTCGACACCTGGAACGCCGCCTATCCCCAACCCCGCAGGGAGCTGCGGGCGGTGATGGTCTTCCTCTCCTTCCCCGACTCCCGCCCGCGCACCACGCCCGCCGACCTGGCGGCCGACCACTTCCCGGCCACCTCCGACTTCTTCGCCCGCTCCTCCTACGGCCGCTTCCAGCTGAGGGCCGAGCCGCTGAAGCGGTGGATCGAGATGCCGGCCGACTCCACCTCGTACGAGATCCAGCGCGACTGGGAGCCCGACCGCAGGGCGCGCTACCTGCGCGACGCGGTCGACGCGGTGGACCCGAAGGTCGACTTCGGGGACTACGACATCGTCTACTTCGTCGCCGACCCCGACGCGCCCGGCGTGGACTCCGACGCCACCAAGGTCGTCAACTTCGACCGCCCGCTCGTCGCCGACGGCACCCGGCTGCGGCGCATCGTCACCGTCTTCGAGCAGCACCCCCCGGACCGCAACGTCCTCGCCCACGAGACCGGCCACGTCTTCGACCTGCCCGACCTCTACCACCGGCCCGCCGACGGCAAGGCCGACTGGGACACCCACGTGGGGGACTGGGACATGATGGGCAGCCAGTTCGGGCTCGCCCCCGACCCCTTCGCCTGGCACAAGTGGCGGCTGGGCTGGATCACCGACGCGCAGGTCGGCTGCGTCAACAAGACCGGCACCAGCACCTGGTCCGTCCAGCCGCTGCACGCGCCGCCGCTGCGGGGCGCCCTGCGCAGCACCCGCCTCGTCGTCATCCGCACCGGCAGCGACTCCGCCCTCGCCGTCGAGGTGCGCGCACGCGGCGGCAACGACGCGGAGAGCTGCACGGAAGGCGTGCTCGTCTACCGGGTACGGGCACGCACCGCCTCCGGCGAGGGGCCCATCGAGGTGGTCGATGCCCACCCGGGCTCCAGCGCCTGCCAGAGCACCTCGGTCTACCCGCCGCTGGCCGACGCGCCCCTCGGTGCGGGCGAGCGGCTCGACCTGCCGGAGGACGGCGTCACCGTCTCGGTCACGGGCCGCGCCCCCGACGGCGGCTGGACCCTGCGCGTCGACCGGCGCTAGGTCCTGTACGGCACCCCGCAAGCCGCGTCCCCCGGGCTACGCCCCTGGCCCGGGGGACGCAGCAATCCGGCGGCCCGATCCGGCGGGAGCCCCCGCCGCGGTCGCGCGGAAAACGCCAAGGGCGATGCGGTCTGCGTTTTCCGCAGACCGCATCGCCCTTGAACGAGTGCGCCGCCAGGGACTCGAACCCCGGACCCGCTGATTAAGAGTCAGCTGCTCTAACCAACTGAGCTAGCGGCGCTTGACAGGATGACTTTAGCATCCGATCCGGGGTGATCGAAAATCGGTATCCGGGGGCCGGTACGGCTCCGGGGCGCTCCTCGCCGCCCGCCCCGGGCCGCGCCCCCGCCCGTACGCACGCCCGCAGCAGCGCCCGCGCCCCCGGCAGCCAGGGGTGGCGCACCTGCGGGGCGAGCAGCCAGCGCGGGCCCGGGCGGGGGCCGGCCGGCGGCATCCGCAGCGGGGGGATCGTCACCGCGTCGCCGGGGCCGAAGCACAGCGGGGCGGCGCCCGGCGGATCCGGCAGGGCGGACGGGGCGGACAGGGCCGCCCACTGGCCCCACGCCAGCAGGGACGGCAGCCGGGCGGCCGTGCCGGGGGCGGCGAAGAGCAGCGTCCGGCCGCGGACGACGGCCGCCGGGCCGCTGGCCCCGGGTGCGCCGGCGCGCGGGGTCCACAACTGCTCCAGGACCGCGCGGCCGAGGACGGGCGGCAGACTCACCACGTCGAAGGCCGTGCCGCAGGGCAGCGCGCTCGGGGCCTGGGGGCGTGCCCGCCACAGCGCGAGCACACTGCGCGGGAAGGGGGAGGCGGAGGCCAGCCAGTCGGCCCCGGCCCGGGTGACGACCGCGCTGTCGCCCGCCCGGCCGCCCCGGTCGTCGGTGGTCATGGCATATGCCTACCGGCCGCCGCGCGCTGATACCTCCCGGTTGCGCGAAGTGCTCCCGGTTCGCCCGGTACGGCGCTATCCTCCCGGGCTGGGCAGCCGACCGGACAGCGCTCAGCGCTCCGTGAGCGTGTCCTCGCGGCGCAGCAGCTCCCGGCCGAAGCGGATCATGCGGTGGGCGTAGTCCACGGACCAGTCGGCGCGCTCGGCGACGGCCTCCGGGGTGAGCCGGTCGAAGCGGCGCGGGTCGGCGAGCTGGGCGGCGGCCATCGCCTGGTACTCCACCGCGCGGTCGGTCGCGGCACGGAAGGCGAGCGCCAGGTCCGTGGCGCGGGCCAGCAGTGCGCGGGGGTCCTCCAGGGACTCCAGGCCGAAGAAGTGCTCCGGGTCGGCGAGGGCCTCCTGCGGCTCGAAGGTCAGCGGCGCGGGGCGGCGGGGTGTGGCGGGGCGCCGCTCGCCGGCGGCCTTGCGCGGGCTCTGAGCCGAGTGCGGCTCCTTCATCCGTGTCCTCCCGATCGTGCTGTGCTTCAGCTCCATTGTCCCGGCCCCTGCAAGAGGGCACTGCGCTGGGCGCGCGCCCCCTCACGCCCGGACAGCATGTCCGTCACACCCGTACCGCATGCCCGGCGAGATGGGACAGGACCGCCTGGTGGGCCTCCCAGCCGTCGGGGAAGCGGATCGCCTCGCCCAGGCGGACCGGCTCCGCCGACGGGTACTCGTCCAGCAGCTCGGGGATGCCCGCGCGGGCCACCACCACGCAGGCGTGGCGGTGGCGGGAGGCCAGCACGCACAGGCGGCCCGTCTCCAGGTGGAAGGCTGTCGCGTCGGGGCGGCCCGAGAGCGGGTGCAGCACGAACGTCACGTCGAACTCCATGCCCTGCAGCCGGTTCGCCGTGTCCACCGTGACACCCCGCACGCCGCGGGCGGCCAGCGCCGCGCGGACCGCCGCCGCCTGGTCGCGGTGGGCGGTGCCGACCGCGATCCGCGCCGGGCCCACCGCCGTGCCGCCCGGCGCGCGCTCCGAGTACGCCGTCGCGCCGCGCTCCAGCAGCCGGTGCACCAGCCCCGCCAGCGCCGCCACCGCCTCCGGGTCGGTGCGCGGGGTGGGCCGCGCCGGCAGCTCCAGCAGCCCCCAGCCCGACTCGGCGGCCGTCTCCAGCACCCGGTCCGCGGCGCTCTCCGCGGGCCCGGCGCCCCGGGTGAGGGAGAGCCGGCGCTCGCCCGGTCCCGTACCGCTGCGGAAGGGGGTGTACGGGTAGAACGCCGCGGACACCAGCCCCGCCGCCGAGTGCGGCAGCCGCCAGGACACCGGCAGGCGGTGCTGCGGCAGCCCGGGGTTGTGCGCCAGCAGTGTCGTCACCGCGCTGCCCGCCGGGTCGTACGACAGCCCGGCCCACTGCTCGGAGCCGACCACCGCGAAGGGGTCCAGCTGCCCGGGGTCGCCGACGAACAGCGCCCGCTCGAAGAGGCGGCCCACGGCGAGCAGGGCGTCGGAGCGCATCTGGTACGCCTCGTCGACGATCGCGTGCTCCCAGGGCCCGGCGTCCTTCACCCAGGCCCACTTGGCGGCGGTGGAGACCACCACCGGCAGCGTCGCCAGCTCGGCCACCTTCGCGGACTTCACCACTCCCGGACGGGTGTCCAGGACCGGGTCGTACGGATGGGGGTCGCTGCTGTGCAGGCGGCCCAGCGGCAGCCCGGGGTCGGCCTGGGCGAGGCGGTCGACCAGGTCGTCCACCTGCGCGTTGGTCTGCGCGACGACCATCAGCCGGCGGCCCGCGGCGGCCAGCTCCCGGGCGGCGCGCACCACCAGCGTGGACTTGCCCGCGCCGGGCGGGGAGTCGACCACGACGCCGCGCGCCGTGCCGTGCAGGGTGTCGGCGAGGATCCGCTCGGTGGCCAGGGCGGCGGCCCGCGCGGGGTCGGCGGCCTCGGGCGCCGCGGTGGGCACCGCGGTGGGCGGGGCGCTGCTCACAGGAAGTCCTCCGGCGTCACGGGGTCGGCCGCCTCCGGCGGGCGCGGGGCGTCGCCCGGGTGCGGGGCCGGGGGGCCGCCGTGCGTCCACGGGGTGTCCTCCGGATCGGGGAGCTGCGCCCCGGCGCGGGCGCTGTGCTCGAAGCAGGTGAAGCACAGCACGTCCCCGGCCTCGGGCACGGAGCCCTCCTCGGGCGCCTTGCCGCGCCCCATGCCGTTGAGCAGCCGCAGGACGACGGTGCGCGGGGCGTCGGGGCCGTCCGGATCCGAGCCGTCGGGGCCCGCGCCGTCTCCCGCGTCCCGCGCTCCCGTACGCACCACCTCGGCCGTCTGCGTCCTGCCGTCCGCCTTCGCCCGGTAGACCTCCGTGCCCTCCGCCAACTGCGGCTCGTCCCACGTCTCCAGCGTGACCAGCGGGCGCGGTCGCGGCGAGCGGCCCTCGGACAGGGCCGGCTCGACGTGCAGCACCCGGCCCGCGAACGCCTGCCCCGCCAGCCGGTGTTCGGCCATGACCAGGGGGTCGTCCAGCGCCTCGCCCGCCGCCAGCTCCGCCTGCGCGCGCTCGCGCGAGGCGAGCTTGCGGGCGGCGGTGGTGGCGTCGTCGCGCCGGGGCTGCGGCGGCTCGCCGGCGCGCAGCCGGTCGCGGTGGTGGGTGTACGACCAGCGGTCGCTCTTCCAGCGCTCCGCCACGTGCGCGCCCGGCGGCAGCTCGCGCAGCAGCGCCAGGCCCTCCCACACCGCGTCCCAGGTCGGCCGCAGCTGGGTGGCGAGCAGCTCCCGTATCTCCTCCTCGGCACCCGGCTTCCCGGCGTCGAAGCGGGCGGTCGCGGGGGCCAGCAGCCGGTTGTCGAAGGCCGGGTCGGTGGCCGGGCCGGCCGGCGGGGTGCGCAGCTGGCCGCGCGCGTCGCGGGCGCGCTCGACCGCGTCGGGGTCGCCGCCGCGGATCCAGGCCAGCAGGACGCCCAGATGCTGGTCCTCCAGCCGGCTCTGCCCGGTGGCCCAGTGCCGGCCGAGCAGCTCCGTCATCGGCAGCAGCAGCGCCGAGCCCGGGGTGCGGGAGCGCTCGGCGTAGTGCGTCAGCCAGCGGCCCAGCAGCGGCACGCGCGGCGGCGCCGGATAGGGGGTGTCCGGCTCCTCCTCGGCGGTGCGCCGAAAGCGCGTCGAGCGGCCCAGCAGCCGGACGTACTCCACGCCCGGCGCGCTGGGCACCAGCAGCTGCGGGGCGTCGGCGCACACCTCCAGCTCCTCGCCCTTGCGCAGCTCGGTCTCCACCTGCGCGCCGTAGGACTCCAGGTACGGAAGCACCACGTCCGCCAGCCGGGCCAGGAAGGCGAAGCGCAGGTCGCGGTCGCGGGGCTGGGGGACGACCAGCAGCTCCGGGCTCGCCGGGTCCGTACCGACCAGGGCGCCGAGGGGGGCGGCGGCCTCGCCGGCGGTGGTCAGCGGGACCAGGACCAGGGGGCGGGGCGAGAGGTGGCGGTGGCGCACGGTGGTCAGCGGCTGCGCGCGCCGGGCGCGGACGGCCTCGGCGCGGGCGAGGGTGGTCAGCAGGCTCACGGGCGGGCCTCCCCGGCGGCGCGGGCGGCGGCAACGGCGGAGGCGGCGGGGGCGGCCGCCGCGAGGGCCTCGGCGCGCAGCCGCGCG
>NZ_JBHSZO010000011.1:0-134967 GCF_042663125.1 Streptomyces polyrhachis | reverse complement strand
CCGTACTGCTGCCCGGCGGCGCGGGCGGCGCGCCGCGGTGGCAGGTCGTCGTGGCGCGGGTGGAGACCGGCGGCGAGGCGCCGGCGGACGGCGCGGAGGTGGCGCGGGACCTGCTGGAGGAGATCCTGCTGGACCCCTCGCTGGACCGGGTCGCCGTGGCGCACAGCGCCGAGGAGGCGGTGGCGCTGCTGCCGCTGCCGCCGACGGGCGCTGCCGGGGGCGCTGAGGGTCCGGGGGGGCCTGGGGGCGCTGAGGACGCTGACGCGCCGCTGAAGGCGGACGCGCTGCTGGCGGCGGTCGAGCGCCCGCTGGCCCAAGGGCTGGGCGACGGGGCGCGGTTGACGATCGGGGTCAGCGCCCCCGTGCCCTCCTCCGAGGGGCTGCGCGGCGCGCTGGAGGAGGCGCGCCACGCCCGCCGGGTAGCGGCGGCCCGGGACGGCCGGGTCTGCGCGGCCGGCCACGAGGAGCTGGCCTCGCACGTCCTGCTGCTGCCCTTCGTCCCCGACGACGTGCGCCGCGCCTTCACCGCCCGGCTGCTCGACCCGCTGCGCGAGTACGACCGCCGCCACCGGGCGGACCTGGTGGAGACCCTGGAGGCGTTCCTCGACTGCGACGGCTCGTGGACGCGGTGCGCGGCGCGGCTTCATCTGCACGTGAACACTCTGCGCTATCGCGTCGGCCGGATCGAGCAGCTCACCGGCCGGGACCTGTCGCGCCTTGAGGACAAGCTCGACTTCTTCCTCGCGCTGCGGATGGGGTAGTACCGGCACGGAGCGCTGAGCGCCCCCGCGCGGCAAAGATTGTGAAAGCATTCACCCGCCTACTTGGCCCGGGGTGCCACCTCGTGCTGTGATGCTGGCAGACCCCTCGGCCGGGCGGGGCCGTACCGCTTCAACCTGCCTGACAGGACCGCGTGTTGCAGTGCCGACCGCTGTCGCTTCCGCACCTGACGCACCATCCGCTCCGGTCGTACTCGCACGCTGAACGCTGCACCCTCACGCTCGACGACGCGCGCCTCGGGAGGCACGGTGGCGGATACCGCCATGGCAGGGCTTGGTTCTTCGGTGTCGGACGATCCGCTGGAGCGCGCCATCTGGCGGTTGCGCTCCCGCGCCTGCTGGGACGACGCGGCGGCGCTGCTGGAGCCGCGGGCCGCGCGGGAGGCGGGGGCGGCGCTGTGGCGGGCGGCGCTGCTGGTCGAGCGCTGCATGTACACCTCGGCCGGCTGGCAGGACGCCGAGGACGCGCTGCGGCTCGCGGAGTCGCTGGCCACCGACGACGAGGAGCGCGGGGCCGCCGCCAGCGAGCGGGGGTATCTGGTGTACGGGTCCACGCTGTTCCAGGGCCGGGACCGCTCCGACGAGGCGCGGGCCGCGCTCGGCCGGGCCGCCGCGCTGCTGGCGCCGGGGGCTGCCGCGCGGCCGCTGCTGGACTACCGGCGCGGGCTGGTCGCGCAGCACCTGACGCGGCACGCCGACGCGGCGGAGGCGGCGTTCCGGCGGGCGCAGGCGGGGGCGGTGGCCCGGGGCGACCTGCTGCTGCGCTCCTCCACCAGCCGGCATCTGGCGGCGCTGGCCGCCGAGGCGGGTGAACTGGCCGAGGCGCGCGAGGGGTTCGCCGAGTCGCTGCGTATCCGTGAGGAGCTGGGCTACCTGGTCGGTACGGCGCCGGCGCTGATGGCACTGGCCGACGTGGAGCCGGAACCGCAGGCCGCCCGGCTGCGGGCGGAGGCGGCGCGGCTCGTACAGCTGCTGGGCGGGGTGCCGCTGTGGCTGGCGAAGCAGCTGGGGGTGCCGCAGGCGCGGCGGTAACGAAAAACACGGGCGCCGTACACCCGGAGCAATCAGGGATAACAGCGGCGTCCGGTGCGTGCTCTCGGCGTGCGGGGGCTTGGGTCATGTGGCGGAGCCACCTGTCCCAAGCCCCCGCACGCCGAGAGTGCGTGCCGGGGGCCGCAACCCGGGCCAATAACTCACCGGCTAACCCAGCCGCGTTCGTATGCCTGCCAGCCGAGTTGGAGTCTGGTGGCTACGCCCACCAGTTCCATCAGGCGCTTCACCCGGCGCTGCACCGTCCGCAGGCCCAGGTCCAGTTGCTTGGCGACGCTGGCGTCCGTCAGGCCGGCGAGCAGCAGGGAGAGGATGCGCAGGTCGGTGCTGTCGGGAGCGCGGTCGTCGCCGTCGCCCTCCGTGGTGACCGTGCGCTCGTCCGCGGTGAGCCGCAGCGGCAGGGACTGCTGCCAGACGCTCTCGAAGAGCCCGGTGAGCGCCTCCAGCAGGCCGCTGGCGTGCACGACGAGGGCGGCGGGCTCCGTGCCGTGGCCGGTGAGCGGGACCATGGCCATCGTGCCGTCGGTGACCACGAGTTTGGTCGGTACGCGCTCGGCGATACGCACCTCCTCGTCGCGGTCGAGGGCCTCGACGAGCTCGCTCAGCCCGGTCTGGCCGTCGAGCAGCTCGCGTTCGATCACCACCCGGTAGCGCACGCCGCGGCTGCTCGCCTCCTCCTCGGCGCGGTTCTCGGTGCCGGTGACGGCGACGGGCTTGCCCGTCACCAGCGCGCAGACCTCGTGCGCCGCGCCGAGCTGCAGCTGGCGGAAGCGGTGGGCCACGGCGCTGGCGCCGGTGACGACCTCGACCAGGTCGTGCACGGCGGGCTCGGCGGCCTCCGCGCGGTACTCCTTGGCGAGGCGCGCGGCGGTGATCTCGGCCTGCTCCAGCTCGTGCCGCTGCCGGCTGAGCAGCGCGCCCAGGGCCACGGCGGGCGGCGCGGCGACCCAGCGGCCGGGGCGGGCGGAGGACTGCGCGGCGAGGCCCTGGCGCTCCAGCCGGCGCAGGGCGCGTACGGCCTCCTCCTCCGGCAGGGTCAGCCGGTGGGCCAGCTCGGGCACGTCGGCGGCGCCCAGCCCGACCAGCGTCCGGTAGGCGGACTCCTGCGCCTCGTCCAGTCCGATCGCGTTGAGCACCGTAACGCCGCCCTTCCTGGCGCTGGCCGGGATCCGTCGGTGGCGGAAACCGGCCAGGCGCGAATCCGCCGGGACATCATCTCCCCTACCCCCACACTTTTGCCAAGCCCTTACGGGACGAACAGGGCGTCCGCTGATTCCGGTTCGGACGCGGGCGGTTTCCCGGAGCGGCTATCCGTGGACACTTATGGACATGACGCAGCAGGGGGAGCCGGAGAAGGGCGCTGCCGGACAGGGCGGCGACTGGTGGGACGAGCTGTACGAGCCGGGGGCGCCGGACACGGGGGCGTCCGCGCGCGCCGAGGACACCCTCGACGACCGCTTCGACTCGGCGGCCCATACGGTGGGCGGCGGGTCGGCGGGGGGAGAGCCGGTGGAGGAGCCGGCGGTGGACGAGCCGGCGGACGCCGCCCCGGTGCTCACCCCGCCGACCCCCGACACCCACGGCACGCTGCGGCTGCGCCGCGTACGGCAGCCGCAGCCGCCGCCGGAGGAAGCCGGGGACGCCGAGGGCGCCGGGGAGGCCGGGGACGCCGGGGGCATCGCTGACGCACCCCCGCCCCGCCCCGCCGCCGCCCACCCGGGCGACCGGCCGCCCACCTACCACCCCGAGCCCACCTATCCCCCCGAGCCCACCGCCCTGCCCGCCACCTCCCCCGGCGCGCTCGCCGACCTCGTCCCCGACACCGTGCTCGACGGCGCCGCCTACGGGACCATGACGCTGCGCTGCGCCTCCGTGCGCGGGGACTCCGCGCGCTATCGCGGCGAGCCGCGCCGCGACGCGCTGCTGACCGCGCGCTTCGGCAGCGGCGACAGCGCGCTGGTGCTGGTGGCGCTGGCCACCGGCGCGCGCGGCAGCGCGGCGGCCCCGCTCGCCGCCCGCGACGCCTGCCTCTGGCTCGGCGGGGCGGTCGGGCGCAACCACGCCCGGCTCGACCAGGACATCCGGGAGGGCCGGCGCGGCTCGCTGAAGTCGGGGCTGCACCGGCTCACCGGCCGTACGTACGGGCTGATGCGCGCCCGCGCCGCCGAGCGGGGCGTGGAGAGCGCGGAGGACGGCGCGTACCAGGCGAGCCTGCGCTGCCTGCTGCTCCCCGCCGATCCGGCCTGCCGGATCAGGGTGTTCTTCGGTACGGGCCCCGGCGGCCTGTTCCGGCTGCGCGACGGCGTGTGGCAGGACATCGAGCCGGAGCCGGTCAGCGGCCAGGGCGGTCCGGTGGCCGGCTACGGCTCCCCGCAGACGCCCCCGGAGGTGCCCCCGCAAGCACCCGCGCCCGATCCCCGCGCCGCGATCCCCGACCCGCGTGCCGCGCCCGCGAACCCGCCCACCCTGCTCGACGTCCCGAGCGAGGCCGGCGCACCCCGGCAGCCCTTCGCCTTCCGCGCCTCCGTCGCCGCGCCCGGGGACGTGCTGCTGCTGACGGCCGCCGGTCTCGCCGGACCGCTGCGCGAGGCGCCGGCGTTCACGGACGAGCTGGCCCGGCGATGGCGGGACGGGCCGCCGGGCCTGGCCGCGTACCTGGTGGACGTCCAGCTGCGCGTCGAGGGCCACGCGGACGACCGGACGGCGGCGGCGGTCTGGGAGGGGTGAACGGCCGCACCGCGCAGGGTCGTTCACCCCTCCCGCGCCGGGGTCAGCCGCAGGGTGACGATCTCGAAGGGCCGCAGCTCCAGGCGTACCCCGCCGCCCGCGCGCTCGGCCGGCGCCCGCGGTCGCTCCAGCAGGTCGGTGACCTGGGCGCCGGCGAGCGGGAAGCGGGTGGTGAGGACGCCGCGGGCCCGGCCGCCGCGCGACTCGTACAGCCGCACCACCACGTCGCCGCTGCGGTCCTCGGCCAGTTTGACCGCCTCCACGGTGAGGGCGGGGTGCCCGCTGTCGACGAGCGGGGCGAGGGCGGGTCCCGGGGCGGTGCGCAGCGGCAGGTTGAGGGCGAGACCCTCGGCGACCGCCTCGCCGGCCTCGGCGCCGGGGAGGAGGGAGTAGCGGTAGTGGTGGACGCCCTGGTCGGTGTGCGGGTCGGGGAAGCGGGGGGCGCGCAGCATCGTCAACCGGACGGTGGTGGCGAGGACTTGGCCGTACGGGGTGCGGGTGACGTCGTGGCCGTAGGTGGCGTCGTTGAGGAGGGCGACGCCGTAGCCGGGCTCGGCGACGCGCAGCCAGCGGTGGGCGCAGACCTCGAACTTGGCCGCGTCCCAACTGGTGTTGGCGTGGGTGGGCCGGTGCACGTGGCCGAACTGGATCTCGGCGGTGGAGCGTTCGGCGTGCACGTCGAGCGGGAAGGCGGCCTTGAGTACCTTCTCCGTCTCGCGCCAGTCGGCCTCCAGCGCGAAGTCCACCCGCCGGCTCCCGGCCGCGAGGCTGGTCTCCTGGACGAGGCGGGAGTCGCCGGTGCGCCGTACGACGCGCACGGTGGCCCGCAGCGGGCCGTCCTGGGTCAGCGCCGCGGATTCGGCGGCGGCCAGGTCGGTGTGCTTGCGGCGGTAGTGGCGGTCGAGGTCCCAGGCGTCCCACTGGTTGGGGTGGTCGGGGTGGAGCTGGAGGAGGTTGGCGCGGGCGCCGGGCGGCAGGACCTCGCGGGCGGCGTCGAGGTCGTACACCGAGGTGAGCAGGCCGTCGCCGTCGAGGGTGAGGCGCAGGTGCCCGTTGCCGAGGACGAACCCGCCGGTGCCGTCGCCCGGTGGGAGCGTCTCGGCCCGCACGGGGGCCGGTGGGGCGGCCGCCGCGTCGAGGGCGGCCGAACCGAGGGCGGGGACGTGGACGGCCGTCGGCCGCCCGGCCACGTCGATGACCTCCCGGCGGGCGTACGGGGAGGCGTTGAAGACGGCCGGGGCCCCGCCGCCCAGCGCCCCGATCGCGCCGGCGGTGATCTCCGCCAGCTCCCGGGCCACGGCGGCGTAGGTCCCGGCGGCCTCGCGGTGCACCCAGGAGATGGAGGAGCCCGGCAGGATGTCGTGGAACTGGTGCAGCAGCACGGTCTTCCAGAGCCGATCGAGCTCCTCGTACGGGTAGACGTAGCCCGGCGCGGTCAGCGCGGCCGCCGTGGCCCACAACTCGGCTTCCCGCAGCAGGTGTTCGCTGCGCCGGTTGCCGCGTTTGGTGGCGGCCTGCGAGGTGTACGTCCCCCGGTGGAACTCCAGGTACAGCTCCCCCGACCAGACGGGCGCGTGCGCGCCGTACTCCGCCTCGGCCGCCGCGAAGAAGGCGGCGGGCGGCTCGACGGTGACGCGGGGCGAGCCCTCCAGGGAGCGCAGCCTGCGCGCCTTCTGCAGCATCTCGCGGGTGGGGCCGCCGCCCCCGTCGCCGTAGCCGAAGGGGACCAGCGAGCGGGTGGCGAGGCCCTTGTCGCGGAAGTTGCGCTCGGCGCGGGCGAGTTCGCCGGCGTGCAGGGTGGCGTTGTAGGTGTCGACGGGCGGGAAGTGGGTGAAGACCCGGGTGCCGTCGATGCCCTCCCACCAGAAGCTGTGGTGGGGCATCGGGTTGGTCTGGTTCCACGACAGCTTCTGGGTCAGGAACCAGCGCACCCCGGCGAGCTTCGCCAGCTGCGGGAAGGCCGCGGTGTAGCCGAAGGAGTCCGGCAGCCAGACCTCCCGCGTCTCCACGCCCAGCTCCTCCAGGAAGAAGCGCTTGCCGTGGACGAGTTGGCGGGCGAGTGCCTCGCCGCCGGGCATGTTGGCGTCGGACTCCACCCACATCGAGCCCACCGGCGCCCAGTTGCCGCGCCGGACCGCCTCCCTGATCCGCTCCCAGAGGTGCGGCTGGTGCTCCTTCACCCAGGCGTACTGCTGGGCCTGCGAGCAGGCGAAGACCAGCTCCGGGTACTCGCCGGACAGGGCCAGCTCGGTGACGTTGGCGAAGGTGCGGGAGGCTTTTCGGACGGTCTCGCGCAGCGGCCACAGCCAGGCCGAGTCGATGTGCGCGTGGCCGGCGGCGGAGAGGCGGTGGGCGCTGGGGGCGGCCGGGGCGGCGAGGACGCCGGCCAGTTCGGCGCGGGCCGCGGCGGCGGTGGCGGCCACGTCGTGCAGGTCGAGGGCGTCGAGCATCCGCTCCAGGGCGCGCAGGATGTGGTGGCGGCGGGAGCGGTCGGCGGGCAGTTCGTACGCCAGCTCGCTCAGCACCTCCGCGTCGAGGATCAGGTGCCACACCTCCTCGTCCAGTACGGCGAGTTCGGCGGCGCGGAAGGTGTAGAGCGGGGTGTCGCCGGCGGTGGCGGGGTCGCCCAGCGGGGTGGGGGTGAAGTCGTGCAGGACGGCGGGGTTGGCGGCGGCCTCCAGCAGCAGCGAGACGGGTTCGCCGGGGGCGGCGCGCAGGGGGACGTGCCGGTTGCGCGGGTGGACGCCCTTGACCGGCACGCCCGCGGCGTCGTAGACCATCCCCTCGGCCTGGAAGCCGGGGGCCTCCTCGCCGAAGCCGAGGTCGACGAGCGCCTCGACGCGCCGCCCGGCCCACTCCGGCGGGACGGTGCCGGTGAGCCAGAACCAGCTGGTGGACCAGGGGCTGCCCCAGGCGGTGCCGGGGGCGAAGGGCTCGTACGGGGCGGTGAGCGCGTCGGCGGCGCAGGCGGCGCTCCCACGCGGGACGTGCCAGGCGGCGATGGCCAGCGGCACACGGGCGGCGTACAGCGCGGGCCGGACGAACTGGCGCATGGCCCGCTCGAAGCGGCCCTCCACCAGCAGACGGTCGTCGTGCATCGACGCTCCCCTTGTGAAGCCGGCTCGGCACCCACCCCTCGGTGCACCCCACCCCGGCCTACCCGCCAGGGCACAACACGCACACCGGCCCCCGCGGCGTCCGGTGCGTGCTCTCGGCGTGCGGGGGCTTGGGTCATGTGGCGGAGCCACCTGTCCCAAGCCCCCGTGCGGCGAGAGTGCGTGCCGGGCGCCGCGGGTCAGCCGAACTGGCGTTCCAGCGCGGCGAGTTTCTGCTCCAGGGTGTCAAGCCTGGGGGCTGCGGTGTCCTCGTCGGCGTCGGCGGTCGGCGGCGGCACCGCCGTCCGCTCCTCCTGCGGCGCCGGCTCGGCGGCGGCCCGGCGCGGCGCGGGCAGTTGGGCGGGGGCGGCGCCCCGTTCCAGCGCCTTGACCTGGGCGCGCTCCAGGCGTGACTGGTGGCGCTGCTCGGCGCGGCTGCGCTCCTTGTCGCGGCGCTCCTGGCGGACCTCCTCCACGGCCTCGTCCAGGGTGCGTACGCCCTCCAGCAGCATCAGCGACCAGGCGCGGTAGGTCTCGCGGGGCGCCCGCAGCCAGCGCACCACCCGGATCTGCGGCAGGGGGCGCGGCACCAGGCCCTGTTCGCGCAGGGCGGCCCGGCGGGTCTGCTTCAGCGCCCGGTCGAAGAGGATCGCGGCGGAGAGCGACATGCCGGCGAAGAACTGCGGCGCGCCCGCGTGGTCCAACCCCCGTGGCGCGTGCACCCAGTTGAACCAGGCGGCGGCGCCGGCGAAGAGCCACACCAGCATCCGGCTGCCCAGCGCCGCGTCGCCGTTGCTCGCCTCGCGGACCGCGATGACGGAGCAGAACATCGCCGCGCCGTCCAGGCCGAAGGGGACCAGGTACTCCCAGCCGCCGTCCAGCCGCAGGTTCTCCCGGCCGAACCCCACCAGTCCGTGGAAGGAGAGCGCCGCCGCGACCGCCGCGCAGCAGAACAGCAGCAGGTAGGCGACGCTGCCGTAGAGGGTCTCCTTGCGCCGGCGCCGCTGCTCGCTGCGCTCCCAGGAGTCCATCTCCCGTCCCTCGTCGGGCTTTCTGCCCTGGAGGACCAGCATGATCGCGGCCCCGACGCCGCACAGGAGGAGGGCACCGGCGATCAGCCAGCCCGCCCCGGTCCCGTCGAATCCCATCGCCGCACCCCTCCGCGCTCATCCGTCCGACCCAACCGCCGGCCGCCTCAACCGCCCTGCCGCCCGCGCCCGCCGCCGCCTGGCATGGGCGCCATCCTGGCGGAAGTGGTTCGTTCCGCTCGTCCTTTGAAACTTCCGCACTCGATGGGGTGGATTACCCCGCCTTTTCCCGCGCGAGAAGGGCGCCAGGTGATATTGGACGCGGAATCTCCCACAGCATCCTTGACGGTCTTTACATGTACATGCTTAGCTTCTTACGATATGGAACACCACGCGGTCACCACGCGAAGAGGTGGAACCATGAGCCCCAGTACGCGCACCCTGGCCGCGATATCCTGCGGCGCCCTGCTGGCCGGGACCCTGCTGACCGGGCCGGCCCTCGCCTCGGACGGGGACGCCGGCGGCGCCCTCTCCCCCACCGACATCGGCGCCCTCAAGGCCGCCACCGACCCCGACCCCTTCACGCCGCGGGAGATCCGGGCCGCGCACGCCGGCTCCGCCGCGAAGGACAAGCGGCTGGGCATCGGCACCTCGGCCGACGGGCCGACCACGCTGGCCTACCCCTCCAGCTCGTACCTGACGGCCAACCACGTGGCCCAGGCGTACAGCAACTACTGCGGCCCGGCCACCGCCCGGATGACGATCCTGCACCAGGGCCGCAGCATCAGCCAAGCGACGCTGGCCTCCCGCTTCGGCATCTCCCCGGGCAGCGGCGGCACCAGCTGGGGTGCGATGCTCAGCGCGCTGCAGTACTACGCCCACCCCGCCTACGCCGGCGAGTTCCTGGCGTACAGCCCGAGTTCCGGCGACAAGAGCACCTACAAGTCGCGGCTCGTCGTCGACATCGCCGGCACCTACGACAGCATCGCCGGCAACGTGTGGGAGGTTCCCGGGGGTCCGCACCTGCCCGGCCACCCCAACACCGAGATCTTCCACTGGGTCAACATCCGCGGCTACAAGGAGAGCGGCAACTACAGCCAGGTCCAGGACCCGGCGACCAGCGTCTGGTCGGGCGTGCCCGCCCAGTCCCCGGTGTGGTCGGACACGCTGGTGGTCATGATGGGCGGTCGCGGCTATCAGTGGTGAGCGACGGGCCGCCGGCCTGGGGTACGCGGTGGCCTGCCTGCTGGCGGTGGGCGCCTTCGGGTGCTCGCCGTCCCCGGCCGCCCCCGGTCCCGACGCCCGGCCCGCTCCGTCGCGTACACCTCCCGCCACCGCGGCGCCCGCTCCGGCGCCGGCGCCGCAGCCGCGGGACAGGACCGACTTCTGCACGGTGCCGCGCCCGGCCCCGTGGGCCGAGGCCGAGAAGCGGCGCCGCCACCTCTCCGAACCGGGCACGGACCGGCGCGCGACGGCGGTGAGTACGGACGGCCGGACCCTCTTCGCGGTGGAGTCCACAGCGGCGGGGACGGAGCTGGTGCGGCTGGCGGGCGAGGCAGGCCCGCGGCAGGTCGTCCACCGCCTGGACCCGGCGGACAGCCCGACGCGGGCGCAGTACGGCAGCACCCGCTTCGACGGGCGGTGGCTGGTCTTCCAGGTCGCCCACGACGCGGAGAACTGGAACGACTGGGCGCTGTACGCCTGGGACTCGACCGGCGACGCGGCCCCGTTCCTGATCGTGCGCCACGACAAGAGCGTCCCCGGGCCCTTCCTCTTCGTCCAGCTCCTCGACGGCCGGGCGGGCTGGGCGCAGGGGACGGCCGGCGGCAAGAAGGACATCCACCTCTACGACCTGGCCGCCCGCCGCGACTCCGTGGTCCGTACGGGCGACACCAGCCCCGTCTTCCGCACGGGCGACCTGCTGGGCTGGCGGGAGCCGGCGGGACCGGGGCAGCAGTCGTCGAGGGGGGCCGTGTCCATCCGGGCGGTGTCCATGCGCACCGGCCGCCCCGCGGCCCTGCCCCCGGTCATCGCCGCCATCCGCGGCACTGCTCATATCTCCGGCGACGGGCGCACCTGGGCCTGGGTCTCCCCCGACTACCGGACGCTGTACGCCTGGCGGCCGGGATGGAAGGGGTCCGCGACCATCGCGCGGGCGGCCGAGGGCGAGCACATCGACCAGATGGAGCTGGTCGGCGACCTGATCACCTGGGTGGGCGGGAAGGCCGTCTGGGCGGCCGACCTGCGCAGCCACTCCCGCACCACGCTCACCCCCGAGTACGGCGGGGTGGTCGCCAACGGGCAGGCGCTGCTGGTCACCTACCTCACCGGCGGCTACTCCAAGGACCCGGCGAAACAGGCGGGAAGCACGAGCTACGTACTCCTGGCCCCGGAGCTGGACCCGCTGCCGGACTGCCCCTCGTGGACCCCCGTGCCGCAGCCGTCCGACGAGACGGGGATGCCGGGGACGGAGGGGAGCGCGTAGGACGGGGGGAGCGCGTAGAGGGGAGGAGGGGGCGCGGGGTCGCCCACGGACCGGACCGGCCCGGCGCCCGACGCGCCCCCTCCTCTACAGTGCCCTAGATGAATACGGACAGAACGCCCTCCGCGGGACACGGCGCGAGCGCGCGGCAGAGCGGCCCGCGACTGCCCGCGCAGCGCACCGCCGCGCCCCGGCTGGACCGCACCTCCGTGCGCGCCCAGACCCTGGAGGTGCTGCGGGCCGCGCTGGCGGACGGGCGGCTGCGCGTCGGGCACGTGTACTCAGCGCCCGCGCTGGCCGCCCCCCTGGGCGTCTCCGCCACGCCGGTCCGCGAGGCGATGCAGATACTGGCGGCGGAGGGCGCCGTCCAGGTGCTGCCCAACCGCGGCTTCCGCATCGCGGTGCCGCCGGTCCCCGCGGACGTCGCGGCGGTACGGGCGCTGCTGGTCCTCCCGGCGGTGCTGGCCGCCGAGCCCGACCCGCCGGCGCTGCGGCCGTGCGCCGCGGCGCCGGGCCGCGAGGCGGACCGCGCCTTCCACGCCGCGCTGCTGGCGCCCGCCGCCAACCCGGAGCTGAGCCGGGTGGCCGCCGAGCTGTACGAGCGCAGCGGCCGGCCCCCGGCCGCGCCGGCGGACCGCCTGGCCCTGGTCGACGCCCTGTCGGACGGCGACCGGAAGCTGGCGGACCGCCTGCTGCGGGGGCTGCTGGGGGCGTAGGGGCTCCCCCAGCGGGCGGTCCGTCAGTAGTCCATCCCCTTCAGCCGCCGCGCCTCGCGTCCGGTGTTCTCGTTGCGGCGCCAGACCCTGCGCCGCTCCGCCCGCAGCCGGGCGTCCGTACGGGCGGCGATGTGCGCGTTCTCGCGGAGCAGCTTGCGGTAGCTGTCCAGCCGGCGTTCCGACAGCTCGCCCGAGTCGAGCGCCGCCAGTACCGCGCAGCCGGGCTCGGCGGTGTGCGAGCAGTCGTCGAAGCGGCAGTCGCCCGCGTACGCCTCGATCTCGGCGAAGACCTGCGCCAGCCCCTCCTGCGCCTCCCAGAGCCCGACGCCGCGCATCCCGGGGGTGTCGATGAGGACGCCGCCGCCCGGCAGCGGCAGCAGATCGCGGGTGGTGGTGGTGTGGCGGCCCTTGCCGTCGCTGTCGCGGGCGGCCTGGACGGTCTGGTACGCGTCCCCCAGCAGCGTGTTGGCGAGCGTCGACTTGCCGGCGCCGGACTGCCCGAGGAGGACGGCGGTACCGCCCGCCACGGCGGCGGCCAGCTCCGCCACGCCCGTGCCGCTGGTGGAGCTGACCGCCAGCACCTCGACGCCGGGCGCGGCCGAGCGGGCGTCCGCCAGGAGGTGGCCCAGGACCGCGGGGTCGTCGATCAGGTCGGCCTTGGTGAGGACGATCAGCGGCTGGGCGCCGCTGGACCAGGCCAGCGAGAGCAGCCGCTCCAGCCGGGGCAGGTTGAGGTCGGCGGCGAGGGAGACGGCGATCACGGCGTGGTCGACGTTGGCGGCGAGGACCTGGCCGTCGGAGCGCTTGGAGGAGGCCGAGCGCAGGAAGGCGGTCCGGCGCGGCAGGAGCGCCCGTACGGCCGGTTGGGCGCCGGTGCTCAGCGCCGCCCAGTCGCCGGTGGTCGGCAGCCGGGTGGGGTCGGGCTCGGGCCCGAGGACGACGGCGGCGCGCAGCTGCCCCTCGGCGGTGACGACGTCGCAGGCGCCGCGGTCGACGCGCACGATACGGCCCGGGACCAGGCCCTGCTCGGCGTACGGGGCGAAGGAGTCGGCGAAGGCGGCGTCCCAGCCGTAGTGCGCCAGGGAAAGGGGAGAGGTGAAGGTGAAGGTGAAGGTGGAGCCGGACGGGGTGGAGAGATTCACGGTGAACCCTTCAGGGGGTGGCACCGGCTCTTCTCGAAGTCAGCCGGCGGCCACGGAGGTGGAATGGCGGTTGCGGGCAGCGCCCGGCGCAGTGACGGCCATCGGTCACACCTCCCTCTCGTCCCTCGTACACCTCTTACCCGGTCAGCGCCCCGGTGCGAACAGACCGGCGGGCGCGACGACATCGCAGACACTAACGGGCCGCTCGCGAAAGGGCCACGGTTTTTCCGCGGCCCTTTCCGCGGCCGATCCGGGCAGGACCTAGTCCTCCCCCGAGTGCGTGCGGCGCGCGCCCTGTGCCTCGTCCTTCGCCTCCGCCTCCCAGTCGGGCTCCGTCCCCGCCTCCCACTCCTCCTCCGTGCTGTCCCCGTCCAGCCCCCGGGTCCGGTCCAGCCGCTCCGCCGCCGCCGCGGCCACGATCCGCGCCGCCGCCCGCTCGCGGGCCCGCGCGGTCTGCGCGCGGCCGGTCGCCGTGGCCACGGAGGGCCACACCCGGTCGAAGGCGGCGTTGACGGCGGCCCCCACCAGCACCGCGAAGGCGGAGACCCCGATCCACAGCAGCACCGCGACGGGGGCGGCCACCGAGCCGTAGATGGTGGCGCGGCCCTCGATGGTGCTGGTGAGGTACACCCGCAGCGCGAAGCTGCACAGCAGCCACAGGCCCAGCGCGGTGAGCGCGCCGGGGATGTCCTCCCGCCAGGGGGAGCGCACCGGCACGGAGACGTGGTAGAGCGTGGTGAGGAAGGCGATCGACAGCACGGTGACCGCCGGCCAGTACAGGGCGCGCACCAGGTCGCCGCTCCACGGCAGCAGGTTCACCAGCGCGTCCGGTCCCACGACCATCAGCGGCAGCGCGACCACCCCGGCGACCAGGGCGACCAGGTAGAGGGCGAAGGCCAGCAGCCGGGTCCTGACGATGCCGCGGTGGCCGTCGAGTCCGTACATCACGGTGATGGTGTCGATGAAGACGTTCACCGCGCGCGAGCCGGACCACAGGGCGAAGGCGAAGCCCAGGGAGATGACGTCGGGCCGGCCGCCCTTCATCACGTCGTCGAGCAGCGGGCGCACCAGCTGGTCGACGCCCTCCTCGGTGAGGACCCGCTCAGAAGCCCGCAGGATGTTCTGGCGCAGCTGCTCCATGTCGATGAACTCGACGTAGCCCAGCAGCCCGAGCAGGCCCAGCAGCAGCGGCGGCAGCGAGAGGAGCGAGAAGAACGCGGCCTCGGCGGCCAGCCCGAGGATCCGGTACTTCACGCAGGAGTCGACGGTGTCCTTGATCAGCAGCCAGGCGACGGTCCGCTTGGGCAGATGGCGGTAGAGCGCTCTGGCCCTGCGCAGCCGCCCGCCGGCCCGTACTGGTCCTTCCGTCCCCGCTTCCACCTGCATACCGTAACCGTCATGCAGTCAGCCACTCACTCCGTGACCAACCAGCCGCCGCCGCTGGTGTCCTATGACGTCTACACGGCGGACCGCGCCCTGAGCGAGGCCGTCGAACGGCACACACCCCCCGATCGGCACGCCGCCGTCCACCGGGAGCTGTCGGCGCTCGGCACCGAGGCCGGCTCGGCGCGGGCGCAGGAGTGGGGGGTGCTGGCGAACGCGAACCCGCCGGTGCTGCGCACCCACGACCGCTACGGCAACCGGGTCGACGAGGTCGACTTCCATCCCGCCTGGCACCACCTGATGGAGCGCGGCGTCGCGGCCGGGCTGGCGGACGCCTGGTCGGGGGAGCCCGGGAGCGGCAGCCATGTGCGGCGGGCGGCGGCGTTCCAGGTCTGGTCGCAGGTGGAGGCGGGGCACGGCTGCCCGCTGTCGATGACGCACGCCGCCGTGCCGGCGCTGCGCCGCGAGCCGGAGCTGGCCGCCGTCTGGGAGCCGCTGCTGACCTCGCGGACGTACGATCCGGGGCTGGACCGGCCGGCGACGGCGAAGGCGGGGGCCGTCGCCGGGATGGGGATGACGGAGAAGCAGGGCGGCTCGGACGTACGGGCGAACACCACGCGCGCGGAGCCGGTCGCCGAGTCGGGGATGTACGCGCTGACGGGGCACAAGTGGTTCTGCTCGGCGCCCATGTCGGACGCCTTCCTGGTGCTGGCGCAGGCGCCGGGCGGTCTGACCTGCTTCCTCCTTCCGCGCGTCCTGCCGGACGGGGACCGCAACACCTTCCGGATCCAGCGGCTGAAGGACAAGCTCGGCAACCGCTCCAACGCCTCCAGCGAGGTGGAGTTCGACGGGACGACGCTGGCCTGGCGGGTGGGCGGGGAGGGGCGCGGGGTGGCGACCATCATCGAGATGGTCGCGGCGACCCGGCTGGACTGCGTGCTGGGCTCCGCCTCGCTGATGCGGCAGTCGGTGGCGCAGGCGGTGCACCACGCCGCGCACCGCTCGGCCTTCGGGGGGCCGCTGGTCGACAAGCCGCTGATGCGCAACGTACTGGCGGACCTGGCGCTGGAGTCGGAGGCGGCGACCGCGCTGGGGCTGCGGCTGGCGGCGGCCTACGACGCCGGGGAGAGCGACTTCCTGCGCCTGGCGGTGCCGGCGGCGAAGTACTGGGTGACCAAGCGCTGCACGCCGGTGGCGGCGGAGGCGCTGGAGTGCCTGGGCGGCAACGGCTACGTGGAGGAGTCGGGGATGCCGCGGCTGCTGCGCGAGGCGCCGCTCAACTCCATCTGGGAGGGCTCGGGCAATGTGCAGTCCCTGGACGTGCTGCGGGCGCTGCAGCGCTCCCCGGCGGCGGTGAACGCGGTGCTGGTGGAGCTGGGGCAGGCGCGCGGCGCGGACCACCGGCTGGACGCGGCGATCAAGGAGCTGCTCACCGAGTTGGCCGATCTGGACGGGATCGAGACCCGGGCGCGGCGGGTGGCCGAGCGCCTCGCGCTGGTGCTCCAGGGCAGCCTGCTGGTACGCCACGCGCCGCCGGAGGTGGCCGACGCCTTCTGCGCCTCGCGGCTGGGCGGCGACTGGGGGTCGGCGTTCGGGACCCTGCCGTACGGGCTGGACCTGGCCGCGATCGTGGAGCGCGCGCGGCCGGTGTGAGGCGGGCGGCAGCGACGGGTGACGGCCTCCCCTGCGGTTCCTGCCTACTGGGCGTACCACGGGTGAGGTCGCCTCGGCCGGCCGTGGTCCCCGTCCAGGAGCGCACCGCCGCCGTGGGAACCCGCGGTGATGCCGCGCCGACTCGGCACCACCGCAGGTTGTGCGGTTACCTTCGCGTAAGCGGCGCAAACCCCGCAAGGGTTGCAGGGAGTTGCACCAAAGTGACGAAGTCGCCCGCGTGAACGCCTCCCCCACGGCACGATGAGGGCACGTGAACGTGCCCGGCACTTCGGGGGAATGCGGTGGACCTACCAGTAGCGGAGCCACGGCACATGGCCGCCGTGCACGAGGCGTCCCTCGGGGCGGGCCCCGGCGGCGGGCGGGCCGGTGCGCGCCGTCTGATCCGCGAGTCCTGGTACCGGGCCCGCGCGCGGGGCGTCGACCCCGAGTGCGCCCGCCCCGCCCCGGGCCCGCCGGCCGACGTCGAACTGCGCCGGGACGCCTCGGGGTTGCGCGAGGCGCTGCCGGTGCTGCGCGAGACACTGCTCGGCGCCTACGACCCGCTGGAGCACATCATGCTGGTCTGCGACGCGGACGGCGTGGTGCTCTGGCGCGAGGGCTGCCACCGGGTGCTGCGCCAGGCGGACACGGCGGGGCTGGCCGAGGGCATGCGCTGGAGCGAGCAGCAGGTCGGCACCAACGGGATGGGGCTGGGCCTGGTCGCCCGCCGGCCGGTGCTGGTCCACCACGCGGAGCACTTCGCGCGCAGCCTGCACTGGTGGACGTGCGCCGCGGCCCCCGTCCACGACCCGCGCACCGGCCGGCTGCTGGGCGCCGTGGACGTGAGCGGCCCGCACCACCGGATGGGCCCGGCCGCGCTGGCCCTGGTCTCCGCCGCCGCGAAGGTCGCCGAGGGCGAACTGCGGCTGCGGCACTGGGCGTCCGTCGACCGGCTGCGGACGATCGCCGCGCCGCTGCTGGCCGGCATGAGCGCCGAGTCGGGGCTGCGGGCGCTCGCCGTCGACCCGGAGGGCTGGACGGCCGCCGCGCTGGGCATGACGCCCCCCGAGCGCGTCACGCTGCCCGCGCGGATGGCGCCGGGCACGGCCTGGCTGCCGGCGCTGGGCCTGTGCGCGCTGGAGCCGCTGCCCGGCGGCTGGCTGATCCGGCTGACACCCCAGCGGCAGGAGCTGGCGGAGGCGGGCCGGGTGGTGCTGGACCTGCGCCGCGCGGGCGCCCCGGCCGTGACGGTGCAGAGCGCGGCGGGCGGCTGGTCGCGGGAGCTGAGCCCCCGGCACGCGGAGCTGCTGTACGTACTGGCGGTGCGCCGGAGCGGGCTGAGTGCCGCGCAGGTGGCCGCCGCGCTCTTCGACGACGCCACCCGCACGGTGACGGTGCGGGCCGAACTCTCCCGGCTGCGGCGGACGTTCGGCACCGTGGTCGACAGCCGGCCGTACCGTTTCGCCGACGGAATGGAGGTGGAGGTGCTGCTGCCCGAGGTGCTCGGCGAGCTACTGCCGCACTCGACCGCCCCGGCGGTGCTGGCGGCCCGCCATCCGGAAGCGGAGGCTCATAGTCCCGGGTGGTGAAAGGTTTCTCCCCAGGGCGTGATGGGATGCCCGCATGAACGCCCTCACCACCTGGTCCCTTGAGCAGACCTCCCCCGCCGATCTGCTCCCCGCCCGCGAGCCGGAGGCGGTGGCCGCCGGCTCGCTGAGGGTCGTACGGGCCGAGGTGCCCTCGCCGGAGCTGAACCGCTTCCTCTACACCGCCGTGGGCGGCGGACTGGAGTGGACCGACCGGCTGGTGTGGTCGCGCGAGGAGTGGCTGGCCTTCCTCACCCGGCCCGGGGTGGAGACGTGGGTGGCGTACGACCGGGGCACCCCGGCCGGCTACATCGAACTGGACGCCCAGGCCGACGGCGTGGTGGAGATCTCCTACTTCGGCCTGCTGCCCGACTTCCACGGGCGCGGCTTCGGCGGCTTCCTGCTCTCCTACGGGACCGCGCGCGCCTGGGACCTGGCCGGGCGGTGGCCGCAGCGCCCGGCGACACGGCGGGTGTGGGTGCACACCTGCAGCAAGGACGGGCCGTACGCGCTGCGCAACTACGAGCGGCGCGGCTTCCGGGTCTTCGACGTGACGACCGAACCGACCGAACCGGACGCCTCTTCGGCGTGACCGGCATCACATCGTCCCGCATATCGAGACGACTTCGTCCATATTCCGGAAGGCAGTGGACTGCCGCGAAGTCGCCGTGCCACGCTTCCCCCATGTCCGAAGCTGGAGTAGCCCTGGTGAGTCGACGCCACGTCGACCTCGGCCGTATGTCCAGCGCCATCTGTCCGGCGCGCTGACAGTCCCAGCACGACTCCCCCGCTCTCCCGCCCCCGTGCGGTCCCCGCCGTCGCGGACCGCGCGCACCCCCGCGCCGACCTCCGCGCCGACCCGTCCGCCGGATCCGGCGAAACCGCAGGTCACGTGCGCGCACCAGGTACCGAGCCGCTGTAGCCCCGCCTGCCCGAAGGACGTACCCCATGGCCTCCACGCCTCCGCCACGCGCACCGCGCGAGGCCGTGCCCGGTTTTGAGGCCGGTCCCGAAGCGACCGGCACCCCCCGCCGCAGGGCCGGCCGCCACCGCGGCGAGGGCCAGTGGGCCGTGGGCCACTTCACCCCCCTCAACGCCAACGAGCAGTTCAAGAAGGACGACGACGGTCTCAATGTGCGGACACGCATTGAGACGATCTACTCCAAGCGCGGTTTCGACTCCATCGACCCCGCCGACCTGCGCGGACGCATGCGCTGGTGGGGGCTCTACACCCAGCGCAAGCCCGGGATCGACGGCGGGAAGACCGCGGTCCTGGAGCCGCACGAGCTGGACGACGAGTTCTTCATGCTGCGGGTGCGCATCGACGGCGGCCGGCTGAACGTGGCGCAACTGCGCACGATCGCGGAGCTGTCGCAGGAGTTCGCGCGCGGGACGGCCGACCTCACCGACCGGCAGAACGTGCAGTTCCACTGGATCCGCATCGAGGACGTGCCGGAGATCTGGCGGCGGCTGGAGGCGGTGGGGCTCTCCACCACCGAGGCGTGCGGCGACACCCCGCGCGTGATCCTGGGCTCGCCGGTCGCCGGGATCGCCGCGGACGAGATCATCGACGGCACGCCGGCGATCGAGGAGATCCAGCGGCGGGTCATCGGCAACCCGGCCTTCTCCAACCTCCCCCGCAAGTTCAAGTCGGCCGTCTCCGGCTCCCCGCAGCTCGACGTGGTGCACGAGATCAACGACGTGTCCTTCGTGGGCGTCGTCCACCCCGAGCTCGGCCCCGGCTTCGACGTCTGGGTGGGCGGCGGCCTCTCCACGAATCCGCGCCTGGGCGAGCGGCTCGGCGCCTGGGTGCCGCTGGAGGAGGTGGCCGACGTCTACGAGGGCGTCGTGTCGATCTTCCGCGACTACGGCTACCGGCGGCTGCGCAACCGGGCCCGGCTGAAGTTCCTGCTCGCCGACTGGGGCGCGGAGAGGTTCCGCCGGGTGCTGGAGGACGAGTACCTGCTGCGCGGGCTGGCCGACGGCCCGGCCCCCGAGCTGCCGGTGGACGCCTGGCGCGACCACATCGGCGCGCACCGCCAGCAGGACGGCCGCTACTACGTCGGCTTCGCGCCGAAGGTCGGCCGGGTGGACGGCGCCACGCTCGCCAAGATCGCGGAGTTGGCGGCGCAGTTCGGCTCGGACCGCATCCGCACCACGGTCCAGCAGAAGATGCTGATCCTCGACGTGCCGCAGGAGCGCGTGGCCGAACTGACCGAGGCGCTCGCCGCGTTGGACCTCCAGGTCGAGCCCTCGCCGTTCCGGCGCGGCACGATGGCCTGCACCGGCATCGAGTTCTGCAAGCTGGCCATCGTGGAGACGAAGGCGCGCGGGGCCTCGCTGATCGGGGAACTGGAGCGCCGGCTCCCGGAGTTCACCGAGCCGGTCACCGTCAACATCAACGGCTGCCCCAACTCCTGCGCCCGCATCCAGACGGCGGACATCGGCCTCAAGGGCCAGCTGGTCACCGACGCGGACGGCCGGCAGGTCGAGGGCTTCCAGGTCCACCTGGGCGGCTCCCTCGGGCTGGAGCCGGGCTTCGGTCGCAAGGTGCGCGGGCTGAAGGTGACGGCCGCCGAACTGCCCGACTACGTCGAGCGGGTGCTGCGCCGCTTCGAGGCGGGGCGCGCGGACGGCGAGCGGTTCGCCGCCTGGGCGGCGCGGGCCAGTGAGGCGGAGCTGTCATGAGCGAGCGCGCGGCCCCGTACTACTGCCCCTACTGCGGCGACGAGGACCTGCGGCCCTCCGAGGCCGGGCACGGCGCCTGGGAGTGCGCCGCCTGCGCCCGCGCCTTCAAGCTGTCCTTCCTCGGGCTGCTCTCCCGGGGCACCGGGCGTACGCCGGAAGGGGGGTCGGCCCGTGACTGAGCCAACCGCGCCCGAACCGACCGGGCGAGTCGACCTGGAGCAACTCGCCGCCGAGGCGGGCGAGAAGCTGGAGGAGGCGAGCGCCCTGGAGATCCTCCGGTGGGCCGCCGGCACCTTCGGCACCCGCTTGTGCGTCACCTCCTCCATGGCGGACGCCGTGGTCGCGCACCTCGCCGCGCGCGCGCTGCCCGGCGTGGACGTGGTCTTCCTCGACACCGGCTACCACTTCCCCGAGACCATCGGCACCCGCGACGCGGTGGCGGCGGTGATGGACGTCAACGTCCTGACCCTCACGCCCAAGCAGTCCGTCGCCGAGCAGGACGCGCAGTACGGGCCGAAGCTGCACGACCGCGACCCCGACCTGTGCTGCGCCCTGCGCAAGGTCGAGCCGCTGGAGCGGGCCCTGTCCGGCTACGACGCCTGGGCCACCGGGCTGCGCCGCGACGAGTCCCCGACCAGGGCGAACACCCCGGTCGTCGCCTGGGACGCCCGGCGCCGCAAGGTGAAGCTCGCCCCGATCGCGCGCTGGACGCAGGAGGACGTGGAGCGCTACGTGGCCGAGCACGGGGTGCTGGCCAACCCGCTGCTGACCGACGGCTACGCCTCGGTGGGCTGCGCGCCGTGCACCCGGCGCGTCGCGGCGGGCGAGGACGCGCGGGCCGGGCGCTGGGCCGGGCTGGCCAAGACGGAATGCGGGATACACACATGAGCGCGGCCACCGGAGCCACCGTCTGGCTCACCGGCCTGCCCAGCGCGGGCAAGACCACCCTGGCGCGCGAGCTCGCCGGCCGGCTGGGCGTCCAGGGGCGCCGGGTGGAGGTGCTGGACGGCGACGAGATCCGCGAGTTCCTCTCCGCCGGGCTGGGCTTCACCCGCGAGGACCGGCACACCAACGTCCAGCGCATCGGCTTCGTCGCCGAACTCCTCGCCTCCCACGGCGTGCTGGTGCTGGTGCCGGTCATCGCGCCGTACGCGGACAGCCGCGAGTCCGTACGCAAACGGCACCAGGCGCACGGCACGCCCTATCTGGAGGTGCACGTGGCCACGCCCGTGGAGGTGTGCTCGGTGCGCGACGTGAAGGGGCTCTACGCCCGCCAGGCCGCCGGTGAACTGAGCGGCCTGACCGGTGTGGACGACCCCTACGAGCCGCCCCGGGACCCCGACCTGCGGATCCCGGCGCACGAACAGAGCGTCGCGGACTCCGCCGGGGCGCTCCACCGACTGCTGACGGAGAGGGGCCTGCTGTGAGCACCGTATCGACCGGGACCGCGCTCGCCGAGGAGACCGGCAGCCCGTACGCCCTGACCCACCTCGACGCCCTGGAGTCCGAGGCGGTCCACATCTTCCGCGAGGTGGCGGGGGAGTTCGAGCGGCCGGTGATCCTCTTCTCCGGCGGCAAGGACTCCATCGTGATGCTGCACCTGGCGCTGAAGGCGTTCGCGCCGGCACCGCTGCCGTTCGCGCTGCTGCACGTGGACACCGGGCACAACTTCCCCGAGGTGCTGGCCTACCGGGACCGCGCGGTCGCCGAGCACGGGCTGCGGCTGCACGTGGCGGGCGTGCAGGAGTACATCGACCGCGGCGAGCTGCGCGAGCGCCCCGACGGCACCCGCAACCCGCTGCAGACGGTGCCGCTCACCGACGCCATCCGCGCACTGCGCTTCGACGCCGTCTTCGGCGGCGGGCGGCGCGACGAGGAGAAGGCGCGGGCCAAGGAGCGGGTGTTCTCGCTGCGCGACGAGTTCTCCCAGTGGGACCCGCGCCGCCAGCGCCCCGAGCTGTGGCAGCTCTACAACGGCCGCCACGCGCCCGGCGAGCACGTGCGCGTCTTCCCGCTGTCGAACTGGACCGAGCTGGACGTGTGGCAGTACATCGCCCGCGAGGGCATCGAGCTGCCGGAGATCTACTTCGCCCACGAGCGCGAGGTGTTCCAGCGCTCCGGGATGTGGCTGACGGCGGGCGACTGGGGCGGGCCGCGCGAGGACGAGCCGGTGGAGCGCCGCCTGGTGCGCTACCGCACCGTGGGCGACATGTCCTGCACCGGCGCGGTGGACTCCGACGCCGTCGACCTGGACAGCGTGATCGCCGAGATCGCCGCCTCCCGGCTCACCGAGCGGGGTGCGACGCGCGCCGACGACAAGATGTCCGAGGCCGCCATGGAGGACCGCAAGCGCGAGGGGTACTTCTGATGACGACCGCTGTTTCGGACACGAGCACCACCACGCTGCTGCGCTTCGCCACCGCCGGCTCGGTGGACGACGGCAAGTCGACGCTGGTGGGGCGGCTGCTGCACGACTCCAAGTCGGTGCTGAGCGACCAGTTGGAGGCGGTCTCGCTGGCCTCGCGCAACCGGGGCCAGGACGCCCCGGACCTGGCGCTGCTCACCGACGGGCTGCGCGCGGAGCGCGAGCAGGGCATCACCATCGACGTGGCCTACCGCTACTTCGCCACCGCGCGGCGGCGCTTCATCCTCGCCGACACCCCCGGGCACGTGCAGTACACCCGCAACATGGTCACCGGGGCGTCCACCGCCGAGCTGGCGATCATCCTGGTGGACGCCCGCCACGGCGTGGTCGAGCAGACCCGCCGGCACGCGGCGGTGGCGGCGCTGCTGCGGGTGCCGCACGTGGTGCTGGCCGTCAACAAGATGGACCTGGTGGACTTCGCGGAGCCCCGATTCGCGTCCATCGCCGAGGAGTTCACCTCGTACGCGCTGGGGCTGGGCGTGGCGGAGGTCACCGCGATCCCGATCTCCGCGCTGGGCGGCGACAACGTGGTGGAGCCCTCGGCGCGGATGGACTGGTACGGCGGGCCGACCGTGCTGGAGCACCTGGAGACGGTGCCGGTCAGCCACGACCTCACCGGCTGCCCGGCCCGCTTCCCCGTGCAGTACGTGATCCGCCCGCAGAGCGCCGAGCAGCCCGACTACCGGGGGTACGCGGGGCAGATCGCCTCCGGGATCCTGCGGGTCGGCGAGCAGGTCACCGTACTGCCCTCGGGGCTGACCTCGACCATCGAGGGGATCGACGCGCTGGGGCGGGAGGTCGACGTGGCCTGGGCGCCGCAGTCGGTGACGCTGCGCCTGGCCGACGACCTGGACGTCTCGCGCGGCGACCTGATCGCCCCCTCGGCGGCGGCGCCCCGTACCGGCCGGGACATCGAGGCCACCGTCTGCCACGTCGCGGACCGACCGCTGACGGTGGGCGCGCGGGTGCTGCTCAAGCACGCCACGCGCACGGTGAAGGCGATCGTCGGGGACATCCCCTCGCGGCTGACCCTGGACGACCTCTCCCAGCACCCGGCGCCGGGCTCGCTCGCCGCCAACGACATCGGGCGCGTGGTGATCCGCACCGCGGAGCCGCTGCCCGTGGACGCCTACGCCGACTCGCGGCGTACGGGGTCCTTCCTGCTGATCGACCCGGCGGACGGCACCACGCTGACCGCCGGCATGGCGGGAGACGCCTTCGCCGCGCACAGCGCGCCGGCGCGGGAGACGTCCGCCACCGACGACGAGGGGTGGGATTTCTGATCATGGCCACAGAGGTGTTCTCGGGCTTCGCCAAGGAGGGCGGCCGGGTCGGCAGCGGCCGGCTGGGCAGCGGTTGCGGCGGTACGGGGCGATGTGTGCGCTAACGCCGCGCACCACACGAGTCCGTACCCGAAGCCGTCCGTATCCCAAGATCCGCCCCTGTGAGAGGAACGACCTCCCCATGACCACTTCCCGCCGCCTCCGTGCGTTCAGACGCGCCCTCGTCGCCATCACCGCGCTGCCGGTGCTGAGCGTCGCCGCCTGCGGCTACGGCTCCGACGCGAAGGACGAGCCCAAGGCCCCCGTCGCCGCCAAGGGCGCGAAGCTCTCCGCCGACTCGGTCCGGATCGGCTACTTCCCCAACCTCACCCACGCCACCGCCCTGGTGGGCATCGAGAAGGGCCTGATCCAGAAGGAGTTGGGCGGCACGGTCGTCAAGCCGTCCACCTTCAACGCCGGCCCCTCCGAGATCGAGGCGCTCAACGCCGGCTCCCTCGACATCGGCTTCATCGGCCCCTCCCCGTCGATCAACGGCTACACCAAGTCGGGCGGGAAGAACCTGCGGATCGTCTCCGGCTCGGCCTCCGGCGGCGTGAAGCTGGTCGTGAACCCGAAGAAGATCAAGACCCTGGACGACCTGCGGGGCAAGAAGATCGCCACCCCGCAGCTCGGCAACACCCAGGACGTCGCCTTCCTCAACTGGATCGCGGAGAAGGGCTGGAAGGCCGACGCCCAGTCCGGCAAGGGCGACGTCTCCGTGGTCCGTACGGACAACAAGGTCACCCCCGACGCCTACAAGTCGGGCTCCATCGACGGCGCCTGGGTCCCCGAGCCGACCGCCTCCAAGCTGGTCGCCGAGGGCGGGAAGGTGCTGCTGGACGAGACGACCCTGTGGCCCGACGGGAAGTTCGTCATCACGAACGTGATCGTCTCGCAGAAGTTCCTCGCCGCGCACCCGGACGTGGTCGAGGCCGTGCTGAAGGGCACGGTCGCCACCAACGCGTGGATCAACGCCCACCCCCAGGACGCCAAGGCCGCCGCGAACGCGGCGCTGGAGGAGCTGAGCGGCAAGGCGCTGCCCGCCGAGGTCCTCGACCCGGCGTGGGAGTCCATCGCCATCACCGACGACCCGCTGGCCGCCACCTTGAACACCCAGGCGGAGCACGCGGTCAAGGCGGGGCTGCTGGAGGCGCCCGACCTGGCCGGGATCTACGACCTGCGGCCGCTCAACAAGGTGCTGAAGGCCGCGGGCGGGGCCGAGGTGGCCGACGCCGGCCTCGGCGTGAAGTAACCCCGACCGCGACCGACCCCCAGGAGGTGACGACCATGGTGACAGCGCTCGCCAAGGTGCCCGCGGCCGGCCGGGCCGGCGGCCCGGGCACGGCACAGGACGCAGCGCACGCCGCGCGCATCGAGCACGTCTCGAAGTCCTTCGGCGACCAGCTCGTCCTGGACGACATCAGCCTCGATGTCGCCCCCGGCGAGTTCGTCACCCTCCTGGGGGCCTCGGGCTGCGGCAAGTCCACCCTGCTCAACCTGGTGGCGGGGCTCGACGCCCCGTCCGCCGGGAGCATCGCCACCCCGGGCGGCCGGCCGGCGCTGATGTTCCAGGAGCACGCGCTCTTCCCCTGGCTGACGGCGGGGAGGAACGTCGAACTCGCCCTGAGGCTCCGGGGGGTGGCGCGCGCCGAGCGCCGCACCCGGGCGCAGGAGCTGCTCGAACTCGTCCGGCTGGGCGGCGCGTACGGCAAGCGGGTGCACGAGCTGTCCGGCGGGATGCGCCAGCGCGTCGCCCTGGCCCGCGCCCTCGCCCAGGACAGCCGGCTGCTGCTGATGGACGAGCCCTTCGCGGCACTGGACGCCATCACCCGCGACGTGCTGCACGACGAACTGACCCGGATCTGGGCCGAGACGAGCGTCTCGGTGCTGTTCGTCACCCACAACGTGCGCGAGGCCGTGCGCCTCGCCCAGCGCGTGGTGCTGCTCTCCTCCCGGCCGGGCCGCGTCACCCGGACCTGGGAGGTGGGCATCCCCCAGCCGCGCCGGATCGAGGACGCGGCCGTCGCGGAGCTGTCCGTGGAGATCACCGAGGAACTGCGCAAGGAGATCCGCCGCCATGGCCGCCACTGAGCTGGGGACCGACCCGAAGGACGCCGGCGCCCCGCCCCCCGCGCAGGGCGACGCAGGCCTCGACGCCCTGGAGGCGGGCCTGGACGCGCTGGAGGCCGTACCCGCCGCCGCGCGCCGGCCGGTGCGCGAGGTGCTGCTGCGCAAGGTGCTGCCGCCGCTGACGGCGGTGGCGCTGGTGCTGGGGGTCTGGGAGCTGCTGGTACGGGCCGAGGTGACGGAGGCGTACAAGCTGCCGCCGCCCTCGGCGGTCTGGGACTCGGTCGCCGAACTATGGCTGCGCGGCGAGCTGCTGGAGGTCGTGTGGACCTCCGTCTCGCGCGGTCTGCTGGGCTTCCTGCTGGCGCTGGCCATCGGCACCCCGCTGGGGCTGCTGGTGGCGCGGGTGCGGTTCGTGCGGGCGGCGATCGGGCCGATCCTCTCCGGACTGCAGTCGCTGCCCTCGGTGGCGTGGGTGCCGCCGGCGGTGATCTGGCTGGGTCTCAACAACCAGATGATGTACGCGGTGATCCTGCTCGGCGCGGTGCCGTCCATCGCCAACGGGCTGGTCTCCGGTGTCGACCAGGTCCCGCCGCTCTTCCTGCGGGCCGGGCGCACGATGGGCGCGACCGGCCTGCGGGAGGCCCGCCACGTGGTGATGCCGGCCGCGCTGCCCGGCTACCTGGCGGGGCTGAAGCAGGGCTGGGCGTTCTCCTGGCGCTCCCTGATGGCGGCGGAGATCATCGCCTCCTCGCCCGATCTGGGCGTCGGCCTGGGCCAGTTGCTGGAGAACGGCCGCAACAACGCGGACATGGCGGGGGTGTTCCTCGCCATCATCCTGATCCTGCTCATCGGCATCGCGATCGACCTCCTCGTCTTCAGCCCGCTGGAGCGCTGGGTGCTGCGCGGGCGCGGGCTGCTGGTGAAGAGCTGATGCGGCCCGTCCGCCACGGGGCCGTCCCGCCCCCGGCCCTCCTGCTCGTCGCCCACGGCAGCCGCGACCCCCGCCACGGGGCGACGGTGGCGGCGCTGGCCGCGCGGGTACGGGCCCGGCTGGCGGGCGTCGCGGTGGCGGTGTCGTACCTGGACTTCGACGCCCCGCGCGTACCGCAGGCGCTGGCGGCGCTCGCGGCGGCCGGGCACCGCCGGGCGGTGGCCGTACCGCTGCTGCTGACGCGGGCGTTCCACGCGAAGTGGGACGTGCCCTCGGTGCTGGCGGCGGCGCGGCCGCCCGGCCTGGAGGTGTGCCAGGCGCCGGTGCTGGGCCCCTCCGCGCTGCTGACCGCGGCGCTGGAGCGCCGGCTGGCGCAGGTCGGCGTACGGACGGCGGACGCCCCCTCGACCGGCATCGTGCTCGCCGCGGCGGGCTCCTCGGACCCGGAGGCGATCGCGGGGATCGCACACGTCGCGCGGGAGTGGCGGCGCAGGTCGGGTTGGTGCGCCGTGCGCCCCGCCTTCGCCTCCGCGGCGCTGCCCACCCCGGCGGAGGCCGTACGCGCCCTGCGCGCCGACGGCGTCCGCCGGGTGGCGGTGGCCCCGTACGTCCTCGCCCCCGGCCGCCTCCCGGACCGCGTCGCGGCGGGCGCGGCGGAGACGGGAGCGCTGCTCGCACCCGTGCTGGGCGCGGCGCCGGAGGTTGCGGAACTGGTCGTTTCGCGCTATTCGGAATTCCTTCCGAAGGAAATCCGGGACGGTTTTACTGCGGGCTCTTTTGCCACGGGCTCATTTGTTACGGGCTCACTGCACGCCCGTGAATACGCGGTTTCACTGCCGACTGTCGCACTCTGAGGTCTTTGACCTGCACGTATAGATCCAATTGACGACGGTTGAATTCCCTGCGAGGGTGAACACATGCCTCACGGACAACAGCTGCACGCCCGACTGCACGTGGACCTGGTCCGCACCGCAGCCGCGCTGTGTCGGAGTCGCGAAAGCCGCGCCCCCGACCCCTTCGCAGCCCCGATGAGGACCCATGACGACCACCGCACCGGCCCCCCTTGCCCCGCTGACCCTCACGATGCTCGCCGACCGCGTGCGCCGCATCGCCCGCACCCCCGCGCTCTGGCGCGAGAAGGTGCGCTTCGATGCGGAGCAGCGCTGGTTCACCAGGCTGGAGCAGTCCGAGGCGTACGAGATCTGGCTGCTGAGCTGGCTCCCCGGGCAGGGCACCGAGGTGCATGACCACGGCGGTTCCCGCGGCGCCTTCGCGGTGGCCGCCGGGCAGTTGAGCGAGCGGACGTACGCGGCGGGGCGCCCGGCGATCCCGCGCCCGGCGCCCTGGCACCTGCCGACGGGCGCGATCCGGGGCTTCGGCCCCCGGCACGTGCACGAGGTGGCGAACCGGGGCAGCCGCCCGGCCGTCAGCGTGCACGCGTACTCCCCCGCGCTGACCTCGATGTCCTATTACACCGAGCAGTCCGGCGGCGGACTGCTGCGCGTCCGTACCGACCTGGTGGAGGAGTAGAGCGCATGTCGATCGACGACAAGCTCGATGCGGCCCGGCGGACCCTGGACCGGGTGCACCCGGTCCAGGCGGCGGCCGAGGCCGTGCGGGGCGCGGTGCTGGTGGACACCCGCCCCGAGTCGATGCGCCGGGCCGACGGGACGATCCCGGGCGCGCTGATCGTCGAGCGCAACCACCTGGAGTGGCGCTGCGACCCCGACTGCGAGGCGCGCCTCCCGCAGGCCGTCGACCACGAGGTGCGCTGGATCGTCTTCTGCGACGAGGGCTACGCCTCCTCCCTCGCCGCCGCCTCCCTGCGCTGGATCGGTCTGAACCGGGCGACGGACCTGGTCGGCGGCTTCCAGGCATGGCGGCGGGCGGGCCTGCCGGTGGAGCCGGCGGAGGCGTCGCCGTGGCTCGACTCGCTGTGCGTGTAAGGGACATGTAGGGGCCGGGCCGCCCCGGGTAGGGGACGCACCCCTTCCCGGGGATGAGGGCGCGCCCCTCCCCAGGGGGGAGAGCCCGCCGTCCGGTTCACCGGCCAGCACGATGGGATCGCCCCCTTCCCGCCCCTAGTTTCGAGGGAGTGGGCGGGGACAGCGGGTTCCCGCCGCGGGGACCTCTCGTCCCCGCTGCCGGACGAGGGGGCATTGCCGTGGCGGACCGCCGCTTGGAGTCAAGCCGTACACATGGAGGGGGTGGCCGCTCCGGGCCGCGCGGCCTCGCGGCGCGCATCGGCGGCTGGAGTGTCACGCACCGCTGGGCGGCCGTCGGGATCTGGGTGCTCTTCGTCGTCGGGGCGATGCTCGCGGGCGGGGCGGCGGGGACGGTCGAGGTCCGCCAGAGCGACTCGCTGCCGGGCGAGATGCACGACTCGCTGAAGATCCTGGAGGACGCGGGAATCGAGGAGCCGGCCGGTGAGACCGTGCTGGTGCAGAGCACCGCCTCAGGGCCCAAGGCCACCGCGCCGGAGTTCCGGGCGGCGGTGGACCAGGTCATCAGCGCGGTGCGCGGCACCGGGAAGGTGACCTCGGTCGTCTCGCCGTACGAGGCCGACACCATCTCCCGGGACGGGCGTTCCGCGCTGGTGCAGTTCGCGGTCAAGGGTGATCCGGAGACCGCGCTGGAGCGGGTCGAGCCGGTACTGAAGGCCGTCGAGGGTGTGCAGAAGCAGTACGAGGGCGAGTTGGTGATCGAGGAGATCGGCGCCGCCTCCATGAACAAGACCTTCGAGGACGCCTTCGGCAGCGACTTCAAGAAGGCCGAGTACTCGGCGGTGCCGGTCGCCTTCGGCATTCTGCTGATCGCCTTCGGCGCGCTGGTGGCGGCGCTGCTGCCGGTGGTGCTGGCGATCACCGCGATCATGGCGACCTTCGGTCTGATGGGTGTGGTCAGCCACTTCCAGCCGATGAGCGACACCGCCAACTCGGTGATGCTGCTGGTGGGTCTGGCCGTCGGCGTGGACTACTGCCTGTTCTACCTGCGCCGTGAGCGCGAGGAGCGCCAGAAGGGCCGCGACGCCCGTACGGCGCTGGAGATCGCCGCCGCCACCTCCGGGCGCGCGATCCTCGTCTCCGGTGTCACGGTGATCGTGGCGATGGCGGGGATGCTCTTCACCGGGCTGACGGAGTTCGAGTCGATGGGCGTGGCCTCGCTGGTGGTGGTGGCCGTCGCCATGGTGGGCTCGGTGACCGTGCTGCCGGCGCTGATGTCGCTGCTGGGCGAGCGGGTGGAGAAGGGCCGCGTGCCGTTCCTCAGCCGGCTCAAGGACCGCAACGGCGGCGAGAGCCGGGTGTGGGCCGCGGTGCTCTCGCGGGTGCTGCGCGCACCGAAGACCGCGCTGGCGCTCTCGGCCGGTGCGCTGCTGGCCATCGCGCTGCCGGCGGTGGGGATGAACACCGCCAACCTCACCCTGGACCAGGAGTTCGGCGACTCACTGCCGATCGTGAAGACCTACGAGCGCGTCAACGCGGCCTTCCCCGGCGGCTCGGACCCGGCGCAGGTGGTGGTACGGGCCGGCGACATCGACTCCCCCGAAGTACGGGGCGCCATCGCCGAGTTCAAGGAGCGGGCGCTGAGCAGCGGGGCCTCCAGGGGCCCGGTGGAGATCACCACGCACGCGAAGGAGAACGTCGCGGTCATCGACGTGCCGCTGGTGGGCGGCTCGGACCGGGAGGTGGCGGAGCGGAGCCTGACGCTGCTGCGCGACGAGATCCGCCCGGAGACGCTGGGCACGGTCACGGGCGTCGAGGCGCCGATCGGCGGCCAGGTCGCGGCGTCCAAGGACTTCAACGACAAACTGGTGGGCGCGGTGGTGCCGGTCTTCGCCTTCGTCGTGGTCTTCGCCTTCCTCCTCATGCTGATGTCCTTCCGCTCCCTGACCGTCGCCGTCACCTCCATCGTGCTGAACCTGCTGTCGGTGGGCGCCGCCTACGGCATCCTCACCATCGTCTTCCAGCACGGCTGGGGCGCGGGTCTGGTGGGCGCCGAGGGAGTGGGGGCGATCATCTCCTGGCTGCCGCTCTTCCTCTTCGTGATCCTCTTCGGCCTGTCGATGGACTACCACGTCTTCGTGGTCTCGCGGATCCGCGAGGCCCGGCAGCAGGGCCGCTCCACCCGGGACGCCATCGCCCACGGGGTCATCACCACGGCCGGCGTGGTGACCAGCGCGGCAGTGATCATGGTGGCGGTGTTCGCGATCTTCGGCACCCTGTCCATGCAGTCCATGAAGCAGATGGGGGTGGGCCTGGCGGCAGCGGTGCTCATCGACGCGACGCTCATCCGCGGCGTACTCCTCCCCGCGGTCATGGCCCTGCTGGACGACCGCAACTGGTACCTCCCCCGCTGGCTCGACTGGCTCCCGGACCTGACCCACGACGAGCCGGCGGATCCCGCGGGCCTGGCAAAGCCAACGACCGCGACCACCCACGACGACGACCGCATCCCGGTCTGAGCGTAGGACCGACCGGCAACCAGGGGGGCGGGCCCGTACGGCCGCCCCCCTGCACCCGTAGGAAAGGCCGCGCGGCTACCGCTCCCCCACCGGCTCGCGCAGCGGCCACCCCGCGTCCACGTCATCCCCCGACCGCCCCTGCGACCGCAGCCAGTGCCGATACCCGGCGGCCCAGTCCGCGTACCAGCCCACCTGCCGCCGATGCAGCTCCCAGACCGACGCCCTCGCAACCTCCGGATGCCGCAGGGCAACCGCCCGGGCGACCCGGACCGCGGCCAGCGCGTCCGCCCCCGCCTCGTGCGCGGCGTCCAGCACCACCCCGTACTCCACGCACACCGCCTCCAGCGTGCGCTTGCCCTTTCGGTAGCGGTCCACCGCCCGGTCTATCGTCAGCGGATCGACCACCGGCCCCGGCTCACCGCCGCCCATCCGCTCCCCGAGCGACGGCAGCCCGTACCGCCCCAGCTCGGCGGCCAGCAGACTCAGATCGAAGGCCGCGTTGTACGCCACGACGGGCCGCCCGGCCCGCCAGTGCCGCACCAGCTCCGCCGCGACCTCCTCGACCACCTCCGCCGCCGGCCGGCCCTCAGCGGCGGCCCGCGCGTCCGTGATCCCGTGGATGGCGACCGTCGCCGCGGGGATGGGCACACCCGGGTCGGCCAGCCACTCCCGCCGCGCCGTCGGCTCCCCCGCGCGGGTCTCGATCACGGCGGCCGTGACGATCCGCGCCTCGCGCGGATCCGTCCCCGTCGTCTCCAGGTCGAAGCCGATCAGCTCTCCGGCGTGCCAGCCCATGCGTCCTCCCCATCCGGTGGTACGTCCCCCTCGTGCCTCCACACTCCCACGCGGGTCTGACAATCCCGGAGCAGGAGACCACCGGATCCCCCGTTCAGGAGACCGGCCGGGAGTCCCCCCACGCCTCCTGGAACTCCTCGCGGTAGGTCTCGAAGAGCCCCGGCTCCCCGCCACCGTGCCCGTGCACCAGCTCACGCCCCGCGGAGCGCAGCACCAGCGCGGGTGTCTCCATCGCCCGGGTGCGCCGCAGATAGGTCTGCACCACGCCGACACCGTCCGGCCGGTCGCCGTCGACCAGGTACGCGGTGAAGCGCGGGGTGTCGTCGAAGACCCGTATCTCGAAGGCGCTGCCCGGATCCTGGCCGACGGCCATCCGCACCCGGGAGCGCACCCGGCGCATGTAGCGGATGTTCAGCTCCACCGACCGCGACAACTCGCCCTTGCGCAGCCCCAGTTCGCGCTCGCGGCGGCGCACCGCGCTGCCGGCCGGGTTGAGGAAGAGCAGCCGCACCCGGCAGCCGGCCTCCACCAGGCGCACCAGCCGGCGGCCCGAGTAGTTCTGCACGAGGAGGTTGAGCGAGACGCCCACCGCGTCGATCCGCCGGGCGTCGCTGAAGAGGTCCTCCACCGGCAGCTGCCGCTGCAGGCGCACCCGGTCGGGGTGGACGCCGACCACGTCGGCGTAGCGGTCGCCGGCCATCTCCTCCACGGCGTCGACCGCCAGGCGCCCGGCGGCGGGTATCGCGCCGGCGCCGGGCGCGGTGCCGCCGAGCAGGTCCAGGGCGCGGGCGGCGGCCCGTTCGGCCTGGGCGAGGACGGCCTCGGTGAGGGCCCGGTTGCGGGAGACGACGTTGCGGGCCACCTCCAGCTCGTCCAGGGACAGTTCCAGGGCGCGCCGGTCGGCGAGGAAGGGCTCGAAGCAGGGCCAGTGCTGGACGAGCAGCTCGCGCAGCTGCGGCAGGGTGAGGAAGACGAGGAGCTGGTCGTCGGCGGGGTCCAGGAGGTAGCCCTTGCGCCGGCTCACCTCGTGGACGGCGACGGCCCGTTGGACCCATTCCTGGCCGGCGGGTCCGGCGGCGGCGACCACCCACTCCTCGCCGTGCACGGGCTCGTATATCGGGCGCAGTACCGAGCCGACCACGGAGCGCAGCCGCTGCTCCACGAGGTTGAGCCAGATGTACGCGCGCCCCGCCCGGCTCGCCCGGGTGCGCACCTCGCCCCAGGCCTCCGCACCCCACTGCACCAGGCCCGCCCCTGCTCCCGTCTGCACGGGGCGTACCACGGTGACCGCTCCCGGCGTCGTCCCGCCGCCCGCCTCCCCGCCCCGCGCGCTGCCGCCCGAGGCGCCGGGTGGGAGCTCAAGACCTCCCGGACTCAACGCCGCACCGCCCCTCGACTCCCCCGTCCATACGATCACCGCAGCGTACTGCGCCCCGGGGGTGAGCGCAGCCCGATCCCCCGGTTGGCCACGGCGTCCGCGCCCCGCCGCCGTAGGATGACGCGGGCCGTGGAAGAGGCAGTTGACGGGGAAAGCCATCCAAAGGAAGCAGCCGGGCACAGCAGCCGGGGGGAGGCCGCCATCATGCAGGTCTGGCCGGGTCGGGCGTATCCGCTGGGCGCCGTCTACGACGGGGCGGGGACCAACTTCGCCGTGTTCTCCGAGGCGGCCCGGCGGGTGGAGCTGTGCCTGCTGCACGACGACGGCTCCGAGACGGCGGTGGAGCTGCGGGAGAGCGACGCGTTCGTGCGGCACGCCTATCTGCCGGGGGTGATGCCGGGGCAGCGCTACGGGTTCCGGGTGCACGGTCCGTACGAGCCCGGGCGCGGTCTGCGCTGCAACTCGGCCAAGCTGCTGCTGGATCCGTACGCGAAGGCCGTGAGCGGGGCGATCGCCTGGGACGAGTCGGTGTACGGCTACCACTTCGACCGCCCGGAGGTGCGCAACGACCTGGACTCGGCGCCGCACACGATGGCCTCGGTGGTGGTGAACCCGTACTTCGACTGGGGCGACGACCGCCCGCCGCGCACCGACTACCACGAGACAGTGGTCTACGAGGCGCACGTCAAGGGCCTGACGATGCGGCACCCGCAGCTGCCCGAGGAGGTGCGCGGGACGTACGCCGCGCTCGCGCACCCCGCCGTGCTGGAGCACCTCACCTCGCTGGGCGTCACGGCCGTCGAGTTGATGCCGGTGCACCAGTTCGTCGACGACCACCGGCTCGCGGACCTGGGGCTGCGCAACTACTGGGGCTACAACACGATCGGCTTCTTCGCCCCGCACAACGCCTACGCCTCCTGGGGCGACCGGGGCGAGCAGGTGCTGGAGTTCAAGTCGGCGGTGCGCGCCCTGCACGCGGCCGGCATCGAGGTGATCCTCGACGTCGTCTACAACCACACCGCCGAGGGAAACCACCTGGGCCCCACGCTCTCCTTCCGGGGGCTGGACAACGCCTCGTACTACCGGCTGACCGACGACCGCCGCCACTACATGGACACCACCGGCACCGGCAACTCCCTGCTGATGCGCAGTCCGCACGTCCTCCAGATGATCATGGACTCGCTGCGCTACTGGGTGACGGAGATGCGCGTCGACGGCTTCCGCTTCGATCTGGCGGCCACGCTGGCGCGGCAGTTCCACGAGGTGGACCGGCTCTCGTCGTTCTTCGACCTGGTGCAGCAGGACCCGGTGGTCAGCCAGGTGAAGCTGATCGCCGAGCCCTGGGACCTGGGCGAGGGTGGCTACCAGGTGGGCAACTTCCCGCCGCTGTGGACGGAGTGGAACGGCCGGTACCGCGACACGGTGCGCGACCTGTGGCGGGGCGAGCCGCGCACGCTGGCGGAGTTCGCCTCCCGGCTGACGGGGTCCTCCGACCTCTACCAGGACGACGGGCGCCGGCCGATCGCCTCGGTCAACTTCGTCACCTGCCACGACGGTTTCACGCTGCGCGACCTCGTCAGCTACGACCGCAAGCACAACGAGGCCAACGGGGAGGGCGATCGGGACGGCGAGAGCCACAACCGCTCGTGGAACTGCGGGGTGGAGGGGGACACGGACGAGGCGGCCGTACGGGAGCTGCGGGCCCGGCAGATGCGCAACTTCACGGCCACGCTGCTGCTGTCGCAGGGGGTGCCGATGATCAGCCACGGGGACGAGTTCGCCCGTACGCAGCGGGGCAACAACAACGTCTACTGCCAGGACAACGAGCTGTCGTGGGTGCGCTGGCCCGTCCCCGAGGGCGCCGACGGCTTCGGCGAGGAGGACCGGACGGCGCACGATCTGCACGCCTTCACGCAGGCGATGATCAGGCTGCGGCGCGAGCACCCGGTCTTCCGGCGGCGGCGCTTCTTCCACGGGCGGCCGGTGAGCGGGACGCACGACGAGCTGTCGGACATCGCGTGGTTCACGCCGGAGGGTGCGGAGATGACCGGGGAGGACTGGCAGGCGGCGCAGGCGACGTGCCTGACGGTCTTCCTCAACGGGAGCGCGATCTCCGAGCCGGGGCCGCGGGGGGAGCGGATCACGGACGACCTGTTCCTGCTGATGTTCAACGCGGGCGCGCAGCCGAGGGAGTTCACGGTGCCGGTCGGCCATGGTTCGGGGTGGCAGGTGGTCGTGGACACCGCGCGTCCGGATCCGGTGCCGCCCGGGGAGGGGGCGAAGGTGGCGGCCGGGGAGCGGCTGGTGCTGGTGGACCGGGCGGTGACGGTGCTGCGGCGGCCCGGCGAGGGGTGACTTCCCTGCCCGCATGGGTAGTTGCGTGACATGCCCGCTTCCGTGACCCCTTCGTATCCGGTGCCCACCGCCACCTACCGGCTGCAGCTCCAGCCCGGTTTCGGCTTCGCGGAGGCGGCGGAGGCGGTGCCCTACCTCGCCTCGCTGGGCGTCTCGCACCTGCACCTGTCGCCGGTGCTGGAGGCGGTGCCCGGCTCCACGCACGGCTACGACGTGGTCGACCACACGGCGGTACGGGCCGAGTTGGGCGGCGAGCGGGGGCTGCGCGCGCTGGCCGCCGCGGCGCGGGGGCACGGGCTGGGGCTGGTGGCCGACCTCGTGCCCAACCACATGGCCGTCCCCGCGCCCGAGCGGCTCAACGCGCCGCTGTGGGAGGTGCTGCGGGAGGGGCGCGCCTCGCCGTACGCGCGCTGGTTCGACATCGACTGGTCGCAACACGGCGGCCGGCTGCTGATGCCGGTGCTGGCCGGTCCGCTCGGGGAGGAACTGGAGCGCATCGAGGTCGGCGGGGGCGTACTGCGCTACCACGAGCACGAGTTCCCGCTGCGGGCCGGCACGGAGGGGCTGGCGCTGCCCGCTCTGCTGGCGGCCCAGCACTACCGGCTGTCCTGGTGGCGGCTGGCGCGGACCGAGCTGAACTACCGGCGCTTCTTCACGGTCTCCTCGCTGATCGGCGTGCGGGTGGAGGATCCGGAGGTCTTCGAGGCCACGCACGCCACGATCGTGCGGCTCGTACGGGAGGGGGTGCTGGCGGGCCTGCGGATCGACCACCCGGACGGACTGGCGGACCCGGCGGGCTATCTGGCGCGGCTGCGGGCGGCGACGGGCGGCCGGTGCTGGACGGTCGTGGAGAAGATCCTCGCGGACGGCGAGCGGCTGCCCGGGGACTGGCCGGTGGCGGGGACGACGGGGTACGAGGCGCTGCGGCAGGTGGACGGGGTGCTCGTACCGGCGGCCGGGGCGGCCGAACTGGCCGACCACTACCGGGAGTTCACGGGGGTCGCCCCCGACCGGGGCGGCGCGTGGGATCCGACGCGCCGCCGGGCCGCGTACCGGGTGGTGACGCGGGAGCTGGCGGCGGAGGTCGCCCGGCTGGTGCGTACGGCGGGGCGGATCTGCGCCGGCGACCCCCGGTTGGCGGACCACGCGCCGTGGGCGCTGGAGCGGGCGGTGCGCGAGACGCTGGTACGGCTGCCGGTCTACCGCCCGTACGTGGCACCGGGCGGTGAACCCCGGCCGCAGGACGTGCGGTTGCTGACGGAGGCGGCGGAGGGCGCCCGCGCGGCCTTCCGCGTACCGCAGGAGGCGACGGCGGTGGACGTGGTCCGCGAGGCGGCGCTGGGACGGCTCGGGGACGGCCCCGAACACGCGGACTTCCGCGCCAGGTTCGCCCAGACGGCCTCGGCACTGCGCGCCAAGTCGGTGGAGGACACGGCGTTCTACCGCTACACCCCCCTGCTGTCCGCCTGCGAGGTCGGCGGCTGTCCGCAGGCGCCGGCAATCACGCCGGAGTCCTTCCACGCCCACTGCGCGTACGTCCAGCGGGAGTGGCCGCACACGGGCACGGTGCTCACCACGCACGACACGAAACGCAGCGCGGACGTCCGGGCCCGCACGGCGGTGCTGGCCCAGTACCCGGCGCAGTGGGCCGCCTTCCTCGCCTCGCTGCGGCCCGGCCCCACCCCGCCGCCGGACGCGCACCTGGCCTGGACGGCCTGGCAGACCTCGTACGGCATCGGCTTCCCGCACCCGGACGCGGTGGTGCCGGCGCTGCTGAAGTCCGTACGGGAGGCCGCGCTGCGCACGACGTGGACCGAGCCCGACGCCGCGTACGAGGCGGCGGTGCGCGCGTTCACCGAGGCGGGCCCGTGCGGGCCGGGGGCGTACATGACGTCCTTGTTCGCCAACGAACGCGCGGCGGCGATCGACGCCAACGAACTGGGCGCCGCGCTCCTGCACCTGACGATGCCGGGCATACCGGACCTCTACCAGGGCACGGAGTCGCGCTACCTCGCCCTGGTCGACCCGGACAACCGCCGCATCCCCCACTTCCCCCCGCGCCCCCACGAGCCGGGAGCAGGCCCGCAGGACGGTAAACGCGACCTGACGGCGACGGCGCTGCGACTGCGGCGGACACACCCGGACTGGTTCGACCACCGGGGGACGTACGCGCCCCTCCCCGCCGCAGGCCCGGCAGCGGACCACCTGCTGGCGTTCACCCGCTCCGACGAGGTGATCACCGCGGTCACGCGGCTGGCGGGCGTCCTGGAGCGGGCGGGCGGCTGGCGCGACACGGCGCTCCCCCTCCCGGCGGGCGACTGGCACGACACCCTGCGCCCCGCCGCACCACCACTGCACGGCCGCGTCCGGGCGGCGGAGCTGTTCGCCGGATCACCGGTGGCGCTGCTCGTACGGACCGCGCCCCGGGACCGGCAGCAGGACCGGCCCCAGAACCGGCCCTAGCAGCCCACCGCCCTGCCCGTTTTCCTCTCTCCTGTGCGGGAACGCCGTACGCTGCCCGGCGAAGTGCGGCGAAATCGTGACGGGAGCGCCCACAGCGTTGTCAGTGCCCCGGGTTAGATTGCGCTTGCCCGCGGGGGCGGGTGAGGTACGGGGAAACGGGGTGGGCGGATGCGTTCCGCTGGGAAATGGCTGCTCGGGCTGGTCGTCGTCGCCATGGTGGCGCTGGCCGGGCTGGGGGTCTACAACATCATGGGCGGCCTGGGCGGCTCGTCCGCGTCCGGTTCGGAGCGGCGGACGGGGCCGCTGACGCGCGACGAGGTCGCGGACGCGGCACAGGCGTTCCTCACCGCCTGGTCGAAGGGCGAGCTGCCCAAGGCCGCCGCGCTCACGGACGCGGACGCGGCGGCGCTGACGGGGCTGCGGGGGTACGGCGCGGAGGCCCTGATCAAGAAGCCGGTCTTCACGCCGAAGCCGCCGCAGGGGGCCGAGGTCGCCTTCGGTGTGAAGGCGAAGGTCGTCTACCGCAGGATAAGCAAGCCGCTGTCGTACGAGTCGAAGCTGACGGTCGTACGGGGCTCGGTGACGGGCAGGCCGCTCGTCAAGTGGCAGCCCTCGGTGCTCCACCCCGAGCTGGGCGCCGGCGAGTCGCTGGTGACGGGCGAGGCGCAGGCCCCGCAGGTGGACGCGGTGGACCGCAACGGCCAGTCCCTGGACCCGGCGAAGTACCCCTCGCTGCGGCCGGTGCTGGCGGGGCTGCGGGAGACCTACGCGGGCAAGTTCTCCGGTGAGCCCGGGGTGGAGCTGGGCATCCGGGGCGGGGAGAGCGGCAAGACGCTGCTGACCGTGGCGAAGGGCAGGCCGGCGCGGCTGGAGACGACGCTCGACGCGGGCGTGCAGGCGGCGGCGGAGAAGGCCGTCGGGCGCTACGACGACGCCTCGGTGGCGGCCGTCGACCCGGCCACGGGCCGGGTGCTGGCCGTGGCGAACTCCGGCGACGTCGACTTCAACGCCGCGTTCATGGGCGGGCGGGCGCCGGGGTCGACGTTCAAGATCGTCACGGCGGCGGCGCTCTTCACCGCCTCCCCCTCGACCACGCCGCGCAGCACCACCAAGTGCTTCGACAGCCTGTCCATCAAGAACGGCAAGTCCTTCCGCAACGACGAGGGGCTGGTCGGTATCGACGGGGACTCCACCCTCATGGAGAACTTCGCCCGCTCGTGCAACACCGGGTTCCTCCACTACGCCAACCTCTCCGCCCCCCTCGGCGACAGCGCCCTCTCCGAGACCGCGAGCCGCTACTTCGGGCTGGGGCGCAACGACTGGACCACGGGCATCAAGTCCGCCGACGGAAGCGTTCCGACCGGCAGCGGCGACGCCAAGTGGGCGGCGCTGATCGGCCAGGGCGCCGTCACGATGAACCCGCTCAACATGGCCTCCGTGTCGGCCACCGTCAGCCGGGGCGCCTTCCACCAGCCGGTGCTGCTGCCCGAGGTCGGCAAGCCCCTCGCCCAGGCCAGCCCGCTCCCCGGCACCGTGGGCGGCTACCTGCGGGACATGATGCGCCAGGCCGTGCGGACCGGCACGGCGGCCGGGCTGGGGCTGCCCCCGGGCTCGGGCGCCAAGACCGGCACGGCGGAGGTCGACGGGGCGAAGGCCGACAGCTGGTTCACGGCCTTCAGCGGCGACGGGCGCATAGCCGCCGCCGCGTGGGTGCAGGGCGGCGGGCACGGGCGCGACGCGGCGGGTCCGATCGTGGTGAAGGTGCTCAACGCACGCTGATTCGAATTCGGTTGAGAAACGCGCACAGTGCGGCGAGAGTGAGCGCTCACCTTCCGGAAGGAAAACCCTGTGACCGATCTGGTCATCCGCTCCCTCGCCGCCGGCGAGGAGCACCTGTTCCAGCAGATCCCCGACCACCCCGCCCTGGGCAAGAGCGCGTTCGGCCACCCCTGGGCGAGCCTCGCGCAGGGCGGTGAGTACCGCCTCGACTGGTGCTGGGTCGCCCTGCGCGGCGAGCGCGTCGTCGCCCGCGCCGCCTGGTGGGCGGGCCCGAAGGACGAGGAGCCGATCTCCCTCGACTGGTTCGACTTCACCGACGCCGAGGCCGCCGTGCAACTGCTGCGCACGGCGCCGCTGCGCGCCGAGTACGTGCAGCTGCTGCCGGCGCACTGGCGGGACGACCCTGCCGTGCGCGCGCAGGCGCAGGCCCGTATCGACGCCGCGTCGGCCGCCGGGATGAAGCCGCTCGTGGAGCGCTTCCAGTACGAGTGGACGCCCGACTGCGGGCTGCCCGAGCGCCCCGGACGCCTGGAGTTCCGCGCCGAGCCCGACGACGAGAGGATCCTCGACGTCCTGCGCCTGGTCGAGCAGGGCACCCTCGACGCGCACGCCCGCAGAGCGATCGACGAGGGCGGCGTCGAGCAGGCGGCGCGCGAGGAGCTGGAGTTCTTCCAGTGGTGCCCCTCGCCGCGCGAGTGGTGGCAGCTCGCGTACACGAAGCAGGGCGAGCTGGTGGGGCTGCACATCCCGGCCCGCAACCAGACCAACCCCATCGTCGGCTTCATCGGCGTCGTCCCCGCTCAGCGCGGCCACGGCTACGCCTACGACCTGCTGGCCGAGACGACGCACGTGCTGGCGGAGGCCGGCGTACCGAAGATCGTCGCCTCGACGGACTTCGGCAACGCGCCGATGGCCCGCAACTTCGAGAAGGCGGGGTATCCCATCGTCCAGGAGCGTTACTTCATGCACTGAGGCGTGATGTCCGAGGCGCCGTGGCGCAGTTGCATCTCCGCCCCCACCATGGGGGAATGCTGTTCGAGGTGTGGGCGCCGCGCGCCCGGCGGGTGGAGTTGGTGCTCGCGGGGCGGGCTCGGCCCCTGCGGGCGCGGGGGCGGGGCTGGTGGGAGGTCGAGGCGCCGGCCGGGGACGGCGACCCGTACGGGTTCCGGCTGGACGGCGGCCCGCTGCTGCCCGACCCGCGCTCGCGCCGGCAGCCGGCGGGGGTGGACGGCCCCAGCGCGGTGTACGACCACGGCCGCTACCCCTGGCGCCATCCGTGGCCGGGGCGCCCGCTGCCCGGCGCGGTGCTGTACGAGCTGCACGTGGGCACGTACACCCGCGACGGCACCCTCGACGCGGCGGCGGACCACCTCGGCGAGCCGGCCGAACTCGGCGTGACACACGTGCAGTTGATGCCCCTGTCCCCCTTCCCGGGCGTCCACGGCTGGGGCTACGACGGGGTGGGCCCGTGGGCCGTGCACGAACCCTACGGCGGCCCGGAGGCGCTGAAGCGTTTTGTCGACACGGCCCACGGCCACGGCCTGGGCGTGGTGCTGGACGTGGTCCACAACCACCTCGGACCGCACGGCAACCACCTCCCCGCCTTCGGCCCCTACTTCACCGACGGCCGGCAGACCCCGTGGGGCGCGGCGGTGAACCTCGACGGACCGGGGTCGGACGAGGTGCGGGCGTACTTCGCCGGCAGTGCGCTCTCCTGGCTGCGCGACTACCGCCTCGACGGTCTGCGCCTGGACGCCGTCCACGCCCTGCACGACACCCGCGCCACGCACTTCCTCGCCGAGCTGTCAGCCCAAGTCGACGCGCTTTCAGCCGAGTTGGGCCGCCCCCTCTTCCTGATCGCCGAGTCAGACCTCAACGACCCCCGCACCACCACCCCGCGCGCGTCCGGCGGCCTGGGCGTCCACGCCCAATGGAACGACGACCTCCACCACGCCCTGCACGCCACCCTGACCGGCGAGTCCACCGGCTACTACGCCGACTTCGCCGCCGACCCCGCCCGCGCCCTGGCCAAGACCCTCACCGGCGGTTTCTTCCACGACGGCACGTACTCCTCCTTCCGGGCCCGCCCCCACGGCGCCCCGCTGGACCGCGCCGCCGTGCCCGCGTACCGCCTCCTGTCCTACGCCCAGACGCACGACCAGATCGGCAACCGCGCCCAGGGCGACCGCCTGGCGGCGAAGCTCCCGCCGGGCCGACTGGCGTGCGCGGCGGCGCTGGTCCTGCTGGGCCCGTACACGCCGATGCTGTTCATGGGCGAGGAGTGGGGTGCGCGCACGCCCTGGCAGTACTTCACCGACCACACGGACCCGGAGCTGGCGGAGGCTGTACGCCGGGGCCGCCGCCGGGAGTTCGCGGCACACGGCTGGGCGGCGGAGGAGATCCCCGACCCCCAGGACCCTGCCACCCGCACCCGCTCCTGCCTGGACCGGACGGAACGGACCCGCTCCCCGCACGCAGCCCTCCTCTCCTGGCACCACCGCCTCATCGCCCTACGCCGCACCCACCCCGCCTTCACAGACCCGGACCTGACGCGCCTACGCGTGGACGTAACGCCAGGCCCGGTGGTCCGGCTGGGACGCGGCGACGTCGAGGTGGCGGTGAACCTCGGCCCGGAAGCAGTCCACCTGGAGACGGCCGCCACCCTGATCGAGAACTGGGGCGTACCCGAACGCCCCGCGGGAAGCGGCACGTTGACCCTCCCCCCGAACTCCGTGGCCGTACTGCGCCGCACCTCCTAGCATGATCGCCATGCGCACTCCGCGAACAGCCGCCCGCCTCGCGATCCTCGACCCGGCGGGCGCCGTCCTCCTCTTCCGCTATCCGCCCGGCGAGATCCCCACCTACTGGGCGATGCCCGGCGGCGGTCTGGAGCCGGGGGAGTCGCCGCTCGACGGCGTGCTACGCGAGGTCGAGGAGGAGACCGGCTGGACGGACCTCAAGCCCGGCCCGCTGCTGTGCACCTGGACCCACGACTTCACCCGCCAGGGCGTGCCGGTGCGCCAGTCCGAGCACATCTACCTGGCCCGCGGCCCGCACCGCGAACCGACCCCCGGGGCGGTCGCCCGCCACGCGGACGACGACATCCTCACCTGGAAGTGGTGGACGCCCGGGGAGCTGGCCACCGCGACCGAGGACCTGTGGCCGCCGCACCTCCCCGGTCTCCTCGCCGCGTTGCCCGCCCCGCCGGTCGACCTCGGCTACGTACCGAACCCCTGAGCTACTCCAACGACAGGCTCCCCGGCCCCACTTCGGCCACCGAGGAGTGCCCCGACAGGCCCAGTGTCAGGTCCAGGTCGGCCAGCAGGCTCCGCAGGACGTGGCGTACGCCGTCCTCGCCGCCGAGCGCCAGTCCGTAGGCGTACGGGCGCCCGTACAGCACGGCCTTCGCGCCCAGCGCCAGCGCCTTGAGCACGTCGGCGCCGGTGCGCACGCCCGAGTCGAAGAGGACGTCGAGCCGCTCGCCCACGGCCGCCGCGATCGGCTCCAGCGCGTCCAGTGAGGCGACGGCGCCGTCGACCTGCCGGCCGCCGTGGTTGGAGACGACGATGCCGTCCATGCCGGCGGCGGCGGCGCGGCGGGCGTCGCCGACGTGCTGGATCCCCTTCAGCACGATGGGCCCCTCCCAGTGCCGGCGCAGGAAGGGCAGCCGGTCCCAGGTCTTGTCCGTGCCGGTGAAGGTGGGCACCCACTTCAGCACGGCCGAGAGGACGTCCTCCTCCGGCGGCTTGGCCAGCCCGGCGCGGAAGGCCGGGTCGGAGAAGGGGATGGCGCAGCCGACGCCGCGGATGAAGGGCAGGTAGGACTGGTCGAGGTCGCGGGGGCGCCAGGCCAGGGTCCAGGTGTCGAGGGTGACGACGAGGGTGGTGAAGCCGGCCCTGCGCGCGCGGTCGAGGATGCTGACCGTGACGTCGTCGTCGTTGGGCCAGTACAGCTGGTACCAGCGCTGCCCCGCGCCGTTCGCCTGCGCGACGTCCTCGATGGTGTGCGAGGAGGCGGTGGAGAGCACCATCGGCACCCCGACGCCGGCGGCGGCGCGGGCGGTGGCCAGCTCCCCGTCCTCGTGCAGGATGCCCTGCACCCCGACGGGCGCGAGCAGGACGGGCGCGGCCAGCTCCTCGCCCAGCACGGTGGTAGCGAGGCTGCGCTCGGTGGCGCCGGTCAGCATCCTGGGGACGAGCCGGCGGCGGTCGAAGGCCGCGCGGTTGGCCCGCTCGGTCGCCCCCGACCCGGCCGCCCCCGCCACGTACCAGTACGGCCCGTCCGCCAGCCGCTCCCGGGCGGCCTCGGCCAGCCGCGTGGGGTCGGTGGTGAACGGGGGCGTCTGGTCGGCCAGCCCGTTGAGGTAGATCTCGGGCTGGTAGTTACCGTACGACTGGCTCACGACGAGCTCCTCCCTGCTCCGCAAGGATTCTCCGCCACCGCGCCCCACTTGACTACCCGCCGGTACGGATCACCTCGCCGTACGGTCACACCCCCGCCGCCCCCGCGAGCAGCCGCGCCTGGCGCATCGCCTCCGCTCCCCCGCCCCGATCCCCCCGGTCGGCCAGCCACAGCGCCGTCTCCACCCGCCGCGCCGTCCCCCACGCCGCCAGCCGCCGCGCGTCCTCGTCCAGTACGTCCGCCAGCAGCGCCAGCCGCTCGGCGAGCACCCGGTCGGGGGACGGCAGCGCGTAGGGGTCGTCGATCTGCTCCAGCAGCGGGTACACGTCGTAACCCGGGTCCCCCACCATGGGTTTGGCGTCGATGGCCAGCCACGGCAGGCGCTCGGCGGCCAGTACGTTGCCGGGGTTGAAGTCGCCGTGGACGACGGCCGAGCGGGTGGCGGAGGCGGGCAGCTCGCGCAGCAGCGCCGCGCCGCGCGCCACGAGGCCGGGGTCGTAGCCGGGGGACAGCCGCGCCATCCGCTCCTCCACCAGCCGCGCCCAGCCGGACGTCACCGCGCCGAGCAGCGGCAGCCCGTGCCCGGTCGGCACCGCGACGCCCCACAGCCCCCGCAGCACCGCCGCGCCCAGCCCGAGGCGCGTCCCGGCGGGGAGGTGGTCGGCGCGGGCCAGTGCTCCGCCGGGGGTGCAGCGCTCCACCAGGAGTGCGAAGTCGGCCGGTTCGGCCCGCAGCGCGCGTACGGCGAAGTGGCCGTCCCAGATGCGCAGTCCCTCGGCCTCTCCCGCGGCCTCGGGGTGGGGCCAGGTCAGCTTGAGGACCGCGGGTGCGCCGTCGGCTGTCTCGACCGGGGCGACCCACGAGCAACTGCCGCCGCGATAGGGGCGCTTCAGCCGCAGCGACCAGGCGTCGCGGTACGCGGCGACGAGCGCGGGCAGCCCGTCGAGCCACGCGCGGGCGCGCGGCTCGCGGCGGCCCAGCTCCGTGAAGACCGGCAGGTCCGGGGGGAACAGTTCCGCGTCCCCCACCTCCGCGCCCCTCACCCCTCCCGATCCGCCTCCTGCGCCAGCCGCTCCAGGACCTGCTGGAGGTCCACGCCCACCGTGACCGTCACCGTGCCCTCGGCCATCTCGCTGAGCTGGGTGAGCAGTCCGCCGCGCCACCAGTAGATGTGCGGGCTGACGGGGCCGACCGCGTCCTCGTGGCCGGCCGCCGCGTAGCGTGCCATGCCGCCGAGGCTCGGGATGACGTGGATGTCCTCGATGGGGTGGAAGACCAGCTGGTGGCGGAAGGGCATCGCCACCAGCGCGCCGTCCGGGCCCAGGGGGCGGCCGGTGACGCGCTGGACCAGCTCGTCCAGCAGCAGCACCCGGCTCGCGGTGAAGAAGGAGTCGCCCATCACCACGTGGAAGCGCTGCCCGTCGCCCTGGTCGACCGCCTCGTGCCCCTCGACGGGCAACTCCCGCAGATTGCGCACGGCTTGGGCGCGCAGCGCCGCCGCGCCGCCCAGCGGGTCCAGCGCCTCGTCGTTGAGCAGCATCACGCTCTCCGGCAGGTCGAGCGCGAGCACCTCCGACAGGCCGGGGGTCAGCTGCCGGGCGTAGTCGAAGGGGCCGCGCTCGACCAGCGCGGACTCCACGACCCGGGGGTAGACGCGCCCGAGCAGCTGCTCGGGCGCCATCGTCTCCAGCGCGGAGGGGCCGTCGAGGGTGCGCAGCAGTACGGAGATGTGCCGGCGCACCAGCTGCGGCCACAATCGCACGCCGCGCTCGTCGTGGTGGCAGCTGGCCGCCAGGTTGTTCAGCCCGAACTCGCGGCCGGTGTCGTCCACGGCGTGCTCGGCGTAGAGCGTCACCTCCAGGCCGTGCTCGGCGAACGCCTCGCGCACCGAGCGGCGGAAGAGCGCGCCCTCGGTGGCGGAGAAGAACTCGAAAGCGGTGTCGCGCGGCGCGGCGCGCCCGTCGCGGCGCTCACCGCGTCCCCAGCGGAATACCCCCATGGCGCCCCCCACTCGCACGCGCGATCTTGAAGCGATCCTACCCGTGGTACGGGCCCGCTATCCGTGCCGTTGTGCCCCCTCTATGCCCCGCCGCGGGCACGCAGGAACGCTTCGAGCCCCGCCAGGTCGTCCGTGTTGAGGTGGTCGACGCCGGCGGCGAGCAGTTCGCTCCACACGGCGTCGCGGGCCTCGCCCGCCACGTCGGGGGTCGCCCAGAAGCGCAGCCGCTGGCCGCGCGCGTGGCACAACCCGGCTATGCGGTGGAGCAGTTCGCGCTGGTCGGCGGGCATCTCGCCGACGCCCTGCCAGGTGAAGCCGGCATTCCAGTTGCCGCTGACCAGGGGGATGAAGGAGGCGGGTGCGTCCGTCTCCAGGTCGGTGAGGCGGCCGTCGTAGAAGGCGTAGCGCACCCGCTCGGCCTCCATCGGCACACGTGCCGCGCGGTCGCCGGAGATGACGGCGGTGACGGCACGCGGGTGGACGCGGCCGTCGACGGCGTAGCTGAACAGCCCCCGGTAGCGCCGCAGTACGCGGGCCAGCTCCAGGTACGTCGCCTCGCCCCGGTCCTTGATGTCGACGAGCAGCTGCACGGGATGGGGGTAACCGGCGTACACGCTCCCCCGGTTGAGGGCGACGCGCCGCGCCAGCGGCTGGAGGTAGAGCGCTTCGAGCGTACGGGCCGGGTCGAGGGTCGCCTCCTCGTGCGCGACGAGGAGGCGCCCGTCCCGCAGGAAGATGTCCGCCTCGACGGAGGTGAAGCCGTGCCCGAGGGCGTCGAGCAGCGGCCGCGCGTGCAGGTAGTCGTTGTGGGCGTGCGCACGCCGCAGGGGGGTCGCGCCGGCCTCGTGGGCGGCGGCGCGGGGAGCGGGCAGCACGAGTCCGGCCGCAGCGCCGCCGAGGGCGGCGGTCAGGGTGGCGACGGCTTGGCGGCGGGTGGGACGGTACACGGTTTCCTCCCGGGATCGACGACGCGGCGGCCTCGCACCGGGCGCGCGGAGCCAGCCATGAGCATGACCCGCCCCGAGCCCGCACAGAAGACGCCCACCGGAAGTTCCGTATCCCGTCGACCGCCGTTCGCCCGCACGCCGGAGGGCCGCGGCATCCCGCGGCCCTCCGGTCCCGCCTGCGCGCCGGGTGTCCGGCGCCCCGCCTACTCCCCGTCCCGCGGCGCCAACCGCAGCGAGACGCTGTTGATGCAGTAGCGCTGGTCCGTCGGGGTCGGGTAGCCCTCGCCCTCGAAGACGTGGCCCAGGTGGGAGCCGCACGTCGCGCAGCGGACCTCGGTGCGCTTCATGCCGAGCGAGTGGTCCTCGATCAGCTCGACCGCCTCGGAGCGGGCGGGGTCGTAGAAGCTCGGCCAGCCGCAGTGGCTGTCGAACTTCTCCGTCGAGCGGAACAGCTCCGCCCCGCAGCCGCGGCAGTCGTAGACGCCTTCCGTCTTGGTGTCGGTGTACTCACCGACACCCGGCGGCTCGGTGCCGGCCTCGCGCAGCACCTGGTACTCCTGCGGCGTCAGCTCCGCACGCCACTGCTCGTCCGACTTCTCGATCTCGTACGACATCGACTCACGCCTCCAGAGCGGTCAGGATTCCCGGCCCGAGGTCGGTCACGTCCCCGGCGCCCATGGTCAGGACGAGGTCCCCGGGCTTGGCCATCGCGGCCAGCACCCCGGGAGCGGCCTCCTTGGCCAGCACGGGCGTGACGTCCGCGCCCGCCGCCCGCGCCGCGTCCACGATCAGCGCCGACGTCACGCCGGGGACCGGGTCCTCGCGGGCCGGGTAGATGTCAAGGACCACCGAGGCGTCCGCGAGGGCCAGCGCCTCGCCCATCTCCCGGCCCAACTCCTGGGTACGGGAGAAGAGATGGGGCTGGAAGAGCACCAGGATGCGCCCCTCGTCGCCGACGGCCGCGCGCATCGCCTCCAGGTCCGCCGTCATCTCGGTGGGGTGGTGCGCGTAGGAGTCGATGACCTGGACGCCGGCCGCGCTGCCCTTCAGCTGCAGCCTGCGCTTGACCCCGGTGTACGAGCCGAGCGCCGCCGCGAGTTCGGCGGCCGGGATGCCCGCCGCGGCGCCCGCGGCGAGGGCGGCGACGGCGTTGAGGGCGTAGTGGCGGCCGGGGACGCTGACGGTGAACGCCAGCTCCTCGCCGTCGAGCAGCACGGTGACCTCGCTGGTCAGCCCGCGCGGGGTGATGGACAGCACCCGCACGTCGGCGTCGGCGGCCTCGCCGTAGGTGGTGACGGCCAACTCCGGTGCCAGGCGCCCGCGCAGCTCGCGTGCGCCGTCCTGGTCGGCGGCCAGGACGAGGGTGCCGCCGGGGGTGATGCGGCGGGTGAAGATCTCGAAGGATTCGTAGATCTCGTCCATCGAGGCGTAGTTGGCGTGGTGGTCCAGCTCCACGTTGAGGATGATCGCGACCTCGGGCGCGTACGTGTGGAAGCTGCGGTCGCTCTCGTCGGCCTCGGCGACGAAGAACTCCCCGGCGCCGTTCTCGGCGTTGGAGCCGGGCTCGTCGAGGTCGCCGCCGATCGCGTACGAGGGGGAGAGCCCCAGCGTGCGCAGGGCGACACCGAGCATGGAGGTGGTGGTGGTCTTGCCGTGCGTGCCGGCCACGGCGATCGGACGCAGCCCGTCCATCAGCGCGGCGAGGGCGTCGGAGCGGTGGACCACCGGGATGCCGGCGGCGCGGGCGGCGGCCAGCTCCGGGTTGTCGGCGCGGATGGCGGAGGAGACGACGACGGCGGTGGTGTCCGGCGTGAGGTGCGCGGCGTCGTGGCCGATGTGCACGGTGGCGCCGTGCGCGCGCAGCGCCTCGGCGGTCGGCGACTCCCTGGCGTCGCTGCCGGCGACCCGGGCACCGCGCTGGGCGAGGATCTTGGCGATACCGGACATCCCGGCTCCGCCGATACCGATGAAGTGCGGCCGGTCCATCGTGGGCGGGATCGCCGGTGCCATGCGCGTCTCCTAGCTTGGGGGGTCCGGACCGATTCTCGCACTACGGCCGCGGGCGGCACGGGCGGCCGTACGTCCGCTCGCGTGCCGCCTACACGTCGTTGTGGGCGAAGAGTTTCAAAACGGGCACCCCCACCTTGTGCCGCGCCCGTGAGGCCCAGTCGCGGTGGAAGAACTCCTCCACCTGGTGCGGCGCCGTCAGCACGATGACCTCGTCGGCCTTGTGCTCGGCGACGGCCTTGCGCAGCGTCTCCAGCGGATCGCCCTCGACGATCTCCCCGGACGCCTTCGCCCCCGCGTCCCGCAGTGCCTTCACCGAGTGCTTCAGTGCGGTCTCGGCCGGGGAGACGGCCGCCTCGCCCTCGGGGACGTGCCCCTCGTGCACCGCCTCGTCGAACTCGCCCAGGACGACGTCGTCGAGGGAGCGCAGCAGCCGGTCCTGGTTCCCGCGCGGCTGCAGCAGCACGTAGAAGGTCACCGGCTCGTCGCCGTGGAGCCGCGTCACCATCTCCACGTCCACGGGAACCAGGGGTTTCTCGATCATCAGCACTGTGGTGATCACGGCGTGCGTCCTCCATGCCTGCGGCGCCCCCTCGGCGAGGGGTGCTCCAGAAACGATCCTGCGGCTCCAGTCTGCCCAGTCCGCACTAAACGGAACGAGATATTCCGCGAAACGGAACGGGGTATTCCGCTCATTGTCAGCTCCGACGGTAGCGGGTGAAGAGGAAGCCGGCCTCCTCCATGAGCGAGCCGAGGGCGAAGTCCCGGGGGACGGGCAGCTCCGTCTTCCCCTCCATCACCCGCGGCGCGTCGCCGAGCGCCACCCGGGGCGCCAGCGTCAGGCACAGCTCGTCCAGCGCCCCGGCCGCGGCGAAGGAGGCGAGCACCCGGGGCCCGCCCTCGCAGAGGATCCGGCCCAGGCCCCGGTCGGCGAGGGCCCGTACGGCGTCGAGCGGGGCCGCCCCGGCGCCCGGCCCGGCGAGGACGACCTGCGCGCCCGCCGCCCGCGCCGCCTCGACCCGCTCGGCCGGGGCCCGCTCGCCCGTCAGGATGAGCGTGGGCGTCAGCGGCTCGGTGAAGAGGGGTTGGCCGAAGTCGAGGTCGAGGCTCACGCTCAGGACGGCGATCGCGGGCGCCGGGGTCTGGCCGCGCTCGCGGCGCCGCGCGGCGAAGGCCTCTCGGGCGCGGGCGGGGCGGTAGCCCTCCTGGCGAACCGTTTCCGCACCGACGACCACCACGTCCGCCAGCGCCCGCAGCACACCGAAGATCCGCATGTCGGCCTCGCTGGAGAGCGGCTGCGAGCGGCTGCCGACATGGGCCGCGCCGTCCAGCGAGGAGACCATGTTCGCCCGCAGCCAGACGGGGGCGTCCTCGGGGTACGCGTAGACCTCGGCGAGTTCGGTGAGGCTCCACTCGCGGTCGGCGGCGGCGAAATCACTCGAAACGGGGAACAGACGTCGCATGGGAGGCAGTGTGGCACGGCCCGCTCGGGCCCGAACCTCCGCGCACACCTCGGCATCCGGGCACCTACCATGGACAGGTGCCATCCTCCAGCCCTTCGCCCATACCCGCCGCCACTCCCCCATCCGGGGCGCCCGGAACGTCCGGTACGTCCGGGACCGCCGGGACCGCCGGAGCCCCCTCGGCGCCCGGTGCGCTGAGCGAGCGCCGCCCGCAGGTGCCGGCCGAGCGGCTGGTGGCCGAGATGGTGCCGCCGCCGCGCTTCGACTCGGTGCGCTTCGCCACGTACGTCCCCGACGCCTCCCAGCCCAGCCAGACCGAGGCGGTACGGGTCCTGTCGGACTTCGCCAGCGGCCTCGGCGGCGGCGCCACGGCGGTCGGCGGCGGGGTGAAGCGCTGGTTCCGCAAGGCCCCCGCCGCTCCCGCGGGCCCGCGCGGCGTCTATCTCGACGGCGGCTACGGCGTCGGCAAGACCCATCTGCTCGCCTCGCTCTGGCACGCGACGCCCGCCGCCCCGCAGCTCAAGGCGTTCGGCACCTTCGTGGAGCTGACGAACCTGGTCGGCGCGCTGGGCTTCCAGCAGACCGTGGCCACGCTCAGCGGCCACCGGCTGCTGTGCATCGACGAGTTCGAGCTGGACGACCCCGGCGACACGGTGCTCGTCTCCACGCTGCTGGGCCGGCTCGTGGACGCGGGCGTCGCCCTGGCGGCCACCTCCAACACGCTGCCCGGCAAGCTCGGCGAGGGCCGCTTCGCGGCGGCCGACTTCCTGCGCGAGATCCAGGGCCTCTCGGCGCGCTTCCGCCCCCTGCGCATCGACGGCGAGGACTACCGCCACCGGGGCCTGCCCCAGGCGCCCGCGCCGTTCTCCACCGAGACGGTCACCCGGGTGGCCCACACGACGCCGGGCGCGACACTGGACGCCTTCCCGGCGCTGCTGGAGCACCTGGCCTCGGTGCACCCGAGCCGCTACGGCGCGATGACGGACGACGTCGCGGCGGTCTGCCTGACGGGCGTCAAGGAGGTCCCCGACCAGTCGACGGCGCTGCGCCTGGTGGTGCTGGCCGACCGGCTCTACGACCGCGAGGTGCCGGTGCTGGCCTCGGGGCTGCCGTTCGACGCGATCTTCAGCGGGGAGATGCTGGCCGGCGGCTACCGGAAGAAGTACTTCCGCGCGATCTCCCGCCTCACCGCGCTGGCCCGGGACGCGGGGCCGCTGGCGGCGGCGCGGGGCTGAGCGCGGGGCGACACGCTGAGGCGCCGGGCGCACGCCCCGTTCACATGCCGTTCATCAAGTGGTAGACACGACCCCGCACATCTCCTGTCCTCCAGCAGGAAGTTGACCTGACTCAGATGACGTCACGACGTGAACTCCTCGCCCGTACCGGCGCCGCCGGCGTGGGCATCGCCTTCGCCGGGGCCGTCGGCGAACTCTTCACCGGCTCCAGCGCCGCCGCCCGGGGCATGGGCACGGGGGCGGGCTACGGCCCCCTCGTACCCGATCCGACCGGACTGCTCGACCTGCCGGAGGGCTTCGCCTACCGCGTCCTGTCCCGCACCGGCGACCCGCTGCGCTCCGGCGAGGGCCCGGTGCCGGGCAACTGCGACGGCATGGCCGCCTTCGCCCTGGGCCGCGGCTCGGTGGCGCTGGTGCGCAACCACGAGAACCGCCCCACCGCGAAGTACCCGGTGCCGGCGATCGACGGCCTGACCTACGACCCGGGGGCCAAGGGGGGTTGTACGACGATCCACCTCGACCGGCGCGGCGAGGTCACCGACGAGCGGGTGTCGATCGCCGGTACGGCCGTGAACTGCGCCGGCGGCCCCTCCCTCTGGGGGACCTGGCTGACCTGCGAGGAGAACGAGGACCGGGCCGGCACCAACGGCTACACCAAGGACCACGGCTTCGTCTTCGAGGTCGACGCCCGCGACCCGTACCGCAGCGGCGCCGTCCCGCTCACCGCGATGGGCCGCTTCCAGCACGAGGCGGTGGCCATCGACCCGCGCACGGGGGTGGTGTACGAGACGGAGGACGCCTTCGCCTCCCCCTTCGGCCTCTTCTACCGCTTCCTGCCGGCCAAGCCGCTCGGCGGCCCCGGCTCGCTGCGGGCGGGCGGGCGGCTGCAGGCGATGCGGGTGCCCGGGGTCGCGGACCTCTCCTCCGTACAGGAGACCGGCACGGTCTTCCACGGCATCGAGTGGGTCGACGTCCCCGACCCGCTCGCCGCCCAAACCCCCATCCGCGACCAGGACTTCGGCCCGCTCGGCATCACCCACGGGCAGAAGCTCGAGGGCTGCTACTGGGGCGGCCGCAGCGTCTACTTCGTCTGCAGCTTCGCCCGCGCCGCGGACGGCTCGGCGGCGACGCACTTCGGCCAGGTCTGGCGCTACGACCCGCAGGCGCGCACGCTCAAGCTGGTCATCGCCTTCGGCCCGGACACCGACGTGCAGCTGCCGGGCGAGGAGCCCGACAACATCGCCCTGGCCCCCGACGGCGGCCTGATGGTCTGCGAGGACGGCGAGGGCGTCCAGCACGTGTACGGGCTGACGCGCGGCGGCGAGGTCTACCCGATGGCGCGCAACGCGCAGAACATCGGCACTCCCGAGGCCCCGGAGTGGGGCGAGTTCGCGGGGGTGACCTTCTCCCCGGACGGCCGGACGATGTACGTCAACGCGTACACGCCCGGGACGACCTTCGCGGTCACCGGGCCCTGGTGAGCGGGCCGGTCGGCCTTTCGGCGTAACCCCCTGCGCCGCCCGGGGCGCCGCCGTCACCGCCTGCACGAAAACCACATAAGTCGTACTTACGCTCCGGGGCATGACCACCGTGCCCCGGAGCGTCCGCACGCTGACCCTGCTCATCACCGCCGCCGCACTGCTGGCGGGCTGCGGCGGCCCGGCACCCGACGAGGACGCCCGGGGCGGCGCCGGGCACCCCGGCAAGCGCGTCGAAAAACACGCCGCCGAGGCGCCGCGGCGCGCCGCGCAGGCGCCCCGCACCCCCCGCACCGTCACCCCCGTGCGCGCGCACGGCGCCCGGCAGGGCCGGCGCGTGGCGCTGACCTTCGACGCGGACATGATGTCCGACCAGGTGGAGCGGGCCGCCGGCGGCGAGCGCTTCGACAACCCCGAGCTGATCGCCACCCTGCGGCGGCTGCGGGTGCCCTCGACGGTGTTCATGACCGGCGCCTGGGCCGAGCAGTACCCGCGCCAGGCCCGCGCGATCGGCGGCGACCCGCTCTTCGAGGTCGCCAACCACTCCTACAGCCACCACGCCTTCACCACCCCCTGCTACGGGCTGCCCGCCGTCGACCCGGCGGCGATGCGCGCCGACGTGGAGCGGGCCTTCGCCGCCTTCCGGCGGGCGGGCGTACCGGACGTGGTGCCCTACTTCCGCTTCCCGGGCGGCTGCTACGACGCGGCGGCGCTGAAGGCCCTCGCCCCGACGGGGGTCACGGCGGTGCAGTGGGACGTGGCGAGCGGCGACGCCTTCGCGACGGACGCGGCGGCGGTGGCAGACGAGGTGCTGGCGCAGGTGCGGCCGGGCTCGGTGGTGGTGCTGCACTGTACGAAAAGCGCGGCACCGGCCACCGAGGCGGCCGTACGGACGATCGTGCCGGAGCTGCGCCGGCGCGGCTTCGCGTTCGCGAAGGTGTCGGAGCTGCTGGCGGCGCGCTGACGGCCGCCGCTCAGTGCGCCGCCGGGACGGGACGGGACTCGCTCGGCCGGACGATCACGAACCCCTCGCCGTCCAGCCGCAGTTGCATCGCCTCGCCCGAGCCGCCGCGCAGCATCGAGCCGAAGGACTGCGAGCGGTGCAGCGAGGTCTGGAGCTGGGCGCTCCAGCCGACCACCGCGTCGGTGTCGACGAAGACCGGGTACTGCGGCGAGACGGGGATGACGACGGGCGTCCCCTCGCAGATGACGGCGAGCCGGCCCTGTCCGGTGAAGACGCTGTTGAAGAGGCCGCCGCCGATCATGCCGGCGCCCTTGACCATCTTTATGTCGTAGCTGAGCGTCGGGTCGAAGCACAGGACGTTGCGCCCGTTGACGGTGAGCGCGTCGCCGGGGGCCATGTCGATGATGAAGCAGTTCGCCGCCTCGTGCGCGAACCACGCCTCGCCCTGGCCGCGCACCGCCATCAGCGCCAGCCCCTCGCCCGTGACGGCGCGCTTGAGGAACTGGCCGGCCCCCTGGCCCTTCTTCTCGAACTGCAGATTGCCCCGGAAGGCGATCATCGCGCCCTGGCGGGCGAGGCATTCGCCGTTGACGGCGTACTTGACGCACTTGGCGTTCTGCAGCGTCATACCGGGAGCCGTCGCCGGCTCGGCCATGTGCTCCTTGGCGAAGATGTCGCTATGCATGGGGTGATCCTCCGCCGGAACCACCCCCTCCGACAAGCCCGTCAGCGGGCCCGTTTCGCACCTGGCAGACTTGGCGCCGATGACCAGCACCGATGCCTCCAGCCCCGTCACCCCTGCCGAGACCGAACGCGACGGGAAGCCGCAGTACGTGCTCCCGCTCGTGGTCCACCTCGAGAAGACCGCTCCCCCGGCCCGTACGGACGCGCTGGAGACGGCCGCCCGCGCGGTGCTGTCGCTGCTGGAGGACGAGCGGGTGACGGCCGCCGACGGCGAGTGGGCCGAGGCGGTGGAGCACTGGCAGGACGCCCGGATCCGCAAGGTTGTGCGCCGGGCCCGGGGCGCGGAGTGGCGGCGGGCGCGGGAGCTGCCCGGACTCACGGTCGTCGGGACGGGCGCCGAGGTGCGCGTCTTCCCGCCCGTCCCCCTGGACGGCTGGCCGAAGGAGCTGGCGAAACTCCAGGTCTCCGGCACCGAGTTGGCCGATCCCGTACCACCGGGTGCGCCCGCGCCCGGCGTCCCCGTGCTGTGGCTGGCGCCGGGGCTGGAGATGTCGGCGGGCAAGGCGATGGCGCAGGCCGGCCACGGCGCGCAGCTCGCCTGGTGGGAGCTGCGCGAGGCCGACCGCGCGATCTGGCGCGAGTCGGGCTTCGAGCTGGCGGTACGCACCGCCGCCCCCGCCCAGTGGGAGGAACTGGTCCGCAGCGGGCTGCCGGTGGTCCGCGACGCGGGCTTCACGGAGATCGCGCCGGGCAGCTGCACGGTGGTGGCGGAGCATCCGGCGCTGCGCGGCTCGCATAAGCCGCTTGACCGGCCCTGACCTGAGGCGCTCCCATGGCCCGATGAACGAGGAACTCCTGATCCGCGAGGCCGTGCCGTCCGACACCGAGGGGGTACGGGCCGTCGGGCTGGCCGCGTGGCCGCCCACCTACACGCCGCTGGCGGGCGCGCGGTACGTGGAGTCGCGGTTGGCGGTGTGGTGGTCGACGCAGTCCACGGCGCGGGGGATCGCGGCGGGGAACGTGCTGGTGGCGGAGGTGGCGGGCGGGCCCGAGGCGTCCGGTGCCGGCAGCCGGATCGTCGGGATGGCGGGGCTCGGGGAGCGCGGCGGCGTCCCGGTGCTGTGGAAGCTGTACGTGCTGCCCTCGTACCACGGCCGGGGTGTCGGCTCGGCGCTCATGGCGGCGGTGCGCGCCCGGCTGAAGGCGGCCGGCGCCGAGCGGCTGCACCTGGAGTACATGGCCGGCAACGAGCGGGCGGCGGCCTTCTACCGCGCCCAGGGCTTCCGGGAGTTCGCCCGCACTCCGGACCCCGACCACCCCGAACTGCCGGACGACGTGTGGATGGAGGCGGCGCTGTAGCGCCCTGCGGGGATCCTCGCGCCCTGCTTCCGGTGGAATTGTCAGTGGGTCGTCCTACGCTTCTTCCATGGTGACCCGGCCGCCCGGTGCCGGACCGTCCGGCAGTGTTGGTGCGCAACCTCAAGTTTCGCTCTGAACTGCCCGGTCAGCGGTTCGGGGGCGTCGGTCGCGGCCATCATGACTGCACGCGGGTGAGTGTGACCGGGGGGTCACTGCGGTAAACGGGGAGGCGGGGCGCAATGGAGTCGCTGGGGACGGGGATCGGCTGGCGGCCGGAGATCGCGGGGGAGATCGCGGGGCTGGCCGGGATCGACTGGGTCGAGGTCGTCGCGGAGAACATCTGCCCGGGTCATCTGCCGCCCGCGCTGGAGGAGTTGCGCGGGCGCGGGGTACGGGTCGTGCCGCACGGGGTGGGACTGGGGCTCGGCGGCGCCGAACGCCCCGATCCGGCGCGGCTGATGGCGCTGGCCGAGCGGGCGGAGGCGCTGGACGCGCCGCTCGTCACCGAGCACCTCGCCTTCGTGCGGGCCGGGGGGCCGCTGACCGCCTCGCCGCGGCTGGAGGCCGGGCACCTGCTGCCCGTGCCCCGGACGCGCGACGCGCTGGACGTGCTGTGTGCCAACATACGCATCGCCCAGGAGGCGCTGCCGGTGCCGCTGGCCGTGGAGAACATCGCGGCGCTCTTCTCCTGGCCGGACGAGGAGTTCACCGAGGGGCAGTTCCTCGCCGAGCTGGTGGAACGTACGGGCGTGGGGCTGCTGATCGACGTGGCCAATCTGCACACCAACCACGTCAACCGCGGTGAGGACCCCCTCGCCGCCCTCGACGCGCTGCCCCTGGAGGCCCTCGCCTACGTCCATGTCGCCGGCGGTTTCGAGCGCGACGGCGTCTGGCACGACAGCCACGCGCACGCCGTGCCCCAGCCGGTGTTCGACGTGCTGGCGGCGCTCTGCGAGCGCACCGCGCCGCCGGGTGTGCTGCTGGAGCGCGACGACAACTTCCCCTCCCCGAGCTCTCCGAGCGGGGGATGCCCCATGTCCGGTGAGCTGGCCGCCGAGCTGGCGGCGATCACCGCGGTGGTGGAGTCCAGGAGGATCGCGCATGTCTGACACGGGGGTGTCGATGACGAAGCAGAGCACGCGGACGACGCAGAGCACGCCGACCGCTCGGAACGCGACGCAAAACGCCCAGGACCGGGCGCTGGACGCCGCGCGCGAGCGGCTCGCGCTGCGGCAGACGGCGCTGCTCTCGGCGCTGGTGGCGGGGACACCGGTGCCGGAGGGCTTCGACGGGGCGCGGCTGCGGGTGCAGTCGCGGGCGCTGGCGGCCAAGCGCGCGGACGTGGTGGCGAAGGTCGCGCCCGAACTGCCGCGCATCCTGGGCGCCCAGTACCGCCGCGCCTATCTCGACTACGCGGCCCGCCGGCCGCTGACCGGCGGCTACCGGCACGACGCGCTCGCCTTCGTACGGGAGTTGCTGGACGCGGGGCGGCCCGCCGATCCCGGGGTGCGGCGCGAGCTGACGCTGTGGTGGCGCGAGCGCGCGGCCCCGGCCCCGCACCGCACCCGTGAGCTGCTGCGCCGGGCGCGCGGCGTGCTGGGGAGGAGGTGAGCGCCGTGGCCCTCGTCATGGCGGTGGTGCAGCTGGCGGCGCTGGCTTGGCTCGCGGTGACGGCGGTCCGGGCGCGGGCGTCGGCACGCGGCAGCTGGGGCTGGCAGCCGACCGACGTACTGGAGGCGGCTTTCCTGGCCGGCGGTCCGGGCCGGGTGGCCGACACGGTGCTGGCGGTGATGCACGAGGGCGGGCTGATCCGGGTCACGACGGCGCCGGGCGGCTCGCGTGTCGACGTGCTGCGTCCGACGGCGCGCGAGCCGGTCGAGCGGGCCGTGCTGGCCGCCGTCGGCGGGGACTGGTCGGCGCCGCTGGCGGCGGTGCGGGCCCAGGTCATGCGCGATCCGTCCGTCCAGGAGATAGGCGACTCGCTGGCCGCCGCCGGGCTGCTGTACCCGCCGCCCGTGCTGCGCCACTGGCGGCGGGTGGCGCTGGTGTTCACCCTGGTCGTCTTCGCCACGATCCCCCTCAGTGTGCTGGCGGCGATCCTCACCACGGCGCCGGGCCCCGCCCTGGGCATCCTCACCGCCTTCGTCACGCTGGTCGTCGGCGGGCTCGCCTTCGCCCCGCGGTCCGCGCGGACCACGCCCGCCGGCCGGGAGGCGCTGCGCGGGCTGCGTGCCCGCAACCCGTGGGCCCCGCCCGGCACGGTGGCGGTCGGCGGCGCGGTGGCGGGGGTCGTGGCTGTCGCCGGGGTGGGCGAGTTGGTGGACGCGGCGCTGCGCGAGCAGCTCATGGCGGTGCACCGGACGCCGGTGAGCGTGTACGTCCCGGGCACCTCCACCTCGTACACCGAGTCCTCCAGCCCGGCCTGGTGCGGCTCCTCCGGAGGCGGCTCGTCCTGCGGAGGCGGCGGTGGGGCGGGCGGCGAGGGCGGTTTCAGCGGCGGCTCATCCTGCGGCGGTAGCAGCGGTTCGTCCTGTGGCGGCAGCAGTGGCGGCTCGTCCTGCGGAGGCGGGAGCAGCAGTTGACGGCCGCACCGTCGTTCGCATACCGGACATGCACTGGCGCGGACCCGTCTCCATGGCGTAGAACACCGCCATGTGGGTGATGTTCGTCTTCCTGGCCTGGGTCGTCGCCGCGACCAGCTGCCTGCGTCTGTGCCGCACCGCCGCTCGGGTGGGACGCCTGTCCGACCCGGCGGAGGCGGAGCGCGACTCCACCACGCAACTCTCCCTGTACGAAACGGCGTTCCTCGCCGGCGGCCCGCGCCGGGTGGTCGACCTGGCGCTCGTCCGGATGGCCCGCGAGCGCCGGCTGCTGCTCGCGCACACCGGCTGGGTCACCGTCGCGGCCCCGGAGGCGGACGACGCCCTGGAGCGCGCGGTGCTCACCGCGATCGGACCGCAGGGCCAGGCCCGTATCCCCCGGGTCCGTGAGCAGGCGGCCGGCTCCGCGCCCGTGCTCGCGCTCGGCGAGGACCTGGCGCGCGACGGCCTCGCCGTCCCGGCGTCCCTCCACGTCCAACTGGCCTCGGGGGTGCGGCAGGTGCGCCTCGCGGCGCCGGTGGTGGCCGTCCTGTGGCTCACCGCCGTCGGCGTCGCCCCGCCGGGCACGTCCGGGGCACCGGTCGGGGGCTGGTTCGTGCTGCCGCTGCTGATGATCGGCGGCTGCCTGCTCATCGCCCGCATCGAGATCCACCCGCACACCCGCTGGGCCACCGTGACCGGCCAACAGGCCCTCGCCCGCCTCGGCATCCCCCGCCGGCGCGCCGCCGAGACCGACCCGGACGACAGCACCCTGCTCACGGCCCTGGCGGTCCGCGGCCCCCGTGCCCTTCCCGAACCGGACCTGCGCGCCGCACTGGAGAACCGCGCACGCGACTGAGACCGTCCAGCGGTCGCAGCGGGCCGGAGGCCATCCGGACGCGCCGGCTGGGCGGATCGGACGGAGTTTCCCCCACCCCCCACCGACACCCCGCTGACCTCCTTTACTTCCTCAATTGGCCGACGAACTATCCCTTTTCAATGTCTTCGTGAAGGGATACGCCAGTGAGAGCAGCACTGTTGTACGGGGTTCTCGGTTCACTCGCTCTCACCGGTCTGGCAGGAGCCCCCGCCACGGCCGCCCCGCCACCGGAGAGCCAGTCCCCCGCGCAACTGCGCCAGGGCGTCAGGATCGCCGTCCGCGCCGCCGAGCGCGCGGGCGTGGACTTCGGCTCCTGCCCGGCCTCCGAGCACCTCCCCAGGAGCGTCGACTGCGGCACGGTCAAGGTGCCCCTCGACTACGACGACCCCCGCGGCGAGCAGATCAAGCTGCTGGTCAGCCGCACACCCGCCAGGAGGAGTGTCCCCGCGGGCGGCGCCGGCCCGGCGAAGAGGAGCATGGGCGCGCTGGTCTTCAACCCCGGCGGACCGGGCGCCTCGGGCACGTACTTCCCGCTGCTGGCGAACCTGCCGGAGTGGCGCAACCTCTCCCACGCCTACGACTTCGTCGGCTACGCCCCGCGCGGCGTCTCCCCCTCCGCGCCGCTGTCCTGCCAGGACCCGGCGGCATTCGCCAAGGCGCCCTCGCACAGCCCCGCCCGCCCGACCGCGCGGGAGAAGGCCGAACGCGTCGAGCGCGCCAAGGCGTACGCGGCGGGCTGCGCCGCCAACCGCGGCGTGGAGCACTACACCTCCGTCAACAACGCCCGCGACCTGGAGGTGCTGCGCGCCGCGCTGCACCAGCCGAAGCTCAACTACCTCGGCGCCTCCTACGGCACCTACTTCGGCGCCCTGTACGCGACGGCCTTCCCCGACCGCGTCGGCCGCTTCGTCCTGGACGGCCCGGTCGACCCCGCCCCGAACCGCGTCTGGTACGCCAACAACCTGCTGCAGTCGGTGGCGTTCGAGGACCGCTGGCGCGACTTCCGCCACTGGGCCGCCAAGGGCGACCCGGTGTACGGGCTCGGCGCCACCCCCCACGAGGTGCTGCGCAGTTACGAGAAGGTGCGCGCGGCGGTGGAGAAGAAGCCGGCCGGCGGCCGGATCGGCACCGCCCAACTGCACGCCGCGATGCTGAAGACGGGCTACGCGGACGACTACTGGCCGATCGCGGCGACCGCGCTGGCGGAGTACCTGGAGGGCTCGCCCCGGGCGCTGGTGGAGTTCGCGGACATCGCGCCGCAGGACTACGCGGGCGAGGAGAACGGCAACGCGGTCTACACGACGGTGGAGTGCAACGACGCCGAGTGGCCCACGAGTTGGGCGACCTGGGACCAGGACGCCTCGCACGTGGCCCGGATGGCCCCGTTCGAGACGTGGGACAACACGTGGATGAACCTGCCGTGCGCCTTCTGGAAGTCCCCCCGCCAGCAGCCGGTGGACGTCAACATCCCGCAGGGGGAGCTGCCGCCGGTGCTGATCCTCGCCGCCGAGCGCGACGCGGCCACCCCGTACGCCGGCGCCCGCTCGCTGCACCGCCGGCTGGGCGGCTCCACGCTGGTCACCGAGCGCGGCTCGGGCTCGCACGGCATCGCGGGCGGTGCGAACGCCTGCGTGAACACGTACGTGGACAGGTTCCTGCTGGAGGGCCGCACCCCCGGCCCCCGGGCCGACTGCGCCCCGCACGCGCTGCCGACGGCGGAGCGCAGGTCGCTGCGCGACTGAGGGACACCTGAGACGGCGACTGCGACGACAACTGCGACGCCGACTGCAATGACGGAGGGCCCGCCCGGCACCCGGGCGGGCCCTCCGTCGCAGGCGAAAGCTCAGGCGAGCCCGGCCACCAGCTCCGCCACCGACCGGCGGCGCCCGGTGTAGAACGGCACCTCCTCGCGGACGTGCATCCGCGCCTCGGAGGCACGCAGATGGCGCATCAGGTCCACGATCCGGTACAGCTCGTCGGCCTCGAAGGCGAGGAGCCACTCGTAGTCGCCCAGCGAGAAGGACGCCACGGTGTTGGCCCGCACGTCCGGGTAGCCGCGCGCCATCCTGCCGTGGTCGGCGAGCATCCGGCGCCGGTCCTCGTCGGGCAGCAGGTACCAGTCGTACGAGCGGACGAAGGGGTAGACCGAGACGTAGTCGCGGGGCGTCTCGTCGGCCAGGAAGGCGGGGATGTGCGAGCGGTTGAACTCGGCGGGCCGGTGCAGCGCCATGTTCGACCACACGGGCTCCAGGGCGCGCCCCAGCCGGGTGCGGCGGAAGAGGTTGTACGCCTCCTGCAGGGCGTCCGAGGTCTCGGCGTGCCACCAGATCATGACGTCCGCGTCGGCGCGCAGCCCGGAGACGTCGTAGGTGCCGCGCACGGTGATGTCCTTGGCGGCGAGCTGGTCGAACAGCCCCTGCACCTCGTCGGCGTAGCCGGTGCGGTCCTCGGGGAGGACGTCGCGGAGTCTGAACACCGACCACAGGGTGTAGCGGATGACCTCGTTGAGGTCCTTGGCCTTCTTGCCGGCGTTGGGGGTGCGTTCGGGTGCAGCAGTCATGCGCCCATTATCCCAGGTCCCCCGGCCGCCCCCGGGTCCCGGGCCCCGCGCAGCAGTCCGGCCGCCGCCCGCCGCCCGCCCGCGACGCAGGCGGGGATGCCCACACCCTCGTAGAGCGCCCCGCAGAGCGCGAGCCCGGCGGGCAGCGCGCCCCGCACCCGCTCCACCAGGGCGGTGTGCCCCACCTCGTACTGGGGCAGCCCGCCCGCCCAGCGGCTGACGAGCGAGGCGACCGGCTTGGCGGCCAGCCCGGTGGCCAGGCGCAGGTCGCGCAGGGCGAGCCCGACCAGCTCCTCGTCGTCGCGCTCCAGGTCGGCGGTGTCGCCGTGGCGTCCGACGGAGGCGCGCAGCAGGAACAGCTCCCGGTCGCCCGTCCAGGCCCACTTGCGGGAGGAGAAGGTGGCCGCCTTGATCACGCGCCCCTCGACGGGCGGCACCAGGAAGCCGCTGCCGGCCGGCAGCGCCGCCTCGGCCTCCGCGCGCCGCAGCGCCACCGTGACCAGGGCCATCGAGGCGTACGCCACCGCGTCCAGCGCGCCAGCCGAGGCGGGCGCCGCCGTACGCAGCAGCCGGGCGGCGGCCGGGGCGGGCAGCGCCACGACCACCGCGTCGGCGTCGAAGTCCCGCTCCCCCGCGCTGACCCGCCAGCGCCCGTCCACCCGCCGCAGCCCGGTGGCGGCGCACCCGGTGAGCACCGTCCCGCCGCCGGCGGCCACCTCGGCCGCGACGGCGCCGGGCAGCCGCCCCACTCCCCCCTCGATCCCGAGGAAGACGGGTCCGGAGGCGGCGGGCGCGGCCTGCTGTACGGCCCGGACGGCGCCGGTGAGGGTACGTCCCTCGCGCAGCGCCGCGTAGAGCGCGGGGACGGCGGCGCGCATCGAGATCCGGTACGCGTCCCCGGCGTAGACCCCGCCGAGCAGCGGCTCCACCAGCCGGTCGACGACCTCGCGGCCCATCCGCGCGGCGACGTACTCCCCCACCGCGACGTCCTCGCCCACGTCGGCCGGCGCCAGCGAGTCCTCCCGGGCGACGCGCTCCAGCGCCTCGGCGGTGACCAGGCCGGACGAGGCGGCCAGCGCCGCGGCCGAGGCGGGCACGCCCATCACCTGCCCCTTGGGCAGCGGGCGCAGGGAGCGGCCGCTCCACACGGCGGCGCCGGCCGTGGCGACCGGCCGAAGCGCGTCGCCCAGTCCCACGGCCCGCGCCAGCTCCACGGCCTCGGGGCGCCGCGCCAGCATCGACTCGGCGCCCAGGTCGACGGGCAGCCCCTCGATCTCCCCGGCGTGCAGCTTCCCGCCGACCCGCCCGGCGGCCTCCAGCACCGTGACCCGGGCGCCGCCGCGCACCAGTTCCCACGCCGCGGCCAGTCCCGCGATCCCGCCACCGATCACCACGCACTCCATGCCCCCACTGTCGCAGAACACGATCCGTGACCACTTCGCAACCCGGTACGGCAACCCGCGCCGGTTCGCCCACGTCACAGGGGCACGACTCAACACCCCAGGGGGGCAAGGACGATGATGCGTACCAGAGCGATCCCGGCACTGACCGCGCTGCTCCTGGCGGCGGCGCTCACGGTGACGGGCTGCGGCGGCAGCGACAGCGGCAGCAACAAGGGCGCCTCCTCCACGGACCAGCAGGACGCGGCCCAGGACGGGGCGAAGTCCGCCCCGTTGGAGGCGTCCGCGAAGGACGACGCCCAGCGCGAGGCCCAGGGCGGCCGCCTCAAGCTCACCCCCACCGCGCTGATCCGCACCGCGCAGATCACCGTCAGCGCGAAGGACGTCGCGGCGGCGGTCGAGGACGCGCGGACCACGGCGGAGACGGCCGGCGGCTACGTGGGCCACGAGTCCACCTCGTCCGACGAGGGTGACGAACACGCCGCGCTCACCCTCAGGATCCCCGCCGCCGCCTACGACGAGACCCTGGAGGAGGCGGCCGGCCTGGGCGACAGGCTGCTGAGCCGCGAGGTCAAGGTCGAGGACGTGACCGAGCAGGTGGTGGACGTGGACAGCCGGGTGAAGTCCGCGAAGGCCAGCGTGGTCCGCACCCGCGCGCTCATGGACAAAGCTACGGCCCTGACCGACATCGTCACCCTGGAGAACGAACTCTCCACCCGCCAGGCCAACGTGGAGGCCCTGCTCGCCCAGCAGACCTCCCTGAAGGACCGCACCAGCATGGGCACGATCAAACTGACCGTCTACGCACCGGACAAGGCCCCCGAGACGAAGGACGACCCCACGGTCCTCTCCGCGCTCAAGGGCGGCTGGACGGCCTTCACCACCACCCTCCTGTGGATCGCGATGATCCTGGCGGCGACCCTGCCCTTCGCCGCCCTGGCGGCCCTGCTGTACGCAGTCGCCCGCCGCTTCGTCCGCCCCCGCCGGAACTCGCCGCCGGAACTCGCCGCCACGGCAGGGGAGCCCACCCTCTAAGACCGACCGGCACATGGGGGGTGGGAGAAGGAGCGGGTTCTGGTGCGTGCAGCTGCAAGGCGGAGGAGGGAGTCATGGCGGAGCCATGGCGACCGACGACAACGCGGCAGATGTGCGTGCCAGAACCCGCGACGCCGCCCCCCATGTGCCGGTCGGTCTAAGCTGCACTCGACCACGCCCACCTTGGGAGGACGAGATGCCCGCGAAGCAACGCCTGCTCGTCATCGGCGGCGACGCCGCGGGCATGTCCGCCGCCTCGCAGGCCCGCAGGCTCAGGTCCGAGGACGAGTTGGAGATCACCGCCTTCGAGCGCGGCCACTTCTCCTCGTACTCGGCCTGCGGCATCCCCTACTGGGTCGGCGGCGAGGTCACCGACCGCCGCGACCTCGTCGCCCGCACCCCGCAGGAGCACCGCCACCGGGGCATCGACCTGCGGATGCGCACCGAGGTGACGGCCATCGACCTGGACCGCCAGTGCGTCCGTACGAGAGACCTCGACGCCCCCGACCTGGACGAACGCTGGCACGGCTTCGACCAGTTGGTCATCGCCACCGGCGCCGTCCCCCGGCGCCCCGACCTCCCGGGCATCGATGCCGAGGGGGTGCACGGCGTGCAGGACCTGGACGACGGCAGCGCCCTCCTCGACGCCCTGGACAAGGAGCGTCCGCGCCGCGCGGTCGTCATCGGCGCCGGCTACATCGGCGTCGAGATGGCGGAGGCGCTGCGCCACCGGGGCCTGGACGTCACGGTCCTGGAGGCGGCCCCGGAGCCGATGAGCACGCTCGACCCCGACATGGGCCGCCTGGTGCGGGCGGCGATGAACGGCATGGGCATCCGTACGGTCACGGGCGCCCGCGTCACGCGGATCCGTACCGACGACGACGGCCGCGTCAGCGCGGTCGCCACCCAGGACGCCGAGTACCCGGCGGACCTGGTGGTCCTGGGCCTGGGCGTGCGCCCGCGCACCGAACTGGCGCGCGCGGCGGGGCTGCCGCTCGGCGCGAGCGGCGGACTGCTCACGGACTTCGCGATGCGCGTACGCGGCCACGACAACATCTGGGCCGGCGGCGACTGCGTGGAGGTCCACGACCTGGTCTCGGGCCGCGAGCGCTACGTCCCGCTGGGCACGCACGCCAACAAGCAGGGCCAGATCATCGGTACGAACGTGGGCGGCGGCTACGCGGTCTTCCCCGGCGTGGTCGGCACGGCGGTCTCGAAGGTCTGCGAGCTGGAGATCGCCCGCACCGGCCTGCTGGAGGCGCAGGCGCGGGAGCTGGGGCTGCGGTTCGTGGCGGTGACGGTCGAGTCGACCAGCCGCGCCGGCTACTACCCGGGCGCGGCCCCGCTCACGGTCAAGATGCTCGCCGAGCGCCGTACGGGCCGACTGCTCGGCGTCCAGATCGTCGGCCGCGAGGGCGCGGCCAAGCGCGTGGACATCGCGGCGGTGGCGCTGACGGCGGGGATGACGGTGGAGCAGATGACCGCGCTGGACCTCGGCTACGCACCGCCGTTCTCGCCGGTGTGGGACCCGGTCCTGGTGGCGGCGCGCAAGGCGGTCGCGGCGGTGGCGCGGGGCTGAGGGGTACGGCCCCGCGCGCCGCCGGAGTCCGTCAGCGGGCGGTGCGCTCGTGTACGTACTCCACGAGCGCGGTCAGCGCGGCGGGGTCGGTGTCGGGCAGGACCCCGTGTCCGAGGTTGAACACGTGCCCCTCCAGTCCGGCCGCCGCGTCGAGCACCTGGTCCGCCTGCGCCCGCAGCGCCTCGCGCGGCGCGAAGAGCACCGCCGGGTCGAGGTTGCCCTGCAGCGCCCGGCCGGGGCCGACCCGCCGGGCGGCCTCGTCCAGCGGGATGCGCCAGTCCACGCCGACGACGTCCGCGCCGGCCTCGCCCATCAGCCCGAGCAGCTCGCCCGTACCGACGCCGAAGTGGATGCGCGGCACGCCGTAGCCGGCGACCGACTCGAAGACCTTCGCGGAGTGCGGCATGACCCGCTCGCGGTAGTCGGCGGGCTTCAGCGCGCCGACCCAGGAGTCGAAGAGCTGCACGGCCGAGGCGCCGGCCTCGATCTGCACCTTCAGGAAGGCGGAGGTGATGACCGCGAGGCGGTCCAGCAGCTCGGACCACAGCTGCGGGTCGCCGTACATCAGGGCCTTGGTGTGCTCGTGGTTGCGCGAGGGGCCGCCCTCCACGAGATAGCTGGCCAGCGTGAAGGGCGCGCCGGCGAAGCCGATCAGCGGGGTGGCGCCCAGCTCGGCGACGAGCATCCGGATGGCCTCGGTGACGTAGGAGACGTCGTCGGGCTCCAGGGCGCGCAGCTGCGCGAGGTCGGCGCGCGAGCGGATGGGGTGGGCGACGACGGGGCCGACGCCGGGCTTGATGTCGAGGTCGACGCCGATGGCCTTCAGCGGCACCACGATGTCGCTGAAGTAGATGGCGGCGTCCACGCCGTGGCGGCGCACGGGCTGCAAAGTGATCTCGGTGACCAGCTCCGGCATCATGCACGACTCGAGCATCGCCGTGCCCCGGCGCACCTCGCGGTACTCGGGCAGGGAGCGGCCGGCCTGCCGCATGAACCACACGGGGGTGTGCGGGACGGGCTCGCGCCGGCACGCCTTCAGGAAAGCGGAATCCCGCGCGGCGCTGTTCGGGACGGCGGAGGCGGGGTGCTCGAAACCAAGAGAACTCACCCCGGCATCTTCGCACGCGCGTCGGACGGCCCCGTACCCGAGGCCGGGCCCGGCCCGGCGCCCGCGGTGAGCGCACAGTTCAGGCCATGCTCGGCGATATCGCTCCCCGGCCCGCGTGGTTGGCGTCCGCTTCCCCCGGTCAGGCCCTACTCTTCCCGCATGGCAGCGGCTCCTGGACACCTGGCTGATGATCCTTTGAATCTCCCCCCGGACGACGGAGCCCCGCTTCCGTTCCGGCAGGCGGTGGAGGCGCTGCGCCTCGCGCCGCTGCCCGCGGGGGTACGGCTGGACGTGACCGGGGCCCCGCGCAGGCTGGCCCCGTACGCGCACGCGCTGGAGGCGACGGTCGTCGTGGACGCCTCGCCGGACGCGCCGGAGGAGGAGCTGGCCGACGGCCGGCTGGTGCTGCTGCACGATCCGCAGGGGCACGACGCCTGGCACGGCACCTTCCGCCTGGTGACGCTGGTACGGGCGGACCTGGAGCCGGAGATGGCCGCGGACCCGCTGCTGCCGGAGGTGTGCTGGTCGTGGCTGACGGGCGCGCTGGACACCCGGGGCGTCACCTACCGGGAGCCGAGCGGCACGGTGACGCGGTCCTCCTCGTACCACTTCGGCGGGATGGCGGGGCGCCCCGCGTCGACGCGGATGGAGATCCGCGCCTCGTGGACGCCGAACGAGCCGCCGACCGCGCTGGGCGCCCACCTCACGGCGTGGTGCGAACTCCTGCGCCAGTGCGCGGGCCTGCCCCCGGCCCCGCTGCCGTTCCCCGGCCCGTCCGGCGGCGCGGTGGTCGCGCTTCCGCAGCGCCGGGAGCCGCGGGCGCGGCGGTAGGGCGCGAGGTCCGCGACGGCGAAGGCGCCGCCCCCGGGTGCGGGGGCGGCGCCTTCGCCGTGTCCGCGGCCGGCGGTCAGCCCTTGGCGGTCTTCTTCGCCGCCTCGGGGAGCGGCTGGTCGTTGCGCAGGGCCTCCCAGACCTGGCCGGCGAGCGGCTCCCTGGCCACCACGCGGTTGGGGTCGCGCTTGTCGTACTCCACCGGCATCATGACCATGTCCATGTTCGCGGTGTCCAGCCCCTGGAGGCTCCTGCCGAAGGAGGCGAGCTTGGTGACGGAGCCCAGCCCCTCGTCGGTGGTGAGGGTCTCGGTCGCCGTGTCGGCGATCTTGTAGAGCTTGGTGGGGCTGGTGGCGAGGTCCTGGTTCTTGACCTCGCCCAGCAGCGCCAGGATGAACTGCTGCTGCAGCCCTATGCGTCCGAGGTCGCTGCCGTCGCCGTAGCCGTAGCGGGTGCGGACGAAGGCGAGGGACTGCGTACCGTCGAGCCGGTGGCTGCCGGGCTCCAGGTCCAGGCCGGTCTTGGGGCTGTGCAGGGGCTGGTCGAGATCGACGGTGACGCCGCCGAGGGCGTCGACCAGCTCCTTGAAGCCGGAGAAGTCGATCTCCATGTAGTGGTCCATGCGCACCTTGGTCATGGCCTCGACGGTCTTCGTCACACAGGCCGGACCGCCCAGCGCGTACACGGAGTTGAACATCACGCGCTCGGCCCTGGGCAGCGTGGAGCCGTCGGCCCTGGTGCAGTCGGGCCGGGTGACGAGGGTGTCGCGCGGAATGCTCACCACGGTGGCGCGCTCCCGCCCGGCGGGTATGTGCACGACCATGGTGGTGTCGGAGCGCCCCCCGCTCACGTTCCCCCCGCCGCCGAGCGCCTTGTTGTCCCCCCCGGCCCGCGAGTCGGACCCGACGACGAGAATGTCCCGCGCCCCGGTCTCCACCTTGGCCGGCCGGTCGTCCCCGAGCGCCTGGTCCAGGTCGACGCTGTCGATGTTCCCGTCGATGCTGGAGTAGACCCAGTACAGGGAGCCGCAGCTGAGCAGCAGCAGCGCGAGCAGACAGAGCGCGACGATCCGCCCGGTCCGCCGCCGCTTCTTGGGCGCGCGGCGGCTCGGCTGGAACGACTGCTGGGCAGCGTGGCTCACAAAGGGTCCTTTCCATGACCGTCAGGGGTGACGGAGGGCGCGGCTCGGGGATCAGGTGTCCGCGGATGGCGCCACGAGTCCGCCTCCGTGCTCCGACTTATCCGAGGCGACAACGGTTGTACGAAAACGGCTGTGATTTTTCCGACGGCCGCCATGACGCGATCGCCTTTGACTATCGACATAAAATTTCCCGGTCGTTCATGCGTACGATAGACGGTCTTGTTCGTAGAGGGAGGGGAAGGTTGGGCATCGCCTCAGCACCGCCCCCCACTCCGAACTGGCTCTTCCGCGGGACCGACGGCCGACTCATTGCGTTCGCACCCACCGAGGGCGGCGTGGTCAGGTGGACCGAGCAGGCCGGCGGCGCCTCCTACGGGGCACTGCGGTGGTCCGGCCCCGAGTTGGTCGACGCACCCGGTCTCGAGTCCTGGCTGGGCTTCGCCCAGGACTTCAACGGCTACGTCCACTTGTTCGCCCGGAGGCGACGCGAGAAGGCCGACGGGACGGTCGCGGTCGATGTCGTACACGCCACGCAGTACCAGCCGGGCAAGGCGCTGCTGGGCTGGCGGTCCTTGGGAAACCCCCTGAAGGACGAAACCGCGACCGAGATCGGCGTCCCCGTCGCGGCGGTCGACGGTACGGGCGCCCTGCACGTCATGGTCCACCGGCACGGAACCGGACTGATGGCACGCCACCAGCCGGCCGGAGGGTCGTGGACGACCTGGTCCTCCCTGGAGGGGCGCTGGGTACGCGATCCCGGCGTACTCACCGTCATCGGGCCGACCTGCCGGATGGAGTTCCTCGCGCCCTACCGAGGCGGAGCCGTGCACTGGCTCCAGCAGCAACCCGGCGCCCCCTACCGCTGGGGCAGCAAGCTGGGCGTGGACGCCGAGCCCGGCTCAGTGGCCGCATTCGACTCCGGTCAGGACCGGATGACGTGCCTGTGGCGGGACGCGTCGAGCGGGATGCTGCTCGCGTTCCGCCCACCGGGGGCCGGTCGTCCGCCCGAGGGTCCCTTCGTCATCGATCCCGTTGCGGAGTCCGGGGGTCTGGGACCGGTGGCCGCCCAACGCGCACTGATAGACGGCTACGACTACACGGTCCTGGCCCGCACCCGGCCCGACGGCACGGTGCTCTTCGCGGCCTACGCCACCGGCTACGAACAGGCCGGCGTCTGGTGGTCCGAACTGGGTGGCCCTAGTGCCGCCGGACCGCCCGCGCTGGCCTTCGACGCCCGCGGGCTCCTGGTAGTCGCCCTCGTGTCGCAGGACGGCCGCCTGTGGACCACCCGCCAGAAGAACACCGGCGGCGGCCTCTCCTTCGAGAAATGGACCACTACATGAGCAGCTGCGACGGCGCAGCGGTGATCAGGACCGCCAGGCACCGCGCAGCCAAGCGGTTCAAGTCAGAGAGGGACGTGTAGATGGCTCCCAGGCTGAGTGTCATCGTCCCCTTCCAGGACGTGGAGACCTACCTCGACGACTGCCTGCAGTCGATCGCGCTGCAGACGTTCACGGACTTCGAAGTCATCATGGTCGACGACGGCTCCACGGACGACTCGACCCGGATCGCCGCCGGCTACTGCCACCGCGACCCGCGCTTCAAGCTGATCCGCCAGGAAGGCCAGGGTCCCGGCCACGCCCGCAACACCGGCATCCAGACCTGCCATCCCGAGGCCGAGTTCCTCGCCTTCGTCGATGGCGACGACGTCATCCCCGACTACACGTACTCCCTGCTCATCAAGACCCTCGAAGGGTCCGGTTCGGACTTCGTCTCCGGCAACGTACGGATGATGAACTCCACCACGATGTGGCAGTCCCCGCTGCACAAGGCGCCGATGAAGGCGAACAAGCGCGGTACGCACATCACCCGGCACCGGGAGCTGATCTACGACCGGACGGTGTGGAACAAGGTGTTCCGCCGATCCTTCTGGGACTACAACCAGATCGCGTTCCCCGAAGGCGTGCTCTACGAGGACTCCTGGGTCAACATGTACGCCCACTTCCGGGCGGAGAAGGTCGACGTCGTCACCGACTTCGTCTACTACTGGCGGCGCCGCGACGGCAAGGCCGCACCCTCGATCACCCAGCGCTACACCGAGATGGACAACCTGCGCGACCGCTTCGCGGCCGTGGACTCGGTCAGCACCTTCCTCGGCCAGCACCGCTCCAAGGCGTACACGGACTACAAGCGCTGGTACGACGAGATCTGCCTGAAGTCCGACCTCCTCATCCACCTCAAGGTGCTCCCCGACGCCGACCAGGAGTACCGCGACGCGTTCATGTACTGGGCCAACGACTTCCTGGACCAGGTCGACCCGGTGATCATCGACGGACTGCCCGCCGCGGACCGGGTCAAGTGGGCGCTGGTGCGCGAGGGGCGGCTGGAAGAGCTGCTGGAAACACTGGAGTTCGAGCGCAAGGGCGGCCCGATGCCGGTACGCCGCCGGCTGCGCCGCTACGCCGACCTGCCCCACCTGGGTAACCGGTCCACCGGCGTCGACAAGGACGCGTACCGGATGGACAAGGAGTTCGCCGTCTCCAGCCGGCTCTCCTCCGCCTCCTGGGAGGACGGCAGGCTGCACCTCACCGGCACGGCCTACATCCGGCTGCTCAACGTGCACAAGCGCCACATGTCGCGCAAGGCGATCGCGCTGCGCAAGCAGAAGACCAGGCAGTTCACCGTCATTCCGGCGAAGACGACGTACGCGCCGAACGCCACCGAGCACTCCAACCAGAGCCGCTACTGCTACGACTGGGCCGGCTTCGACACGGTGGTCAACCCTGAGCGGCTGAAGGAGAAGGGCAACTGGGTCGAGGGGACCTGGGACGTCGCCGCCGGCGTCTTCAGCCGCGGCCTCTTCCGCTACAAGGGGATCGCCACCGGTGACTCGGGCAGCGGCTCGCACCCGCCCGCGCTGTATGTCGACAACAACACGCGGGTGCTGCCGCTGTTCCGCAACGGTGTGCTGAAGATCCGCGTCGAGGTGGTGCGCTGCCGGATCGTCCGTCACGAGGTCAGCGACACGCATGTGCTCCTGTACGGCGTACTGCTGCACAGCGAGGTCCCCGAGCACGGCACCTTCAGGCTGCGCAGTCTGACCGGCGCGGCGCAGTTCGACGCACCCGTGTGGTTCACCTACGGCGGCGAGGGCTGGTGCCACTTCACCACCCGCATTCCCTTCGACAAGCTGGTGCCGCCCGGCCGCCGCGAGACCGCGGGCCAGAAGCCCAAGGCGTGGGCGATGGACACCAACGGCTGGAAGACGACCCTGGTGCTCCGCGGCCGCAAGCGGCCCCTGTACCCGGTGATGGCCGAGGACGTGGAGGACGGCCGTCATCTCACCCCGGCGCATCTGCAGTCCCGGTTCGGCGACCGCGAACTGGTGATCCACCGCAACGGTTCCGGCTACGTGGTGCTGTTCGAACGCGCGGCGCTGCCCACCGCGCACAGTTTCCGCTGGCGCGAGGACGGCACGCTGGGCATCTGGGGTACGTACCACGCCGCGGGGCGGCTCGATCCGCGGGAGCGGGCCGGTACGACAGTGGTGATGCGCTCCCGGGCCGGTGGCGTGGAGAAGGTCTTCCCGGTGAACTGGGAGGGCGACGGGTTCCACTTCACCTGCTCCCCCTCCCAGGTGCCCTCGCTGGCCGGACGCATACCGCTGGCCTCCGGCCGCTGGGACTTCTTCCTGCGGGTGCCCGGCGGGGACCGCGAGGACCTCATGCTCAAGACCGAGCGGGAGCTGATCGAGGACCTTCCCGCTGACATCGAAACGGGCGGGCGCCGCTACGAACTGCAGAGCCAGTCCTACGACCGCCTGACCCTCCTGGTGCACTCCGCGATGCCGGACCACGCCCGCGGCCCGTACCGGCAGAAGGAGCTGCGCGGCTCGCTCTACCCGGCGCAGCGCCGTGGCGCACTGCGGGAGACCGTGCTGTTCGACTCCTTCAAGGGCACGCAGTTCTCCGACAGTCCGCGGGCGGTGCTGGAGGAGCTGGTACGCCGGGGCGGCTGCGGGCTCGCACCGCAGTGGGTCGTACGCGACGACCAGGTCACCGTCCCGCCCGGGGTGGAGCCGGTGCGGATGTGGTCGCCCGAGTGGTACGAGGCGCTCGCCCGCAGCCGCTACATCGTCGCCAACAACCACCTGCCCGACTGGTTCGAGCGCCGCGAGGGCCAGATCGTGGTGCAGACCTGGCACGGCACCCCGCTGAAGAAGATCGGCCACGACATCGAGGCCGTGCACTTCGCCGACAAGCGCTACCTCGAACGGCTGGAGAAGGAGGTCCGCCAGTGGAGCATGCTGGTCTCCCCCAACAGCTTCAGCTCGCCCATCCTGCGCCGCGCCTTCGGCTTCGAGGGCGAGCTGGTCGAGACGGGCTATCCCCGTAACGACATCCTGCGTCGCCGCAACAACAGCGCCCGGGCCCGCCAGGTCCGGGAGTGGATCGGGATACCGCCCGGCAAGCGGGTCGTGCTGTACGCCCCCACCTGGCGCGACGACCAGTACCACTCCGCAGGCCGCTACAAGTTCGACTTCCGGATCGACCTCCAGCGCTTCCGGGAGGTGCTCGGCCACGACCATGTTCTGCTGGTGCGCCGCCATCCCAACGTCGTCGACCCGGTTCCGGAGGCAGGCGACGGATTCGTCTGGGACGTCTCCGAGTACCCGGACATGGCGGAGCTCTCACTGATCACCGATGTGCTGGTGACGGACTACTCCTCCCTGATGTTCGACTTCGCGAACACCGGTCGTCCGATGCTGTTCTTCACCTACGACCTGGAGCACTACCGCGACACCCTGCGGGGCTTCTACTTCGACTTCGAGCGCAGTGCCCCCGGCCCGCTCGTACGGACCTCGGAGGACCTCCTCGCCGGGATCCGGCACATCGACCAGGTGGCGGCGCACTACGCGAACGCCTACCGCTGGTTCCAGCAGCAGTTCTGCGATCTGGACGACGGCCGGGCCGCCCCCCGGCTGCTGGACCGGATGCTGGCGGCCGGCGGCCAGGAGGCGGCCTCGGGGACGAACCTCGCCGTCCCCCGCTCCACCACCGCCTACCGGGCGGCGGTATGAGGTTGCGGGCGTGGCCGGTACTGCTGGCCGCCGGGCTGATGGCTCCGGCGGCCTGCGGTGCTCCGGCTGCATCCGACGCTCCGGTTTTGGCGTCCACTCTGACGGTGCTGACCTGGAACATGTGCGGAGTGGAGCGCTGGAACGGCTGCGCCGGCACCGGGTCCGCGGCGGAGAAGGCCGCGGAACTGGTGCGGACGGTGCGAACCCAGCGGGCCGACGCCGTACTGCTGCAGGAGGCCTGTGAGCGCACCGCCGGACGGCTGCGCGAGGAGCGGAACGGGGAAAGCACTCGCTGGCAGGTGGCTTTCGAGCCCTACCGGACGCCGACGGGTGCGGCGGTCCGCTGTACGCGCGGCTCCGGCCGGGCGGGGATCGCGCTGGCCGTGCGGGGGCGGCTGGAAGACGTGCGCTACGTAGCCGCCCCGCAGCCGCACGACGATATACGGCGGGGCGTCCTGTGCGCCGCGCGCGCCGGGGACGGGGTGGAGCTGTGCACCGCCCATCTCACCCCGCACTTCGCCGCCACCCCGGGCCCCGACCCGCGTCCGGCTCAGTTGGCCGCCCTCGCCGCCGCGGCGGACGCCTCGCCGGCCGCCGTCTTCGGCGGGGATCTGAACACGCTGCCCCCCAAGGCGGAGGGCGGCGTCATGCCGTCGGGAGTCTGGCCGTCCACGCTGTACGACCGCTACCGGGAGTGCGGGCAGCACGGTCGGCGGGGCGGTCCGGCGACACCCACCCATGCCGGCGGATTCAAGATCGACTACCTGTTCACCGATCTTCGGAGGCAGGGTTGCCGCACCCTCGGCACCGCCTTCTCCGATCACGCAATGCTGTTGATGAGAGTAGAGCCCCACCATGTCTAAAGCTCCGGCCAAGAAGGGCAACCGTCCCCTGACCAACGGGATCGACGCGTCGGGAGCCTTCCCGGTCGAGTACCGTTTCGCCCACGCGAAGGGCGGCAACCGGCACCTCGTCGTCGTCTTCGCCAACTTCTCCGCACCCGACGACTACGGCTGGTCGAACGGCGTCTTCGACAACGTGCGGGCCAACATCCTGTGGATCCGGGACCGGTTCGACGGGATGAACAGCTACTACCTCTGCCGCGACATGGACTTCTCCCTCGAGCAGTCCGTCATGGGCGTCATCACCAACGTCATGCGCTCGCTGGGGCTCACTCCCGACGACGTCACGATGTGGGGCGGCTCCAAGGGCGGCAGCGCCGCGCTCTACTTCGGGCTGCGCTACGGCTTCCGCAACATCGTCTCGATCGTCCCGCAGTTCCAGATCGGCACATACGTGGCGACGGTCCACCCGAAGGTGGCCCGCTACATGCTGGGAGAGGGCGTACCCGCGCAGAACGTGCGGGCGGTGGATGCCGTACTACCCGAGCTGGTCCGTTCGGAGGTGAACCGCGAGGCCAACGTCTACCTGCTCTCCTCGCCGCAGGACGAGCAGTACAAGACGCAGGTGGAGCCGTTCCTGGGGCTGTTCCAGCGCTACGAGAACTTCAACTTCTTCTACAGCGAGTCCCCGACCATCACCGATCACACCCAGGTGACACGTCGCAACGTCCCCGTGCTGATCGGCCTGCTGAACTTCCTCGCCGACGGTCTCGCCCCCCGCCTGGGCTTCGTACGCAACGGCTACGAGGATCCCGACCACGACAGGTCGGCCATCCACGGCTACCTGAAGTCGACCTCCCTGGTGAAGGACAACTCCGTCTTCCCACCACCCGCGGTCCTCGACCCCGCCCCCCAGAGCATCCTGGGTTCCGGGCGCATCCGGTTCACCGGCTCCGCCCCCCGCGCGGTGCGGGTGAGCCTGTGGGAGCACGGCAAGTTCCTCGGCTCGCCGCCCGTGGCCGTGGACGGCTCGTGGACGTGGGAGCTGGAGCGGCCGTGGACCGCGGGCAAGCATCTGCTCCGCCTGTTCGGCGTGGATGCGGCAGGCTTCCACTCCGAGCGCACGGAGTTCCAGTTCACGGTGTCGCAGGGGGCGCCGCAGCAGCATCCGCAGCCCGCGCCGAACGCTGCCGCCCCCGTGGATCCTTCCTGGCGTGCCCAGGGCCTGACACCCCCCGTGGTCGCACAACCGGGGAACTACGAGCAGTTGGCGGCCGGACGGATCCGCTTCGCCGGGCAGGCGGCCGGCGCCTCCCAGGTCGGAGTCCGCGCTGACGGGCGACTGCTGGGCGGCTGCCGGGTCGCTCCGGACGGCAACTGGGTCTGGGAGGCCGAATGGGCGTGGCCCGAGGGGACCCACACGGTCGAGGTCGTCGCCGCGGACAGCACGGGAACCGAGTCCCCGGGCGTGCCGGTCGTCTTCTCGGTCATGCCCGTAGCGGTGCACTCCGGATACGGCGACCGCCGGTTCTGAGCAGCACACCACGAGGGCGCGCCCGCTGCGGGCGCGCCCTCGTGTGCTGCTGCGGATCGGCCGTTACGCCGGCACGCTCGCCACGCCCTCCGGGAGGAAGCGGCGGCCCAGGACGCGCTCGGTGACGCCCGCGCGGTCCAGGTACGGGGTGATGCCGCCCAGGTGGAAGGGCCAGCCCGCGCCCGTGATCAGGCACAGGTCGACGTCCTGCGCCTCGGCGACGACGCCCTCGTCGAGCATGAGGCCGATCTCCTGCGCGATCGCGTCCAGCGCGCGGTTACGGACCTGCTCCTCGGTCAGGACGGTGTCGCCGACCTGGAAGAGCTCGGCGACCTCCGGGTCCAGCTCGGGGGTGCCCGAGTCGTAGACGTAGAGGTTGCGCTTGCCGGCGGCGACCACGCGGCCCAGGTTCTCCGACTGGCGGAAGCGGTCGGGGAAGGACTCGGCCAGGGTGCCGGCCACGTGGTGCGCGACGGCCGGGCCGACCAGGTCCAGCAGCACGATCGGCGACATCGGCAGCCCCAGGGGCGCCAGCGCGCGGTCGGCGACCTCCACCGGGGTGCCCTCGTCCACCGCGCCCAGGACCTCGCCCATGAAGCGGGTCAGGATGCGGTTGACCACGAACGCCGGGGCGTCCTTGACCAGCACGGACGTCTTCTTCAGCTTCTTCGCGACGGCGAAGGCGGTGGCGAGGGTGCCCTCGTCGGTCCTCTCCGCCCGCACGATCTCCAGCAGCGGCATGATCGCGACCGGATTGAAGAAGTGGAAGCCCACGACCCGCTCGGGGTTCTTCAGCTGCGAGGCCATCTCGGTGATCGACAGCGAGGAGGTGTTGGTCGCCAGGATCGTGTGCTCCGGGACGACGGCCTCCAGCTCGGCGAAGACCTGCTGCTTGACGCCCAGTTCCTCGAAGACGGCCTCGATGACGAAGTCCGCGTCGCCGAACGCCTCGGCCTTGTCCAGGGAGCCGGTGACCAGGCCCTTGAGGCGGTTGGCCTTGTCCTGGTTGATCCGGCCTTTGAGCAGCAGGAAGTCGATCTGCTCGTGGACGTAGGCGACACCCTTGTCGATCCGCGCCTGGTCGATGTCCGTCAGCGTGACCGGCACCTCCAGGCGGCGGACGAAGAGCAGCGCCATCTGCGAGGCCATCAGGCCCGCGCCCACGATGCCGACCTTGTTCACCGGACGGGCCAGCGCCTTGTCCGGGGCGCCGACGGGGCGCTTGGCGCGCTTCTGCACCAGGTTGAAGGCGTAGATACCGGAGCGCAGTTCACCGCCCATGATGAGGTCCGCGAGGGCCTCGTCCTCGGCGGCGAAGCCCTGGCGCAGGTCGCCGTTCTTCGCGTTCGCGATGATGTCCAGCGCGCGGTACGCGGCCGGGGCGGCGCCGTGCACCTTGGAGTCGGCGACCGCGCGGCCGTGCGCGACGGCGGCGTCCCAGCCCTCGCCCCGGTCGATCTCGGGGCGTACGACCTCGGTCTCGCCCGTCAGGACGGACGCGGCCCACAGCAGCGACTGCTCCAGGAAGTCCGCGCCCTCGAAGATCGCGTCCGCGATGCCGAGGTCGCGGACCTGCCTGCCCTTGAGCTGGCGGTTCTGGTTGAGGCTGTTCTCGATGATCACCTTGACCGCGCGCTCGGCGCCGATCAGGTTGGGCAGCAGGGTGCAGCCGCCCCAGCCGGGGACCAGGCCGAGGAAGACCTCAGGCAGCGAGAAGGCCGGCAGCGCCGCCGAGACGGTGCGGTACGTGCAGTACAGGCCGACCTCGACGCCGCCGCCCATCGCCGCGCCGTTGTAGAAGGCGAAGGTGGGGACGGGCAGCGCGGTCAGGCGCTGGAAGACGGCGTGGCCGCCCTGGCCGATGGCCAGCGCGTCCTCCCGGCGCCCCAGCAGCTCGACGCCCTTGAGGTCGGCGCCGACGGCGAAGATGAACGGCTTGCCGGTGACACCGGCGGCCGTGATCTCGCCGGCGGCGGCCTCGCGCTCGACCTGGTCGATCGCGGCGTCGAGGTTGGCCAGCGACTGCGGGCCGAAGGTGGTCGGCTTGGTGTGGTCCAGGCCGTTGTCCAGGGTGATCAGGGCGAAGCGCCCGGCGCCCGGCAGGTCCAGGTGGCGGACGTGCGCGGCGGTGACGACCTCGTCGGGGAAGAGCGCCGCGGCGCCCTTCAGCAGTTCGGCGGTGGTGCTCACTTGCCCTCCCAGTGGGGGTTCTCCCAGATGACCGTCGCGCCCATGCCGAAGCCGACGCACATGGTCGTGATGCCGTAACGGACCTGCGGCTGCTCCTCGAACTGCCGCGCCAGCTGCGTCATGAGACGCACGCCGGAGGAGGCCAGCGGGTGGCCGTAGGCGATGGCGCCGCCGTACTGGTTGACGCGCGGGTCGTCGTCGGCGATGCCGTAGTGGTCGAGGAGGGCCAGCACCTGCACGGCGAAGGCCTCGTTGATCTCGAAGAGGCCGATGTCGTCGATGGTCAGGCCGGCCTTGGCCAGGGCCTTCTCCGTCGCGGGGACGGGGCCGTAGCCCATGACCTCGGGCTCGACGCCGACGAAGGCGTAGGACACCAGGCGCATCCGGACCGGCAGGCCCAGTTCCTCGGCGACGTCCTCGGCGGCCAGCAGGGAGGCGGTGGCGCCGTCGTTGAGGCCGGCCGCGTTGCCCGCGGTGATCCGGCCGTGCGGGCGGAAGGGGGTCTTCAGCCCGGCCAGCGACTCCATCGTGGTGCCCGGCCGCATCGGCTCGTCGGCGGTGGCCAGGCCCCAACCGGTCTCGCCCGCCTGCTCGTTGGTGCGGCGGATGGCGATCGGCACCAGGTCCTGCTGGATCCTGCCGTCGGCATACGCCTTGGCGGCCTTCTCCTGGGAGCGCACGGCGTAGGCGTCGGCGCGCTCCTTGGTGAGGTGCGGGAAGCGGTCGTGCAGGTTCTCCGCGGTCATGCCCATGAAGAGGGCCGACTCGTCGACCAGCTTCTCGGAGACGAAGCGCGGGTTGGGGTCCACGCCCTCGCCCATGGGGTGGCGGCCCATGTGCTCCACGCCGCCGGCCACGACCACGTCGTAGGCGCCGAAGGCGATGGAGCCGGCCGTGCTGGTGACCGCGGTGAGCGCGCCGGCGCACATCCGGTCGATGGAGTAGCCGGGGACCGACTGCGGCAGGCCGGCCAGGATGCCGGCGGTGCGGCCCAGGGTCAGCCCCTGGTCGCCGATCTGCGTGGTGGCGGCGATGGCCACCTCGTCGATCTTCGCCGGGTCCAGCGCCGGGTTGCGGCGCAGCAGCTCACGGATGCACTTGACGACCAGGTCGTCGGCGCGGGTCTCGTGGTAGATGCCCTTGGGGCCCGCCTTGCCGAACGGGGTCCGGACGCCGTCGACGAAGACGACATCCCTAGCGGTACGAGGCACGGCTCTCCTCCGGGGGGGTGGGGTTACGTACGAGCCATGCTACTCGCGAGTAACAGGTACGCCCAGGCCGGGCCGCGCTAGCGGCGCATCTCACACACCGCGCCCCCGCGACCGTCCTCCGCTCCCCCTAACTCCCCCGCCCTCACTTCCCCAGCACCGCCGCCAGCAGCGGCGCCACCAGCTCCACCTGCCACTGCCGCGCGCCGTGGGCCCGCAGGAAGGCGCCCACGGCCGCCTCGTCCGCCACGGCCGGCGGCTCCCAGCACAGCCGGCGCACCGTGTCCGGCGTGATCAGGTTCTCCTGCGGCAGGTCCAGCTCCTCGGCCCGCGCGGAGACCGCGGCGCGGGCGGCGGCCAGCCGCGCGGCGGCGGCCGGGTCCTTCTCCGCCCAGGAGCGCGGCGGCGGCGGGCCGTTGAGCACGGCGCCCAGCTGCGGCAGCTCGCTCTCGGGCAGCTCGCGCGCCCGGTCCACGGCCGACTGCCACTGCTCCAGCTGGCGGCGGCCCGTGCGCTGCCCGAAGCCGGGCAGCGCCGCCAGCGCGCCCACGCTCGCCGGGAGCTTCAGCGCGGCCTCCACGATCGCCGCGTCCCCGAGCACCTTGCCCGGCGAGACGTCGCGCCGCTGCGCGACGCCGTCCCGGGCGAGCCACAGCTCGCGCACCACGGCGAGCTGCCGGCGCCGGCGCAGCTTGTGCATCCCGGAGGTACGGCGCCAGGGGTCGCTGCGGGGCGCGGGCGGCGGGGCGGCGGCCAGCGCGGCGAACTCCTGGCGCGCCCACTCCAGCTTCCCCTGCCCCGCCAGCTCCTCCTCCAGGGCGTCGCGCAGGTCCACCAGCAGTTCCACGTCGAGCGCGGCATAGCGCAGCCAGGGCTCCGGCAGCGGGCGGGTGGACCAGTCGACGGCGGAGTGGCCCTTCTCCAGGGCGAAGCCCAGCACCTTCTCCACCATCGCGCCCAGCCCGACCCGGGCGAAGCCCGCGAGCCGGCCGGCCAGCTCGGTGTCGAAGAGCCGCTTGGGGCTCATGCCTATCTCGTGCAGGCAGGGCAGGTCCTGGGTGGCGGCGTGCAGCACCCACTCGGCGTCGGCGACAGCGGCGCCCAGAGCGCTGAGGTCGGGGCAGCCCACCGGGTCGACCAGGGCCGTCCCCGCGCCCTCGCGGCGCAGCTGGACGAGGTACGCACGCTGCCCGTAGCGGTAGCCGGAGGCGCGCTCGGCGTCCACCGCGACGGGGCCGCGGCCCGCGGCGAAGGCTTCGACCACCTCGGCCAGGGCGCCCGGGGAGGCGACCACCGGGGGGACGCCCTCGCGGGGCGCGAGCAGCGGGACCGGCTCCTGCTCCGCGGCGCCTCCCGCGTCGGCGGGGCTGCCGGCGCCGGCAGCCCCGTCAGGGACTGCGCCGTCCGTACCGGTTACTTCCCGCGCGGTGTCGTTTGCTGCGGTGTCTTGAGCGTCGGTCACCTGTCAAGGGTATCCGGGCGCGCCGACAGCCCGCCGACAGTACGGGCCCGTCGACGGAACGTTCCGTCGACGGGCCCGGTGGGAATGTACAGATTCAGTGGATGATGCCGGTCCGCAGCGCCACCGCGACCATGCCGGCCCGGTCACCGGTGCCGAGCTTGCGGGCGATGCGCGCGAGGTGCGACTTCACGGTCAGCGCGGAGAGCCCCATCGAGACCCCGATCGCCTTGTTGGACTGGCCCTCCGCCACCAGCCGCAGCACCTCGACCTCGCGGCCGGACAGCTCCCGGTAGCCACCGGGGTGGCCCGGCGCCCCCTCGCCGCGGCCGGGGGCCCCGCCCGGGGCTCCGGGGCGGCGGTGCAGCCGGCCGGCGGCGGCGCCGATGTGCGCGGCGCCGGGGCGGGTGCCCAGGCCGACGTTGGTACGGGTGCCGGTGACGACGTAGCCCTTGACCCCGCCGGCCAGCGCGTTGCGTACCGCGCCGATGTCGTCGGCGGCGGAGAGGGCCAGGCCGTTGGGCCAGCCCGCGGCGCGGGTCTCGCTCAGCAGGGTCAGCCCCGAGCCGTCCGGGAGGTGGACGTCGGCGACGCAGATGTCACGCGGGTTGGCGATCCGGGGGCGGGCCTCGGCGATGGAGGACGCCTCGATCACGTCGCGGACGCCGAGGGCCCAGAGGTGGCGGGTCACGCTGGAGCGCACCCGCGGGTCGGCCACGACGACCATGGCGGTCGGCTTGTTGGGACGGTAGGCGACCAGGCTTGCGGGTTGCTCGAGCAGTACGGACACCAGGCCTCCTGATGATGCGGGGACTTTTGCACGGGGGGATCCACTGGGGAGGGGAGCCTTCGGGTCGGAAGGGTCAATCAGTTCTTCGGCACGGGGCGGGCGCGGCTTTAGGCAAGATCGCGGATTGATTTCTACTAATTCGGGCAATTCGGATGCGTTATCGACTGGCTCGTACGGCTCCGGACGCCCCTCCCCGGGGTCGCGCCGGGGTCCCGTGGGCACTGCGGGGCGGGCGCGGGGCCCGTATCGTGGAAAGCCCGGTGGCCGGGGGCCGTAGAGCGGGCCGACTGGCAGCCGATTCACATACGCGCAGGTCAGCGACCCGGTCGGGAGACTGAGGAGCTGGGCACCATGGCCGATGAGAAGCCGCTCGTCGTCGTTGACGCAGCCAATGTCGTGGGCTCCGTGCCCGACGGCTGGTGGAAGGACCGCAAGGGCGCCGCGACCCGGTTGCGGGACTCACTCGATCCGGTGGTCGAGAAGGGCGTCCCGGGGCATCCGGGTCCGGCGGAGGTGGTGCTGGTCGTGGAGGGCCAGGCGCGCGGGGTGGACTCGGTGGAGGGGGTGCGGGTGGAGTCCGCGCCGGGCAGCGGGGACGACCACATCGTCTCCGTGGTGGCGAAGGCCGATCCCGAGCGCGACCGGGTGGTCGTCACGGCCGACCGCGGGCTGCGCGACCGGATCGAGGCGCTGGGCGCGACGAGCGTGGGGCCGAGCGCGGTGCGGCGCAAGTCCTGAGGGGTACACAGCAGGAGGGGCCGCCCGGTGCGACACCGGGCGGCCCCTCCTGCTGCGTGCGGTCAGCGGGGCGCTGAGGCGCTGTTCAGGCGGCTGTGGCTGCGGCCGTACGCGTAGTAGACCGCCACCCCCACGGCCATCCAGACGCCGAAGCGGATCCAGGTCTCGGCCGGGAGGTTCAGCATCAGCCAGAGCGAGGCCAGCACCGACAGGGCGGGGACCAGCGGGACCAGCGGGGTGCGGAAGGAGCGGGGCAGGTCGGGGCGGGTGCGGCGCAGGACGACCACCCCGAGGGCGACCACGATGAAGGCGAAGAGCGTGCCGATGTTCACCAGCTCCGCCAGCTCGTCGATCGAGGTGAAGCCGGCGACGACGGCCACCACCGTGCCGAGCAGGATCGTCGAGCGGTAGGGCGTGCCGAACCTCGGGTGGACGTGGGCGAAGAAGCGCGGCAGCAGGCCGTCGCGGCTCATGGCGAAGAAGACCCGGCTCTGGCCGAGCAGCAGGATCATGCAGACCGTGGTCAGGCCGATGGCCGCGCCGAAGCTGATGGTGCCGGCGAAGAAGGGGGCGCCGACGGCCTTGAAGGCGTCGGCGAGGGGGGCGGCGGTGGACAGCTCGGTGTAGTGCTGCATGCCGACGACGACCAGCGAGACCAGTACGTACAGCAGGGTGCAGATGGCGAGGGAGCCGAGGATGCCGCGGGGGATGTCCTTCTGCGGGTGGATGGTCTCCTCGGCGGCCGTCGCCACGACGTCGAAGCCGATGAAGGCGAAGAAGACCACCGCCGCGGCGGTGAAGATGCCCAGCACGCCGAAGGTGGTGGGGGTGTAGCCGGACATGAGCTGGATGAGGGGGGCGTGGATGCCGGTGTCGCCGGGGGTGCTCTTGGCGGGCGGGACGAAGGGGGTGTAGTTGGCGGCCTTGACGAAGAAGGCGCCGGCGATGATCACCAGCAGCACCACGGCGACCTTGATCGCCACGACGACCGAGGTGACGCGGGAGGAGAGCTTGGTCCCGGCGACCAGCAGGGCGGTGAGCGCCAGGACCAGCAGGCAGGCCAGCAGGTCGAAGCCGAAGTGCCCGTCGTGCGTACCGGACAGGGCGTCGGGCAGGGGGATGCCGGCGGAGTCCATCAGCGAGCGCAGGTAGCCCGACCAGCCGACCGCGACCACCGCGCAGCCCAGCGCCAGCTCCAGGATGAGGTCCCAGCCGATGATCCAGGCGGGCAGTTCGCCCAGGGAGGCGTAGGAGAAGGTGTACGCCGAGCCGGCCACCGGCACGGTCGAGGCGAACTCGGCGTAGCACAGGGCGGCGAGGCCGCAGACGACGCCCGCGACGACGAACGACAGCGCGGTCGCCGGGCCGGCGGTGTCGCGGGCGATCTTTCCGGTGAGGACGAAGATGCCGGTGCCGATGATGACGCCGACGCCGAAGACGGTCAGGTCGACGGCGGTGAGGGACTTCCTCAGTCCGTGCTCCGGCTCCTCGGTGTCCCTGATGGACTCCTCGACGGACTTCGTACGGAAGGCGCTGCTGCGCATCGGGCACTCCTTCACGGCGGGGTGGTGGCCATGGGTGCCCGTTTCCGGGTGCGGGAAAGCCGGGGGCCGGGCCGCTCACCTCGTACGAGTGAGCGACCCGGCCTCCGGGTGGGTCAGTCGGCCGCCTCAGTCGCGGGCGGGCTCGCGCGCTGCCTCGCTGGCGTCCTCGCCGGCGTGGCGGTCGATCCGCGCCACCAGGCCCGTGATCTGGCGGGCGATGTCCGGGGCGGTGAGGCCGATCTCGGCCAGCACCTCCTTGCGGGAGGCGTGGTCGAGGAAGCGCTCGGGGATGCCGAAGTCGCGCAGCGGCAGGTCCACGCCCGCGTCGCGCAGGGCCTGGGAGACGGCCGAGCCGACGCCGCCGCTGCGGCTGTTGTCCTCGACGGTGACCACCACGCGGTGGCGCGCGGCGAGGGGCGGCAGCTGCTCGTCGACGGGCTTGACCCAGCGGGGGTCGACGACCGTCGTCGTGATGCCCTGCTGCTGCAGCATCTCGGCGGCCTCCAGGCACATCGGTGCCAGCGCGCCGACGGAGACCAGCAGCACGTCGGGCTGCCCGTCCTCCCCCGTGCCCGCCTCGCGCAGCACGTCCATGCCGCCGATCCGGCGCAGGGCCGGGACGGCGGGGCCGACGGCGCCCTTGGAGTAGCGCACCACGGTGGGGGCGTCGTCGACCTCGACGGCCTCGCGCAGCTGGGCGCGCAGCTGGTCGGCGTCGCGCGGGGCGGCGATCCGCAGGCCGGGGACGACCTGGAGGATCGACATGTCCCACATGCCGTTGTGGGAGGCGCCGTCGGTGCCGGTGATGCCGGCCCGGTCCAGGACGAACGTCACGCCGCACCTGTGCAGGGCGACGTCCATCAGGACCTGGTCGAAGGCGCGGTTGAGGAAGGTGGCGTAGACGGCGACGACCGGGTGCAGGCCGCCGGTGGCCAGGCCCGCGGCCGAGACCGCGGCGTGCTGCTCGGCGATGCCCACGTCGTAGGTGCGCTCGGGGAACGCCTCGCTGAAGGGGTGCAGGCCGGTGGGGCGCATCATCGCGGCCGTGATGGCGACGAGGTCCTCGCGCTCGCGGCCCAGGGCGACCATCTCCTCGGCGAAGACGGAGGTCCAGTCGGCGCCGGAGGTGGCGACGGGCAGGCCGGTGTCGGGGTGGATGACGCCGACCGCGTGGAACTGGTCGGCCTCGTCCTCGCGGGCGGGGCGGTAGCCGCGGCCCTTCTCGGTGAGGCAGTGCACGATCACCGGGCCGCCGAAGCGCTTGGCGCGCTGCAGGGCGGACTCCACGGCGGCGATGTCGTGGCCGTCGATGGGGCCGACGTACTTCAGGCCCAGGTCCTCGAACATGCCCTGGGGGGCGATGAAGTCCTTCAGGCCCTTCTTGGCGCCGTGCAGGGTCTCGTAGATGGGCTTGCCGACGACCGGGGTGCGGTCGAGGAGGTCCTTCGTACGGGCCAGGAAGCGCTCGTAGCCCTCGGTGGTGCGCAGGGTGGCGAGGTGGTCGGCCAGGCCGCCGATGGTGGGGGCGTAGGAGCGCTCGTTGTCGTTGACGACGATGACCAGGGGGCGGTCCTTGGCGGCGGCGATGTTGTTGAGCGCCTCCCAGGCCATGCCGCCGGTGAGGGCGCCGTCGCCGATGACGGCGACCACGTGGTCGCCGGTGGCGCGGACCTGGTTGGCCTTGGCGAGGCCGTCGGCCCAGCCCAGCACGGTCGAGGCGTGGCTGTTCTCGATGACGTCGTGCTCGGACTCCGCGCGGGAGGGGTAGCCGGAGAGGCCGCCCTTGGTGCGCAGGCGGGAGAAGTCCTGGCGGCCGGTGAGCAGCTTGTGGACGTAGGACTGGTGGCCCGTGTCGAAGAGCACCCGGTCGCGGGGCGAGTCGAAGACCCGGTGCAGGGCGATGGTCAGTTCGACCACGCCGAGGTTGGGGCCGAGGTGGCCGCCGGTGCGGGCGACGGACTCCACGAGGAAGGTGCGGATCTCCGCGGCCAGGTCCTCCAGCTGTGCGGGGGTGAGGCCGTCCAGGTCGCGGGGGCCGGTGATGCGGGTCAGCAGGGGCACCCGTTCCTCCTAGGTGTACGTCGCGCGGAGCGCGGAGCGCGGGTGTGGGCGTGGTCCGCGTTGAGTCTAATCTTCCGGCCGGGTCGCGGCTTCGCCGGTGTGGTTTTCGGGTTGCGTCGCGGTACGTCGAGGTCCCGTCGCGCCGGCCGGCGCGGTTCCGGCTTCGCCGGGAGTCCTCACCGCATCCGGCAGCGCGCTCCGCCCGCGGGCCGGACGGGCCGGGGGGTGTGCCCCCCGGGCGTGCGAGAACCCCGCCCGGGGCGGGCGGGGTTCTCGGCGGGGTGCGTTACGCGCGGCCTGCTGTCTTCTGGGTTTTGCGGGAGATCGAGTCGATGACCACCGCGGCGAGGAGGACACCGCCGGTGATCATGTACTTGACCGGTTCGGCGATGCTCTCCAGCTGGAGGCCCTTCTGGATCGAGACGATCACCAGGACGCCCAGCAGCGCCGACCAGGTGCGGCCCCGGCCGCCGAAGAGGCTCGTACCTCCGATGACCGCCGCGGCGATCGCGCTCATCAGGAGGTCGCCCGAGCCCGCGCCCTGGTTGGCCGCGGAGATCTTCGAGGCGATCAGCAGGCCGCCCATCGCCGCCAGCGTGCCGGAGATGGCGAAGACGGAGATGCGGACCGCGGTGACGTTGATGCCGGCGCGGCGGGATGCCTCGACGCTGCCGCCGAGGGCGAAGACCTTGCGGCCGAAGGAGGTGCGGCGCAGCACCAGGTCCGTGACCACGACGACGACGAAGAAGATCACCAGCGCCAGCGGCAGGCCCTTGTACTGGTTGAGGACGTACGCCGAGCCGAAGGCGAGGACCGCCAGCGCGGCGGTGCGCACCGCGATCTCGTTGACGGGCCGCGAGGGCACGCCGACCGCGGCGCGGCGGCGGCTGTCGAGGAAGGCCGAGAGGAAGTACAGCCCCACGGCGACCACGGCCAGCCCGTAGGCGGCGGCGACGTCCGTGAAGTAGTAGCCCGTGAGCTTCTTCAGCAGCCCGGTGTCGGGGATGTTGATGGTGCCGTTGGAGCCGAGGATCTGCAGCATCAGGCCGTTCCAGGCCAGCAGTCCGGCCATGGTGACGACGAACGCCGGCACGCCCACGCGGGCGAAGAAGTAGCCGTGGACGACGCCGACCAGGGTGCCGGCGAGGATCGCCAGGACCAGCGCGAGCCACTCCGGTACGCCGTGGCTGACGTTGAGCACCGCGAAGGTGGCGCCCGCCAGGCCGCTCACCGAGCCGACCGAGAGGTCGATCTCGCCGAGGAGCAGGACGAAGACGATGCCGACGGCGATCAGGCCCATGCCCGCGATGTCGACGGAGATGTTGGAGAGGTTCTCCGCGGAGAGCATGAGGGAGTTCATGCTCTGGAAGATCGCCAGGATGACGACCAGGCCGACGACGACCGGCACGGAGCCCAGTTCGCCGGAGCGCATCCGGCGCCTGAACTCGCCGAGGTAGCCGGCGAAGCCCTGCTCGCGGACGAGCAGTCGGGGGTCCACCGCGGCGCTGGCGCCCGCGGCGGCGGGGGCGGCGTCGACCGGCGCGGCCTGTGCGGGGACCACGACGGGCGTGCCCTGCTGGGAGGTCTTGTCGGTGCTCACTTCGCGACCTCCCCGTGGGAACGGGCCTTGCGGCGCGTCACGGCGTTCTCCGTGGCGCCGGTGATGGCGGAGATGATCTCCTCCTGCGAGGTGGTCCGCACCTCGAAGACGCCGTTGTTGCGGCCCAGGCGCAGCACGGCGACCTTGTCCGCGACGGCCTTGACGTCCGCCATGTTGTGGCTGATGAGGATCACGGCGAGGCCGCGCTCCCGCAGCCGCTCGACCAGGTCCAGGACCTGCGCGGTCTGCTCCACGCCCAGGGCGGCGGTGGGCTCGTCGAGGATGACGAGCTTGGGCTCGCCGAGCAGCGAGCGGGCGATGGCCACGGTCTGGCGCTGGCCGCCGGAGAGCGAGGCGATGGGGATGCGCACGCTCGGGATGCGGATGGAGAGCGTGGTGAGCAGCTCGCGCGAGCGGCGCTCCATCTCGACCTCGTCCAGCACGCCCCGGCTGCGCAGTTCGCGGCCCAGGAAGAGGTTGCCGACGACGTCGAGGTTGTCGCAGAGCGCCAGGTCCTGGTAGACGGTCGCGATGCCCAGGTCCTGGGCGTCGTGCGGCTTGTCGATACGGACGGACTCGCCGCCCCACTCGATCTCGCCGTCGTCGATGGGGTGGACGCCGGCGATCGTCTTGACCAGCGTGGACTTTCCTGCGCCGTTGTCGCCGACCAGGGCGACCACTTCGCCGGCGTGGACCTCAAGCTCTACGTCGGTGAGTGCCTGCACCGCACCGAACCGCTTGGAGACCCCGCGCAACGCCAGCACGGGCGTAGCGGACAAGTGAACCATCTCCTTCGCCGCCTGACCGGCGGGATGCCCGCGCCAACGGGGTTGCGCAGCACGGGGGTTGAGAAAAACGGGAGCCTTGGATGGAGTGAACTCCCCGGCGGGGGACCGATCAAGACTCCGGGCGGTATTCCGTCCGGCCCCCGCCCCGCGGCAGCGGGGGATGAAGTCGGGGGCGGGGGCCGGGCGGGCTCCGGGGGCCGGGCGGGGGCGGTGCCCCGTACGGCCGCGGCGGCTGCCGGAGGGGGAGCTCCGGCGGCCGGGAGGTGCTACTTCAGGCCGAGCTTGTCGCAGGCGGCCTTGTAGTCGGCGGTGCAGATGTCCGCGACCGTGTAGACGTTGTCCTTGATGACCGTGTCGGTGATGTTGTCCTTGGTCAGCGAGACAACCGGGATGATCTTGCTCGGGACGCCCTGGGTGGTGGGGCTGTCGACCTTCTCCGGGGCGATGGCGTCGAGCTTGTCGCCCTTGGCGAGCGCCACGGCCATCTCGGCGGCCACGACGGCCTCCTGGGCGTAGGGCTTGTAGACGCTCATGAACTGCTCGCCCGCGACGATGCGCTGCACGCCGGCCAGCTCGGCGTCCTGGCCGGTGACGGGGGGCAGCGTGTCGAAGCCGGCGCCCTTCAGGGCCTGGATGATGCCGCCGGCCATGCCGTCGTTGGCGGAGTAGACGCCGATGATCTTGTCCTTGCCCAGGGAGGTGATCGCCGACTCCATGTTGGAGTTGGCGTTCTCCGGCTTCCACTCCTTGGTGTCGAACTCCTTGCCGATGTTCACCTTGCCGTCGAGCTCGGCGTGCGCGCCCTTCTTGAAGAAGGCGGCGTTCGGGTCGGTGACCGCGCCGTTCATCATGACGATCTGGCCGTCCTTGGCCTTGTCGCCCAGGGCCTCCAGCAGGGCCTTGCCCTGGACGTGGCCGACCTGCTCGTTGTCGAAGGAGGTGTAGGCGGAGATCGGACCCTCGGCGAGGCGGTCGAAGGCGACGACCGGGATGCCGGCCTCCTTGGCCTTGGTCACCGAGCCGGCTATGGCCTTGGAGTCGACGGCGTCCAGGATGATCGCGTCGACCTTCTGCGTGATCATCGTGTCCATCTGCTGCGTCTGCAGCGAGGCGTCCTGCTTGGCGTTGACGTAGTTGACCTTGCCCTTGCCGCCGGTCAGCTCCTTGACCTTCGCCTCGATCAGCGGGCGGTCGGACTTCTCGTACCGCGCCGTCTGGTTCTCCGGCAGGAGCAGGCCGATGGTCAGCGAGTCGCCCTTCTTCTCGCCGCCCTTGTCCGCCTTGTCGCCGGACTCCTTGGCGCTGCCGCACGCGGCGAGGCCGACGGTCATCGAAACGGCGGCCAGACCGACGGCCGCGCGACGCAGATGCGTGTTCACGTGGGGAACCCTCCCTGACGGGGCCGCGTCGTTGCGGCCGAGGTGAGGAGAAGTCAACTCCGACACCCCGTTGACGTCAAGAAGTAAATCTTTAACGAGATGGCAACGATGGTTTGCGTTCTTTAGCCGAACGCGGACGGTTGCGCGGGGATGAATCCATCCAGGACGGACTTGTCGCCCATCTCGTTGAGTACGAGCGCCAGCGCCCCGAGGACCTCCGCCCGGTTGCCCAGCGCGCCGACCTCGATGCCCAACTGCCGTGCGGCGCTGGGGATCGCGTAGCGGGCGACGGAGTCGCGGATGGGGCCCAGCACCAGCTCCCCGGCCTCCGCCAGGTCGCCGCCCAGGACGACGCGGCTGGGGTTGAGGAGGTTGCACAGCGAGGCCACCCCGCTGCCGATGTGACGTCCGACATCCCCCACCACCCGGCGGCAGCCCGGGTCGCCCTCGCGGGCCAGGGCCACCATGCGCTCCACCGTCAGGTCGGGGCCGTGGCTGGCCTCCAGCAGCGGCAGTACGTAGCGGCCGGCGGTGAAGGTCTCCAGGCAGCCGCGGTTGCCGCAGCGGCAGACGGGCCCGGACTCGTCCAGGGTGATGTGGCCGATCTCCCCCGCCGTGCCGCCGGGGCCGCGGTAGACCTGGCCGTTGATCACCAGTCCGGCGCCGACGCCGCTGGCCACCTTGATGTACGCGAGGTCGCGCACCCCGCGCCCCGCCCCCCAGACCATCTCCCCCAGCGCGCCGAGGTTGGCGTCGTTGTCCACGTAGACCGGCATGCCCAGCCGGGCCGCCAGCTCCTCGCGCGGGTTGGTCCCGGCCCAGCCCGGCAGGATCGAGGTGGAGCCCAGCACGCCGGTGGCCACGTCGATCGGGCCGGGGACGCCCAGGCCGACGCCGACGATCTTCTCCGCCGGGGCGTCGGTGGCGGCGACCAGCCGCCTGACCAGGCGCTGCGCGCGGTCCAGGCCCTGCGCGGCGGAGGCGTCCACGTCGATCGGCTCGGACTCCTCGGCCAGGATCCGGTGGGCGAGGTCGCCGACGGCGACGCGCAGGTGGGTGTGGCCGAAGTCCACGCCGATCACGAGGCCGGCGTCGCCGCTGAGCGAGACGGCGCGGGCGCGCCGGCCGCCGGAGGAGGTCGGGTTGACGTCCACGGTGCCGCTGTCCTGCAGCTCGCGGACGATGTTGGAGACGGTGGCCGCGGAGAGCCCGGTGCCGCGGGCGATCTCGGCCTGGGTGAGCGAACCGGCCAGCCGTACGGCCCGTACCACCCGCTCCAGATTGGCCCGGTGCAGCGAGGACTGCGAACCCGGAGTCGCCACGGCCATCCACTCCCACCTCGAAGGCGGCAGCACGCCGGCCGCCGACCACCCGGCGCACGGCGCTGTGCCCGGACTTGTCTACAACTTGTGAAGTCTAGGCTCGGTGGACAGGGTTACCGGCGTCAAGGGGTTGATGAGACTGTGATCTGATCACCGCGCGCGCCCGGCCCGCACGAACGGCGCTCCGCGACGGCGCCCGGGGCACACGGGAAAACGGGGCCGCCCGCCCGGGTTAACAATCGTTAACCCGGGCGGGCGGCCCCGTCGGCAGGTCCCGGCGGCAGGTGTCAGCGGAAGGTGCCCTGCGACACCGAGCCGGCGATCCGGCGCTGGAAGACGACGTACACGGCCAGTACGGGCACCACCGTCACCACGATCGCCGCGAACAGCGCGCCGTAGTCGATGTCGTAGACCTGCGAGGAGGCGTAGGCGGCCATCCCCTGGGTCAGCACCCACTTGTCCTGGTCGGTGTTGAGCGCCACCGGCAGCAGGAACTGGTTCCACAGTCCCAGGAAGTTGAAGATCGCCACCGCGGCCAGACCCGGGCTCGCCATCGGCAGCATCACCTGGAAGAACGCCCGCCAGTCACCGGCGCCGTCGATCAGCGCCGCCTCGTACACGTCATGCGGCAGTGACCGGAAGAACGAGTAGAGGAAGAACATCGTGAACGGCAGCGCGAAGGCGACGTAGGTGAGGATCAGCCCCGGACGGGTGTTCAGCAGTCCCAGGTTCTGCAGCTGGAAGAACAGCGGCACGATCGCCAGGAAGCAGGGGAAGGTCAGTCCCGCCAGCATCGTGTAGTAGATCAGCCGGCGCCCGGGGAACTCGAACCTGGCCAGGATGTAGGCGCACATCGCGCCCAGCAGCATGACCAGGAACAGCGCGGAGACAACGACGATCACCGAGTTCAGGAAGTACTTCCCGATGTTCGCGTCGGTCCACGCGTTCGCGTAGTTCTCCACCCGCCAGCGCCCCGGCAGCGAGAACGGCGACGACAGGATCTCGCCGGTCGACTTGAACGACGACATCAGTACCCACAGCATGGGCACGATCACGATGACCGACCACATGATCAGCAGGACGTGCGAGATCGTCGCGAACCTGCGGTCGCTGTTCGCGGTGACCCTCGTCAGCTTCCGGTCGGTGGCTGTGGTGCTGCTCACTTCGCACCTCCCTTGGCTCCGGCACGCCGAGCCTTCAACCCACGCGCGTTCTCTTTCTCTTTGCCCTCGCCACCGCCGGTCAGGCGGTTGACGCCGAACACCAGCGCCGCGAACACCAGGGTGACGACGGCGAGTACGACACCCATGGCGGTGGCGTATCCGAACTGGCCCTGCCGGAAGGCGACGTTGAACAGCCGCTGGCTGATCGTCAGGGTCGAGTTGTTCGGGCCGCCGTTCGGCAGCAGTGCCTGGACGAAGACGAAGGCGTCCAGCGCGGCGATACCCAGGTAGATGTACGCCGTCTGCACGCTGTCGCGGATCGCCGGCAGGGTGATCGAGATCGTGGTACGGAACCGGCCGGCCCCGTCGATCTTGGCCGCCTCGTACAGCTCGGCGGGGACTCCCTTGATCGCGGCGATGAAGAGCACCGCGTAGAACCCGACGAGGCCCCAGACGAAGACGAACATCAGCGACGGCATCGCGGTCGCCTCTTCGCCCAGCCAGGAGAACGACTCGAAGTCGAACCCCAGCCTGGTGAGGAAGCCGTTCACCAGGCCGGCGTTCGGGTCGAACATCTGCGCCCAGATCAGGCCGACGATGATCGCCGGCACGACGTAGGGGAAGAACGAGACGATCCGGTAGAACGATGCTCCCCGGATCCCTCGGACCGGTCCCTTGCTGGGCCCGCCCAGGGTGATGGCCACCGCGACCCCGAGGGCGAGCGTCAACGTCACCAGCGGCACGAACGCCGCCAGCAGCGTGACGTTGCGCAACGCCTTCAGGAAGATGTCGTCCTCGAACATCTTGGTGAAGTTGTCCAGACCGACGAAGTTGTAGTCCGGGCTGAAGCCCCGCCAGTCCGTCATCCCCCAGTAGACCGCCTGGACGAACGGGATCAGGACGAAGGTCACGAAGACGGCCAGCGGGATGCCGAGGAACGCCAGGAAGAACGTCACCCGGTCGAAGGTCAGCTTGCGGCGCCGGGGCCGCCCGCCGCGAGCGGCCGGCACAGGCCGGCGGCTCGCGGCTTCAGGGGTCGTGATGGTCTCACTCATGGTGGGGCTAGCTGACCTTCAGCTTCTCGATGGAGTCGTCGTCGGCGACCTTGTCGGAGATCTTCTGCAGCGCCGCGGTCAGGCCCTTGGCGTCCAGGTCACCGGCGAGGAAGGAGTTCCACGGCACCAGCTGGTCGGTGTTCATGCCGTAGGCGCCGACGAAGTTCCAGGTGAAGATGTTCTCGCCCGCGGCCTCGAGCATCTTCGACTGGGCGACCAGGGCCGAGGAGCCGTAGCCGTCGGCGGGGACGGTGCCCTTGACGATCGTCGGGGCCAGCTTCGTCTTGGAGAAGTTGGCAGCCGCCTTCTCCGACAGCATGGCCCGCAGGACCTCCTTGCCGCCAGCCGCGTTCTTGGCCTTGGTGGGGACGATGAACGGCTCGCCCGCGGCCGCGTGCACCGCCTCGTAGGGCAGCTTCGAGTCGGCGGTGAGCGTCATGGACGGGACACCGGTCATCTGGAAGTCCGCCTTGGTGGCGTCCTTCATCTCGTTCTCGATCCAGCCACCGGTCGGGTAGAGGAGCGCCTTCTGGTCGTTGCTCCAGGACGCCTGCGCCTTCTGGAACTGGGTGCCGGAGCCGCCGGGCACGAACATGCCCTCCTTGACCATGGTCTCCATGACCTTGAGGACACCCTGGATGGCCGGGTGCGACCAGGCGTCCTTCTCCAGCTTCTCGAGGGCGAGGCGGACCTCGTCGCCGCCCTCCTTGATCGCCGACTCGATCAGCAGCGTCTGGTAGTAGGTCGCCGCCTCCTTGCCGTGGACGAAGAGGAACTTGCCCTTGGCCTTCGCCTTGCGGCCGAGCTCCAGCGCCTCGTCCCACGTCTTCGGCGGGGTCCAGCCGTTGGCCTCGAACAGCGTCTTGGAGTACCAGACGCCGTAGACCGTCATCACGTAGTTGAGCGCGACGAACTTGCCGTTGAACGTCCCGGGCTCCTTGACGCCGGCGTAGATCGTGTCAGCGATCTTCTTGCCCTCGTAGTTGTTGGCCTCCAGGACGTCGTCGAGCGGCTCCAGCTGGTCCAGGATGCTGAGGAAGCCGATCTGGTCCTCACCGGAGTTGTCGATGAGGTCCGGCGGGTTGCCGCCGACGAAGCGGGGCTGGAGCTCCGGGGCGATGTCGACGACCGGCTTGACCGCGACCTTGACGCCGGCGATCTGGCTGCCGATGACCTGGTTGGCGTAGTCGACGTAGTCGACGCCGTAGCCGCCGTCGAAGATGCACGCCTCGACCTTGGAGTTCTTGGCGACACCGAAGGGGTTCTTGGCCGAGGTCTCGCCCTTCGGGCCGCCCTTGCTGCCGCTGTCGTCGGAGGGAGAACCACACGCAGCCGCCATGGATGCCATGGCTGCCGTTGCGATCGCCCCGCGCAGGAACGTCCGCCTGTTAAGAGAGCCGTTACGAGTGGTCATCTCTGCATCCTCACTGATCGATTGGATCTTCATGGGTTTCGCTGCGTGTTCGGCTGTCAGGCCAGGTCGGGCGAGGTGCTTGCCGCGCTTCTCCGTGAGCGCGGCTTCGGGTGGATCTCCGTGTGAGATGGTGGCGGAGATGCGCACCCAGGGCGTTTCGCCGTCGTTTCGGAGCCGCTCAGCGGCCGATCGGTGCACACGAATTCAGAAAAGCGGGTGCCGGGGTCACGGCCGAAGCGCTGGTCGTGCTCATGATCAGATCGCGATGGTCTGTGCCGGGGGTGGATCCCATGCTCACGTCCTCACTCTCCACACGCCTCACCGCGATCAGCTCGGTACTGGATCTTGCCGGGTGGCACACCGGGGGACGACGCCGGCCGCTCGGCCCGCTTTCCACCCCCGGGTCGTCCAGCGCTCCGTGCGCCCTCAGACGCGATAGGTATAGTCCACTTGCCGCCAGGGGGGCAAGATCGAATACAGGTTTGGGCAGCAGTCTTTCCCGAGTTGAGACCTGGCGGAAATTCATCGGGATGTCCGGGCGTGGCCACCGGCCATCAGCGGCGTTGTGGCACGCGGGTGGACACAACGGATCTTTCTACGACCTTCGCGGCGTATCGCAGAGGCAGTCTCCCCCGTACGCGGGCGGGGAATGCACGGGGGTGCGGGGGCGGGTGAGGCCCCGGGGTCCCCGGCGTGCGCCGGGGAAGCACGTCGGGGCCGCCCCCTGGGATGGGGGCGGCCCCGAAGGCCGTCAGACGCGGCGGGTCCGGCTCGTACGGGACCCCTACGGGACTCGTACGGGAGCGGCCGGCGCCGTGGTGGCTACTTGCGGATCAGCGAGCGCAGCACGTACTGCATGATGCCGCCGTTGCGGTAGTAGTCCGCCTCGCCGGGGGTGTCGATGCGCACGACCGCGTCGAACTCCACGCCGGTGTCGGTGGTGACCTTCACCGTGCGCGGGATGACGCCCTCGTTCAGCTTCTCGACGCCGGTGAAGGAGAAGGCCTCCTCGCCGGTGAGGCCCAGGGCCTCGGCGGTGGCGCCCTCGGGGTACTGCAGCGGCAGCACGCCCATGCCGATCAGGTTCGAGCGGTGGATGCGCTCGTAGGACTCGGCGATGACGGCCTTGACGCCCAGCAGCGCGGTGCCCTTCGCGGCCCAGTCGCGCGAGGAGCCGGAGCCGTACTCCTTGCCCGCCAGGACGACCAGCGGGATGCCCTGGTCGATGTAGTTGCGCGAGGCGTCGTAGATGAAGGAGACCGGGGCGCCGTCGCGCGTGAAGTCGCGCGTGAAGCCGCCCTCGGTGCCGGCCGCGATCTGGTTGCGCAGCCGGATGTTGGCGAAGGTGCCGCGGATCATGACCTCGTGGTTGCCGCGGCGCGAGCCGTAGCTGTTGAAGTCGCGGCGCTCCACGCCGTGCTCCGTGAGGTACTTCCCCGCCGGGGTGTCGGCCTTGATCGCGCCGGCCGGGGAGATGTGGTCGGTGGTGACCGAGTCGCCCAGCTTGGCCAGCACGCGGGCGCCCGTGATGTCGCTGACCGGGGTCAGGTCCATCGTCATGCCCTCGAAGTACGGGGGCTTGCGCACGTAGGTGGACTGCGGGTCCCACTCGAAGGTGTTGCCGGTGGGGACCTGCAGGGCCTGCCACTGGGCGTCGCCGGCGAAGACGTCCGCGTAGGAGCTGGCGAACATCTCCTCGCCGATGGCGGAGGCGACGACCTGCTCGACCTCCTTCTCGGAGGGCCAGAGGTCCTTCAGGTAGACGGGGTTGCCGTCCTTGTCGATGCCCAGAGCGTCCTTGGTGATGTCCGTCTTCATCGTGCCGGCGATGGCGTATGCGACGACCAGCGGCGGGGACGCCAGGTAGTTCATCTTGACGTCCGGGTTGATCCGGCCCTCGAAGTTGCGGTTGCCGGAGAGGACGGAGACCACGGCGAGGTCGTGCTCGTTGACGGCCTTGGAGACCTCCTCCGGCAGCGGGCCGGAGTTGCCGATGCAGGTGGTGCAGCCGTAGCCGACGAGGTTGAAGCCCATCTTGTCGAGGTAGGGCGTCAGGCCCGCGCGGTCGTAGTAGTCCATGACGACCTTGGAGCCGGGCGCCAGGGTGGTCTTGACCCAGGGCTTGCTGGTCAGGCCCTTCTCCACCGCCTTCTTGGCCACCAGCGCGGCGGCGACCATGACGTACGGGTTGGAGGTGTTGGTGCACGAGGTGATCGCGGCGACCGTGACGGCGCCGTGGTCGATCTCGTACGTCGAGCCGTCGGGGGCCGTGACCGTGGTGACGCGGGTCGGCGTCGGGTCGGCGGGCGCCGGGGAGTCGGAGGCGGGGAAGGACTCCTCGCCGGCCTCGTCGGCGTCCGGGACGTAGTTGCGCACGTCCAGCTTGAACTGCTCGGCGGCGCCTGCCAGCACGATGCGGTCCTGCGGGCGCTTGGGGCCGGCGATGGAGGGGACGACCGTGGAGAGGTCCAGCTCCAGCTTCTCGGAGAAGTCCGGCTCGGCGGCCGGGTCCAGCCACAGGCCCTGCTCCTTGGCGTACGCCTCGACCAGCGCGAGCTGCTGGGGCGAACGGCCGGTCAGGCGCAGGTAGTTGATCGTCTCGTCGTCGATGGGGAACATCGCGGCGGTGGAGCCGAACTCCGGCGACATGTTGCCGATGGTGGCGCGGTTGGCCAGCGGGACCCGCGAGACGCCCTCGCCGTAGAACTCGACGAACTTGCCGACGACGCCGTGCTTGCGCAGCATCTCGGTGATGGTGAGCACCAGGTCGGTGGCGGTGGTGCCGGTGGGCAGCTCGCCGGTGAGCTTGAAGCCCACCACGCGCGGGATCAGCATGGAGACGGGCTGGCCGAGCATGGCCGCCTCGGCCTCGATGCCGCCGACGCCCCAGCCCAGCACGCCCAGGCCGTTGACCATGGTGGTGTGCGAGTCGGTGCCGACCAGGGTGTCGGGGTACGCCTTGCCGCCGCGGACCATCACGACGCGGGCCAGGTGCTCGATGTTGACCTGGTGGACGATGCCGGTGCCCGGGGGGACGACCTTGAACTCGTCGAAGGCGGTCTGGCCCCAGCGCAGGAACTGGTAGCGCTCCTTGTTGCGGCCGTACTCCAGCTCCACGTTCTGCTGGAAGGACTGCGGGGTGCCGAAGCGGTCGGCGATGACCGAGTGGTCGATGACCATCTCGGCGGGGGCCAGCGGGTTGATCTTCGCCGGGTCGCCGCCCAGCTCCTTGACGGCCTCGCGCATGGTGGCGAGGTCGACGACGCAGGGCACACCCGTGAAGTCCTGCATGATCACGCGGGCGGGCGTGAACTGGATCTCCTGGCTGGGCTGCGCCTGGGAGTCCCAGCCGCCCAGGGCGCGGATGTGGTCGGCGGTGATGTTGGCGCCGTCCTCCGTCCGCAGCAGGTTCTCCAGCAGCACCTTCAGGCTGTACGGGAGGCGGGCTGCGCCCTCCACCTTGTCCAGCCGGAAGATCTCGTACGACTCGTCACCCACCTGCAGCGTGCTGCGGGCGTCGAAGCTGTTCGCCGACACGACAGTCTCCTTCAGATTTCCTCAAGCGCGGTTCACCGCAATCCTGCCGCTCGGTCCCGTGCGGGGCGAGTGCGGGGGCGCCCTTCGGCAAGTATCTCGATGTCGAGATAAACACTACTCCATGGGTGCGGGGGTGTGGGGGCCGGGCCCTGCCCGGATTCCGGGGCGCTTCCGGCTACGGCAGCACCGCGATGCCGTCCAGTTCCACGAGGGCCTCCTCGTCCCACAGGCGGGTGACCCCGATCAGGGCCATCGCCGGGTAGGTGCCGCCGGCGCGGCGGTGCCAGATGCGGCCCAGCTCCTCGGCGTGGGCGCGGTAGTCCGCGGGATCGGTGGCGTAGATCGTCACACGGGTGAGGTGGGAGGGGTCGCCGTCCGCCGCGGCCAGGGCGGTGAGGAGGTTGCGCAGGGCCTGCTCGAACTGGACCGGGAGGGTGTCCCCGGCGATCCGGCCCTGCTGGTCCAGCGCCGTCTGCCCGGCAAGGAACACGAGCGTGCCACCGGTCGCGGTCACGGCGTGACTGAAGCCGGAGGGCTTGGCAAGGGAGAGGGGGTTGATGCGGTGGACGGTCACGGGCGGGGGCTCCGTTTCGACGGCGGGCGGGGGGTCCGGCGGGAGGTCAGGGGTGGGGCTGGGGCTGGGCGATGACACAAACGTAGTCTCGGCGCGTCCTAGGGGTGGACAGGCTGACCGGGGCGCACAGCGGGTCGGCGCGGTGACGGACGGGGGAGCTCTCGATGGCGGGACGGCACGAGGAGTTCGAGGCGTACGCCACCCTGCGCGGCCCGCACCTCTTCCGCACGGCGCTGCTGCTGACGGGCGGGGACTGGCATCAGGCGGAGGACCTGGTGCAGACGGCGCTGGCGAAGGTGTACGCCTCCTGGCTGCGGGTGCGCGGTGCCGACAACCGGGACGCGTACGTCCGCACCGTGCTGGTACGGACGCACATCTCCGCCAAGCGGCGGCGGCAGAGCGACGAGCTGCCGGTTTCCGTACTGCCGGACGGCGCCGGGACGACGTCCGATCCCGCGCTGCGGGTGGCACTGCTCCAAGCGCTGGGCCGGCTGCCGCCGAAGGACCGGGCGGTGCTCGTCCTGCGGTACTGGGAGGACCGCAGCGTCGAGCAGACGGCGGCGGAGCTGGGGCTGCGGCCCGGCACGGTGCGCAATCGGGCCAGCGGGGCGCTGCGACGACTGCGCGAGTTGCTCGCCGCTGAACGCGACACTCTGACGACGGGGAGTTGAACGATGGACACGAACGACGCGGTGGACGTGGCAGCTGCGGAAGAACGGGATGTCGCGGACGAGTTGAACGCGGCCGTCGCGGATGTACGACCGGACACCCGGGCGCTCGTCGCGGGCGCGGTGCGGCGGGGCGGACGGATCCGCCGGCGTCGGTGGGCACTGGGCGGCACCGCGGTGGGCGCCGTGATGTGCGCCTCGATGGCTGTGACGGTCTTCGGCGCGTACCTGCCGACCACGACCCTCGCCGGAGGGGAGCCGTTCACACCGCGGGAGGCGGTCCGCGAGGGGGCGGTCACGATCCCCGAGGTGTGGAAGCTGCCGAGGCGCCAGACGGCACCGCCGGGCATGGCGGCGCTCACCGGGCGTGCGACGGTCGACATCCTGCGGGACCTGCTGCCGGGGCGGCCGGAGACCTCCGGGTACACCGGCCAGGACAGCTGGCCCAAGGAGGGGGGGATTCCGGTGCAGACCTTCGGGAAGCTGAAGGTGGGCGGGGAACTCACCGGCCGCACGGTGCAGATCAATGTGCAGAGCCTGATGTTCAGTGCGAGTAAGCCCGCCGAACTGCGGGAGTTTTACAACTGCGCCCGGGAGTCGTACCGCAAGAAGGTGGAGAACTGCACGGTCTCCAACCTCCCGGACGGATCGGTGCTGTTGGTGGTGGAGTGGCACGAGGGGCTGCTCATCAGCAGGAGTGTCGACCTGCTGCGCCCGGACGGGACGCGGGTGGTCGCCTCGACGGTCAACGGCGACGACCCTGAGAAGGGGCCCGTGACCGGTGTCAAGCCGCCGCTCGGGCTGGCAGACCTCTACCGGGTCGTGGTGAGCCCTCGATGGCAGGCGTACGTCGATCCGGAGGTGGTCGAGGAGGCGAGGGCCCTGTCCCCGTTCGACGACCGGTCGCAGGACTCCTCCGACGCGGTTTCCACCGACGAAGGGCGCTAGCCCTGCGCTCACCGGTACAGCTCGCGGGCGATGATTTCGTACTGGATCTCTGTTGCGCCCTCGTAGATGCGGGGGGCGCGGACCTCGCGGTAGAGGTGTTCCAGGAGGTGGCCCTGTTGGAGGGCTCGGGCGCCGTGGAGTTGGACTGCTGCGTCTACCACCCACTGCGCTGTTTCCGTGGCGAGCAGTTTTGCCATCGCCGCGCGTTTTACCAGGTCCGGGGCGGTTTTGTCGTACGCGCAGGCCGCCGCGTAGACCAGGAGGCGCGCTGCCTCCACGCGCGTGGCCATCTCCGCCAGGCGGTGGGCCACCGACTGCAGGTCGCGCAGTCGGGCGCCGAACGCCTCGCGTTCGTCCGCCCACGCCAGGGAGGCGTCCAGGGCGGCCTGGGCCATGCCGACGGCGAAGGCGCCGACGCTGGGGCGGAAGAGGGTCAGGGTGCGCATCGCGACGGCGAAGCCGTGGTCCGCCTCGCCCAGGACGTCGCCGGGGCCGACGGGGACGCCGTCGAAGCGCAGGGTGCCGATCGGGTGCGGGGAGAGCATCCGCAGCGGCTCGCCGCTCAGGCCGGGGCGGTCGGCCGGTACGAGGAACGCCGTGACGCTCCGGGAGCCGGCGCCCGGGGTCGTACGGGCGAAGACGGTGGAGAGGTCGGCGGCCGGGGCGTTGGAGATCCACGTCTTCTCCCCCGTCAGGCGCCAGCCGCCCGCGCCGTCGGGGTCGGCGCGCAGGGCGAGCGCCGCGGCGTCGGAGCCGGCGTCGGGCTCGCTCAGCGCGAAGGCCGCGACCGCGCGCCCGGCGCGCACCTCCGGCAGCCAGCGCGCCCGCTGCTCCTGCGTGCCGTCGAGGGCGATCGGGCCGGCGCCCAGGCCCTGGAGCGCGAGGGCCGTCTCCGCCCCGGTGCACTCGCGGGCCAGGGACTCGCGCAGGAGGCACAGGTCCAGGGCGCGCACGGGCGGGCCGTCGAGCGGGAACACCCGCTCCAGCAGGCCGAGTCGGCCGAGTTCGGCGACGAGGGGGCGGTTCACTTCCCCCGCGGCGCCCGCCGCCGCCAGGGGGCGCAGCCGCTCGGCGGCCAGCGTGCGCAGCCGCGCGCACCAGCGCTGCTCCTCGGGGCTCAGCTCGTACGCCTCGGGCATCGGTGGGCCTCCCCGGCTCGGTGGGTCGCGTAGGGGTGTTCCGAGTCCTCCCGTGGAGGAAGGAGCGGCGTCCGGTGCGGTGCCTCGCAAGGCGCCGGGAAGTCCGTGCGGCGGAGCCACCGGGGCTTTTCGGCAACGCGGCGAGGCGCCGTGCCGGACGCCGCGGGAGGACCCGGAACACCCCCCGATACGCAGGCTATCGCGCACTGTTGACTGCCGTCACGAGGACGCTACGCTCGAAGCGGTTCTGCAGGCGCACCCCCGGGAGGCGCAACCGCGATGCAGCTGAGACCGTCCGCCCACGCCGACACCTTCGCCCGCGACCACCTGCCGCCGCCCGAGCAGTGGCCCCGACTCCTCTTCGACCTGCCCGAGTTGCGCTACCCCGACCGCCTCAACTGCGGCGCCGAGCTGCTGGACCGCACCGTCGAGCGCCACGGCGCCGCCCGTCCCGCGCTGCGCGACGGGCACGGGCAGGTGTGGTCGTACGGGCGGCTGCGGAGCGAGGTGGACCGCATCGCCCACACCCTCGTCCGCGACCTCGGCGTCGTCCCCGGCAACCGGGTGCTGCTGCGCGGCCCGACGACGCTGTGGCTGGCGGCCTGCTGGCTGGCGGTGATGAAGGCGGGCGCGATCGCCGTCACGGTGCTGGCGCAGCAGCGGGCGCACGAGCTGCGGACGATGTGCGCGATCGCCGAGGTCTCGCACGCGCTGTGCGACGTGCGCGCGGTGGACGAGCTGGCGAAGGCGGAGGTGCCGGGACTGGCGGTGACGGTCTTCGGCGGGGAGGCACCGGACGACCTGCTGCGGCTCGCGGCCGGGCGGCCGCAGTCGTTCACCCCGGTGGAGACCTCCGCGGACGACGTGGCGCTGATCGCCTTCACCTCGGGGACGACCGGGCGGCCCAAGGGGTGCGTGCACTTCCACCGCGACGTGCTGGCCATCGCGGACACCTTCGCCGCGCACGTGCTGCGGCCCACCGCCGAGGACGTCTTCGCGGGCAGCCCGCCGCTGGGCTTCACCTTCGGGCTCGGCGGGGTGCTGGTCTTCCCGCTGCGGGTGGGCGCCTCGGCGCTGCTGCTGGAGCAGGCCGGCCCCGACGCGCTGCTGCCGGCGCTGGCGGAGCACGGGGTGAGTGTGCTGTTCACGGCGCCGACGGCCTACCGGGCGATGCTGGGCAGGCTCGCCTCGTACGATCTGAGCCGCCTGCGGCGCTGCGTGTCGGCCGGGGAGAACCTGCCGGAGGCGACCTGGCGGGAGTGGTACGCGGCGACGGGGCTGCGGATCATCAACGGCATCGGGGCGACGGAGCTGCTGCACATCTTCGTCTCGGCCGCGGACGAGGCGATCCGGCCGGGCACGACGGGGCTGCCCGTGCCGGGGTACGAGGCGTGCGTGCTGGGGCCGGACCTGCGGCAGGTGCCGGACGGGGAGCCGGGGCTGCTCGCGGTGCGCGGGCCGACGGGGTGCCGCTACCTCTCCGACGAGCGGCAGCGCGAGTACGTGCGCGGCGGCTGGAACATCACGGGCGACACCTACGTCCGCGAGCCCGACGGCTACTTCCGCTACGTCGCCCGCGCCGACGACATGATCATCTCGGCTGGCTGCAACATCGCCGGCCCCGAGGTCGAGGAGGCGCTGCTGCGCCACCCGGCCGTGGCGGAGGCGGCGGTGGTGGGGCGGCCGGACGCCGATCGCGGGCAGGTCGTGGTGGCGCACGTGGTGGCGCGCGAGGCGGAGGCGGGGGCTCGACTGGAGCGCGAGCTGCTGGAGTTCGTACGCGCGGAGCTGACGCCGTACAAGTGCCCGCGCGAGATCGTCTTCGCGCCGTCGCTGCCGCGGACGCCGACGGGGAAGCTGCGGCGGTTCGTGCTGCGGGAGCGGGAAGAGGGGCGGGCGGAAGGGTCCGGCTCCGCGGCCGATCGATAGAATGATCGAGTGGCAGAACAGCGCACTCCGCGATCCCTCATCGTCACCTTCTACGGGGCGTACGGGCGCGAGGCGGGCGGCGACGAGGGGTTGCCGGTCGCCTCGCTCATCCGGCTGCTCGGCGCCGTCGGCGTGGACGCGCCGGCGGTGCGCTCGGCGGTGTCTCGACTGAAGCGGCGCGGCTTCCTCGTCGCGGACGGCTCGCGCTACCGGCTCTCCGACTCCGCGCGGGTGATGCTGGCCGACGGCGACCGGCGGATATACGAGCGCCCGGCGCTCAAGGACGACGGCGAGTGGCTGCTGGCGGTCTTCTCGGTGCCGGAGCAGGAGCGCGGCAAGCGGCACCTGCTGCGCTCGCGGCTGGCGCGGCTGGGCTTCGGGCAGGCGTCGCCGGGGGTGTGGATCGCGCCCTCGCAGGTGTACGAGGAGACGCGGCACACCCTGCTGCGGCTGGAACTGACGCCGTACGTCGAGCTGTTCCGGGGTCTGCACGAGGGCTTCACGCCGACGGTGGAGGCTGTGGCGCGGTGGTGGGACCTGCCGTCGATCGCGGGGCTGCACCGGGGGTTCCTGGCCTCGCAGGAGCCGGTACTGGCGCGGTGGTCCGCGAAGGGGACCCAGGGCGCCCGCGAGGCGTACCGCGACTACCTCCTGGCAGTGGACGCCTACCGCCAACTCCCCTACGCGGATCCGGGGTTGCCCGGCTCCCTGCTGCCGGACGACTGGCCGGGCGCCCGCTCGGCGGAGGTCTTCGCCTCCCTGCACGCGCGGCTGCGGGAGCGCGGCGCGGCGCACGCGGCGGAGCTGCTCACAGCGTGAGCCGGGGTTTGGGCGCGTCCGTACGGCCGGTGGGGGGCGTGCGCGAGCCCGCGCGGTACGGGAGGGGCCAGGGCGCCGCCGGGCCCGTGTAGCCCTGCTCCGCCGCCGCGTGCAGGGTCCAGTGGGGGTCGTAGAGGTGGGGGCGGGCCAGGGCGCACAGGTCTGTTCGGCCTGCCAGGAGCAGGGAGTTGACGTCGTCCCAGGAGGAGATCGCGCCCACCGCGATCACCGGGACGCCCGCCTCCGCGCGGATGCGCTCCGCGTAGGGGGTCTGGTAGGAGCGGCCGTACCGGGGGCGTTCGTCCGCGACGACCTGGCCCGTCGAGACGTCGACGGCGTCCGCGCCGTGGGCGGCGAGGGCGCGGGCGATCTCCACCGCGTCGTCCGCCGTGGTGCCGCCGCGCGCCCAGTCCGTGGCCGAGATGCGGACCGTGAGCGGGCGCTCGGGCGGCCACGCGGCCCGTACCGCGTCGAGGACCTCCAGCGGGAAGCGCAGGCGGGCGGCGAGGCCGCCGCCGTAGGCGTCGGTGCGGTGGTTGGTCAGCGGGGAGAGGAAGGAGGACAGGAGGTAGCCGTGGGCGCAGTGCAGCTCCAGCAGGTCGAAGCCGGCGCGGGCGGCGCGCCGGGTGGCCTCCGCGAACTGGCCCCGTACGCCCGCCAGTTCGACGGCGGTGAGGGCGTGGGGGGTCTGGCTGCCGGGGCGGTAGGGCAGCGGGGAGGGCGCCAGCAGCGGCCAGTTGCCCGCGGGCAGCGGTTCGTCCATGCCCTCCCACATCGGCTTCGTGGAGCCCTTGCGGCCCGCGTGCCCGAGCTGCACGCCCAGGGCCGTGCCGGGCGCCGAGGCGTGGACGAAGTCGGCGATCCGCCGCCAGGCCGCCTCCTGTTCGCCGTTCCACAGGCCCGTGCAGCCGGGCGTGATGCGGCCCTCGGGGCTGACGCAGACCATCTCCGTCATCACCAGCCCCGCCCCGCCCAGCGCCCGCGCGCCGAGGTGGACGAGATGGAAGTCGCCGGGCAGCCCGTCGACGGCGGAGTACATGTCCATCGGTGAGCACACCACGCGGTTGCGCAGGGTCAGCCCGCGCAGCCGCAGCGGGGTGAACATCGGCGGGGTGTCCGGCGGGATGCCGGCCTCGGCCTCGACCGCGCCGACGAACTCCGGGTCGCGCAGCCGCAGGTTGCCGTGGGTGATGCGGCGGCTGCGGGTGAGCAGGTTGAAGGCGAGGCGGTACGGGGGCTGGTCGACATGGCGACGAAGCTCCTCGAACCACTCCCGGCTCGCCTGCGCCGCCCGCTGCGTGGAGGCGACGACGGGGCGCCGCTCGGCCTCGTACGCCGCCAACGCCTCGGGGAGGGAGGGGTGTTCGCCCAGGCAGGCGGCCAGGGCGAGGGCGTCCTCCACCGCGAGTTTCGTCCCCGAGCCGACGGAGAAGTGCGCGGTGTGGGCGGCGTCGCCGAGCAGCACGGTGTTGCCGGCAGACCAGCGCTCGCAGACCACCGTGCGAAAGGCGGTCCACTGCGAGCGGTTGCCGGTGAGGGGGCGGCCGTCCAGCGCGCCGGCGAAGAGCTTGGCGCAGCGCTCGGCGGACTCCTCCTCACCCAGTCCGGCCAGGCCCATGCGGCGCCAGACCTCCTCGCGCAGCTCGACGATCACCGTGGAGGCGTCGGGCGCGTAGGGGTAGCCGTGCAGCTGCGCCACGCCGTGCTCGGTCTCGGCGATCTCGAAGCGGAAGGCGTCCAGGGCGAAGGGGGCGGAGAGCCAGATGTAGCGGCAGCGGTGCTCCTCGATCCGGGGGCGCAGCACCTCGGCGTACGCGGCGCGGGTGGCGCTGTGCGCACCGTCGGCGGCGATCACCAGGTCGTGCGTGGCGGCGAGGGCGGCGGCGGGCGGGGCCTGGGCGCCGAAGCGCAGCTCCACGCCCAACTCGCGGCAGCGCTCGTGGAGTACGGCGAGCAGCCGGCGCCGGCTCAGCGCGGCGAAGCCGTGGCCGGTGGAGCGCAGGGTGCGGCCCCGGTGGACGAGGTCGATGCCGTCCCAGCGGACGAACTGCGCACGCAGCGCCGCGTAGACCTGCGGGTCGGCGTGCTCGATGCCGCCGAGGGTCTCGTCGGAGAGGACGACGCCGAAGCCGAAGGTGTCCTCGGGCGCGTTGCGCTCGTAGACGGTGATCTGCCGGGCGGGGCCCAGGCGTTGGAGCAGGGCGGCGGCGTAGAGGCCGCCGGGTCCGCCGCCGATGACGGCCACGCGCATCGCGTCACACCATCCTTAGACCGGCCGGTCTTACCGGCCCCGCCACTTCGGGGGTCGCTTCTCCGTGAACGCGGCGTGGAACTCGGTGTAGTCGGCACTGTTCATCAGCAGGGCCTGCGTCGCGGCGTCCAGCTCCACGGCGGCGGCCAGCGGCATGTCCAGCTCCGCCGTGAGCAGCGCCTTGGTCTGGGCGTGGGCGAGCGCGGGGCCGTCGGCGAGGCGGCGGGCGAGCTGCTGGGCGGCCTCGTCCGCGCCGCCCTCCTGCGTCAACTGGCTGATCAGACCGATGCGTTCGGCCTCGTCCGCCCCCACTTCCTCCCCCAGCATCAGCAGCCGGGTGGCGTGGCCCAGGCCCACGACGCGGGGCAGCAGGTAGGCCGCGCCCATGTCGCCGCCGCTGAGGCCGACGCGGGTGAAGAGGAAGGCGAAGCGCGCGGTGGGGTCCGCGACGCGGAAGTCGGCGGCGAGGGCGAGGACCGCGCCGGCGCCGGCGGCCACGCCGTGCACGGCGGCGACCACCGGGAAGGGGGCCTCGCGGACGGCCCGTACGACCTGGCCCGTCATCCGGTTGAAGTCGAGCAGCCCGGCGGTGTCCAGGGCGAGCGTGGCGCCGATGATCTCGTCCACGTCGCCGCCGGAGCAGAAGCCGCGCCCCTCCCCCGCCAGCACCAGCGCGCGCACCCCGCCGCTGCGGGCCAGCTGGGCCAGGAGGTCGCGCAGGTCGGCGTAGGCGCCGAAGGTGAGGGCGTTGAGCTTGGCCGGGCGGTCGAGCGTGACGGTGACGACGCCGTCCTCGGCGGCGACCCGCAGGTGCTCCCAGTTCTCGGTGTTCGCGGCGGATCCGGTGAACGGGCTCATGACACGAAGCTATCACCGCTTGGTGACTGTCGTCACGGGTACGCGATAAGCCGATGCCGCGCCGGTGTGCCCCGAGTGGCCCAGTCCGCCGCGCCAGGAGCGGCCGTGGACATGACCGTTGGAGGATGCGTGACTTCTGGAGAGTCCGGGGGATAACCGGGGCCCGCCTGCGAGGCGGGCTCCACGGGTTGCCCGCCTGGGCGAGACGGCGGCGCGGGCACGCCGTCCTCGTGGCGCTGGGCACGGCCCTCGCGCTGGCCGGGGTCTGCGCGCTGCTGCTGCCGGGCTCCGCCGCCGAGCGCTCCGGGCCGCGGCCGTCGGCCAAGCTGCCGGCCGCCCTCTTCTACACCGCCGCCCGGCCGGTGGTCCTCCCGCGCTCGCGCTGGATCCGCGACGCGGCCCGCGACCGGCCGCCCGCCCGCTACTCGGCCCGGGTGGGCGCGGTCTTCGTCCACCACACCGACTCGCCCAACGGCTACGACTGCGCCGACGCCCCGCGCATCATCCGCTCCCTGTACGCCGGCCAGACCGGCAACCGCGGCTGGGACGACGTGGGCTACAACTTCCTCGTCGACCGCTGCGGCACCATCTACGAGGGCCGCGCGGGCGGCACCGACCGGCCGGTGGTCGGCGCCCACGCCCTGGGCTTCAACCGCGGCACGACCGGTATCGCCGCGCTGGGCACCTTCACCGCCGGGAACCCGGTGCCGGCCGCCATGGAGCGGTCCATCGCGGCCCTCGCCGCCTGGAAGCTCGGCATGTCGCACACCGACCCCCGCGCGCGCGTGCGCCTCGTCTCCACCAGCGACGAGAGCCTCTACCCCGCCGGCACCCCCGTCACGCTGCCCGCCGTCGCGGGCCACGACCAGGGCTTCGGCACCAGCTGTCCGGGCAAGGCGCTCTCGGCGCGGCTCCCGGCGATCCGGCGGGCGGCGGCCCGGCTGCAGGGGCGCACCGCGCAGGCGCTGCCGCCGTACAGCAGGCCCGCGGTGATGGCCGCCCCGGCGCCGGGGCGGGTGGCGGGGCCGCGCGAGGAGCGCGGGAGCACCGTCCGCTTCCCGTACCCGGGCCTGGCTCCGCAGCCGCTCAGGCGAGGGTGGCGACCAGCAGGGCCTTGATCGTGTGCATGCGGTTCTCCGCCTCGTCGAAGACCACCGAGTGCTCCGACTCGAAGACCTCGTCGCTGACCTCCAGGTACTCCAGCCCGTGCCGCTCGTGGATCTCGCGGGCGACCGAGGTGCCCAGGTCGTGGAAGGCCGGCAGGCAGTGCAGGAAGCGCACGGCGGGATTTCCCGTGGCGCGCAGGACGTCCATGGTCACGGCGTACGGGGCCAGGGCGGCGATGCGCTCGTCCCAGACCTCCTTGGGCTCGCCCATCGACACCCACACGTCGGTGGCGAGGAAGTCGGCGCCCGCCACGCCCTCCTCGACGCTCTCGGTGAGGGTCAGGCGCGCGCCGGTGCTCTCGGCGATCCGGCGCGCGGCGGCGGCGACCTCCTGCGCCGGCCAGTACGCGCGGGGGGCGACCAGGCGTACGTCCATGCCGAGCAGCGCGCCGGTGACCAGGTAGGAGTTGCCCATGTTGAAGCGGGCGTCGCCGAGGTAGGCGAGGGTCTGCTCCGCCAGCGGCCGGGGGCAGTGCTCGGTCATGGTGAGGACGTCGGCGAGCGTCTGGGTGGGGTGCCAGTCGTCGGTGAGGCCGTTGTAGACCGGCACCCCGGAGTGCGCGGCCAGCTCCTCGGCCGTCGACTGCGCGGCGCCCCGGAACTCGATCGCGTCGAAGAGGCGCCCCAGCACGCGGGCGGTGTCCTTGACGGACTCCTTGCTGCCCAGGTGGGAGCCGGCCGGGTCGAGGTAGACGGTGGCGGCGCCCTGGTCGGCGGCGGCCACCTCGAAGGAGCAGCGGGTGCGGGTGGAGTTCTTCTCGAAGAGGAGCGCGATGGTGCGGCCGGTGAGCAGCCGCTCCTCGGTGCCGGCCGCCTTGGCCGCCTTCAACCGCGCGGCCAGGGCGACCAGTTCGCGCAGCTCGTCGCCGGTGTGGTCCAGCTCCTTCACGTAGCTGCGACCGGTGAGGTCCAGTGCCATGGGCGGGCTCCCGCGTACTCGGTCCGATGCGTTTGATTATGCGTAAGAACGCATCACTATACCGGATCGCGTTCGACCGGGCAGCTCATGCACCTCGGGCCGCCCCGCCCCCGCCCCAGCTCACTGCCCCGGATCTCGATCACCTCGATGCCCTGCTTGCGCAGGAAGGTGTTGGTGGTGACGTTGCGCTCGTAGGCGACGACCACGCCCGGCTCCACGGCCAGCACGTTGCAGCCGTCGTCCCACTGCTCGCGCTCGGCGGAGTGCACGTCCTGGGTGGCGGTGAGCACCCGGACGCGGTCCAGGCCCAGGGCGGCGGCGATGGCGCGGTGCATGTGCTCGGGCGGATGGTCGGTGACCTTCAACTCCTCGGCGCCGGAGCCCGGTTCGATGGTGTACGAGCGGAGCATCCCGAGCCCGGCGTACTGCGTGAAGGTGTCGCCGTCGATCATCGTCATCACGGTGTCGAGGTGCATGAACGCCCGCAGCTTCGGCATGTCCAGCGCCACGATCGTACGGGCCGAGCCGGCCTGGAAGAGCCCCCTGGCCAGCATCTCCACCGCCTGCGGGGTGGTGCGCTCGCTCATCCCGATCAGCACGGCGCCGTTGCCGATCACCAGCACGTCGCCGCCCTCGATGGTGGAGGGGTAGTCCTCCTGGCCGCCCGACCAGAAGCGGAAGTCCGTGCCGGTGAAGAGGGGGTGGTGGCGGTAGATCGCCTCGAAGTGGACGGTCTCGCGCCGGCGGGCCGGCCACTTCATCGCGTTGACGCTGACCCCGTCGTACACCCAGCAGGAGGTGTCGCGGGTGAAGAGGTGGTTGGGCAGCGGGCCCAGCAGGAAGTCGTCGGGGTCCAGGGCGTGGAAGCGGACCGAGACGGGCTCGGGGAAGGCTTCGAGGTACTCGCGTTTGGTGATGCCGCCGACCAGCGCCTCCCCGAGGGTGGCGGAGGGCAGCGAGGCGAAGGAGTCGAGGAGCTTCCCGGCCGCCAGGGGGCCGAACTCCTTCTCGTGGAAGACCCGTTCGAGCACCAGCGCGCGGGCGGCGGGGATGTCGAGGGACTCGGCGAGGAGGTCGCCGAAGAGGTGCACCCGCACCCCCCGGTCGCGCAGGACGTCCGCGAAGCCGTCGTGCTCCTCGCGGGCGCGGCGCACCCAGAGCACGTCGTCGAAGAGGAGGGCGTCCTTGTTGCGGGGGGTGAGGCGCTTGAGCTCCAGGTCCGGCCGGTGCAGGATCACGCGGCGCAGCCGCCCGGCCTCGGAGTCGACGCGCAAGCCGCTGTCCGTACGGGCTGATCGCACAGTCATGCCGCTCACCATGCCACGGGGCGGGTCGTTCCGGCGATGACCTTGCGGGGGCCGGTGACGCGGGCCGGCGGGCATGGCGGACGAACCGGTCACGGCGGGCGGTCGTCTACGGTGACCGGATGACGACTCTCTTCCTCGCCCGGCACGGCGAGACGCTCTGGCACGAAGGAAACCGGTACGCGGGGGTGAGCAATGTCGGGCTCACCGGGCGGGGGTTGGAGCAGGCCGAGGCGCTGGGGGTGTGGGCCGGAAAGGCGGAGCTGGACGGGGTGTGGGCCTCGCCGCTCTCCCGGGCCCGGCTGACCGCGACGCCCGCCGCGCGGGCGGCGGGGGTGGAGCTGCGCGTCGACGAGGGGCTGACCGAGCTGGACTTCGGTACGGCGGAGGGGCGCACCCTCGCCGAGGTCGAGGTGGACGAGCCGGCGGCGGTGGCGGCCTTCCGGGCCGATCCGGTGGGCAGTCCGCTGCCCGGCGAGGAGGACCCGCGCGCGGCCGCCCGGCGCGGAGTGGCGGCGCTGTGGCGGATCGCGCAGGAGTTCCCGCGCGGACGGGTGCTGGTGGTGTGGCACGGGACGCTGATGCGGCTGGTGCTGTCGGAGCTGCTGGGGATGCCGCTGGAGAACTACCGGCGGGTGCTGCCGGACATGCGCAACGGGGCGCTGACGGAACTGCGGTTGACGCCGCCGGACGGGGTGGCGCTGCTGTCGTTCAACTCGCGGGTGGTGCCGTTCTGACACGGGCGCGGCCCGAGGGGGTCCTTGAGTTCACGGTCTCCCCCGGGCCGCATCCGCTCACAGGCGCGGGTCCACCGGCTCCGACTCCAGCGCCAGCACCGCGAAGACCGCCTCGTGCACGCGCCACAGCGGCTCGCCGTCCGCCAGCCGGTCCAGCGCCTCCAGGCCCAGCGCGTACTCGCGCAGGGCGAGCGAGCGCTTGTGGCCCAGGGAGCGCTTGCGCAGGCGCTCCAGGTTCTCCGGCCGGGTGTACTCGGGTCCGTAGATGATGCGCAGGTACTCGCGGCCCCGGCACTTGATGCCGGGCTGGACCAGGCGCTTGCCGTCGCCGTCGCTGCCGTCGCGCACCAGTGCCTGCAGCGGCTTGACGACCATGCCCTCGCCGCCCTCGGCGGTCAGGTCCAGCCACCAGCGCACGCCCGTCGCCGTCGACTCCTCGTCGCCGGTGTCCACGGTCAACCGGCCGGTGGTGCGCAGCAGTCCGCTGCCGTCGGCCGCCACCAGGCGGTCCAGCCAGGCGAGTTGGCGGTCGTGGGGTACGGCCGCGTGGCTGCGCCCCTGGGAGGCCAGCAGCTGGAAGGGGGCCAGGCGCACGCCGTCCAGGCCGTCCGTGCTCCAGCAGTAGCGCCGGTAGGCGGCGGTGAACGCCTCGGCGTCCGCCGCCCGTTCCTCCTGCCGTACGAGCAGCGCGGCGGTGTCGACCCCGCGCGCCCCGGCGGCGCGCAGCGCGTCGAGCGCGCCGGGGAACGCCGCCCGGGAGGCGGCGCCCACCGCCGCGTACTGGTGGCGCAGCAGCCCGGTGGCCTTCAGCGACCAGGGCAGCAGCTCGGCGTCCAGCAGCAGCCAGTCGGTGTCCAGCTCCTCCCACAGCCCGGCCGCCGTGACCGCCTCGCGCAGCCGGCCGAGGATCGCCTCCGTCATCGCCGGGTCGTCGAAGAAGGGGCGTCCCGTCCGGGTGTGGAGCGCGCCGGTGACGCCCTCCATGCCGAAGCGCCCGGCGTTCTCGCGGCAGACGAGGGCCACGGCGCGCGAGCCCATGTGCTTCTCCTCGCACACCACGTGGCGCACCCCGTCGGCCCGGTAGGCGGCGAACGCCTCGGCCGGGTGCTCCAGGTAGCCCTCGCGCCGCGAGGTCGCGGTCGGCGCCATGGTCGGCGGCAGGTACGTCAGCAGCCGGGGGTCGATCGCGAAGCGGCTCATCACCTCCAGCGCCGCCGCCGCGTTCTCCTCCCGTACGGCCAGCCGCCCCATGTGCCGCGTCTCGACCACCCGGCGGCCCTGCACGTCGGCGAGGTCCAGCGGGCGGCCGTCGGCGCCGCCGGGGGCCTCCACGGCCAGGGGCCGGGCGGGCTCGTACCAGGTCTTCTCGGCCGGTACGTCGACGAGTTCGCGCTCGGGCCAGCGCAGCGCGGTGAGCCGGCCGCCGAAGACGGCGCCGGTGTCCAGGCAGATGGTGTTGTTGAGCCAGGTGGCCTGCGGGACGGGGGTGTGGCCGTAGACCACGGCCGCGCGGCCCCGGTAGTCCTCGGCCCAGGGGTAGCGCACGGGCAGGCCGAACTCGTCGGTTTCGCCGGTGGTCTCGCCGTACAGGGCGTGGCTGCGCACCCGGCCGGAGGTGCGGCCGTGGTACTTCTCGGGCAGGCCGGCGTGCGAGACGACCAGGGCGCCGCCGTCCAGGACGTAGTGGCTGACGAGGCCGTCGAGGAACCGGGCGACCTGCGCGCGGAACTCCTCGCTCTGCGGCTCCAACTGCTCGATGGACTCGGCCAGTCCGTGCGTGTGCTGGACCTTTCGGCCCTTGAGCCAGCGGCCGAGCTTGTTCTCGTGGTTGCCGGGGACGCACAGGGCGGAGCCGGCGGCGACCATCCCCATGACGCGGCGCAGCACGCCGGGGGTGTCGGGGCCCCGGTCCACCAGGTCGCCGACGAAGACGGCGGTGCGGCCCTCGGGGTGCGCGCCGTCGGTGTAGCCGAGCGCGGACAGCAGCGACTCCAGCTCGGAGGCGCAGCCGTGGATGTCGCCGATGATGTCGAAGGGGCCGGTGAGGTGGCGCAGGTCGTTGTAGCGGCGCTCCCGCACGATCCCGGCGCCGTCGATCTCCTCGACGCCCTTGAGCACGTGCACCGTGCGGAAGCCCTCGCGCTCCAACCCGCGCAGGGAGCGGCGCAGTTCGCGGCGCTGGCGCGGGATGACGTGCGGGGGGATGCCGGCGCGGTCGGGCTTGCGGGCGTTGCGCTCGGCGCAGACGGCCTCGGGGACGTCCAGCACGATGGCGACGGGCAGCACGTCGTGCTCGCGGGCGAGCGCGACGAGCTTGCGGCGGGCCTCCTGCTGGACGTTGGTGGCGTCCACGACGGTGAGCCGGCCGGCGGCCAGGCGCTTGCCGACGATGTAGTGCAGGACGTCGAAGGCGTCGCCGCTGGCCGACTGGTCGTTCTCGTCGTCGGAGACCAGGCCGCGGCAGAAGTCGGAGGAGATCACCTCGGTGGGCTTGAAGTGGCGGTGTCCGAAGGTGGACTTGCCGGAGCCGGTGGTGCCGATGAGGACCACGAGGGAGAGGTCGGGGACGGGGAGGGGTGCGTGGGGTGTCATGGGGTGGCCTCCTTCGGGGTGTCGGTGCGGGTCTCGGTGCTGATGCCGGTACGGGCGTCGGTGTCGGTGTCGGCGGCCAGGGTGAACACCGCCAGCTGCGTCGGCGCCCCCACCTCCGGGTCGTCCGGCCCGACCGGTGCGTGCGCGACCGTGTAGCCGTGGCGCGCGGCCACCGCCCGCGCCCAGTCGCGGAACTCCGCCCGGGTCCACTCGAAGCGGTGGTCCGCGTGCCGGCTGTGCCCGGCGGGCAGCGTCTCCCAGCGGACGTTGTACTCCACGTTCGGCGTGGTGACGACGACCGTGCGGGGGCGCGCGGCGCCGAAGACCGCGTACTCCAGGGCGGGGAGCCGGGGCAGGTCGACGTGCTCGATCACCTCGCTCAGCACGGCGGCGTCGTAGCCCTTGAGGCGGCTGTCGGTGTACGTGAGCGCGCCCTGCCGGAGCGTGAGGCGGCTCGCCTGCCGCTCGCCCATCCGGTCCAGGCGCAGCCGGCGCGCGGCGACGGTGAGCGCCCGCACCGAGACGTCGACGCCGACGATCTCGGTGAAGCGGACGTCCTTGAGCAGCGCTGCGAGCAGGTGGCCCTCCCCGCAGCCCAGGTCGAGCACCCGGGTGGCGCCGGCGGCGCGCAGGGCGTCGAGGATCGCGGTGCGGCGGTGGACGGACAGCGGGACCGCCTTCCCGGCGGGCGCGGCGTCCGGCTCGGGCGCGGCGCTCCGGTCGGCTGCGGCGCCGGGTCCGTCGGTGGCGTCCGGCCCGTCGGTGGTGTCCGGCTCTTCGGTGGTGTCCGGCTCCTCGGAGGTGTCCGGCTCCTCGGAGGTGTCCCCCACCGCGTTGTCGAACTCCTCCGCCGCCGAGTCGTCCGCCTCCGCCAGCCGCGCCAGCTCCAGGCGCTCCAGCGCCGTCCGCGCCAGGGAGCGGCGGCGGGCGAGGTAGCGGGAGGTGATGAGCGTCTGCTCGGGGTGCTCCTCCAGCCAGCCCTCACCCGCCCGCAGCAGCTTGTCGACCTCGTCGGGCGAGACCCAGTAGTGCTTGGCGTCGTCGAGGACCGGCAGCAGGACGTAGAGGTGGCGCAGGGCGGCCGACAGGGGCAGCTCGCCCTCCAGGCGCAGGGAGACGTAGCGCGAGTCGCCCCACTCGGGGAAGCGCGGGTCCAGCGCCACGGGGTCGGCGGTGACCTGCCAGCCCATCGGCTCGAAGAGCCGGCGCACCAGACCGGCGCCCCCGCGCGCGGGCACGGCGGGGATCTCGACGCGCAGCGGCAGCGGCTGCTCCGCGCGGCCGGGGAGCTTGTCGCAGACGCCGCGCATGGCCGTACCGAAGACGGCGCTGAGCGCGACGGCGAGGAGTGAACTCGCCGCGTAGGGGCGGTCGTTGACGTACTGGGCGAGCGCGGAGTCCGGTGCGCCGCCGCGGCCCCTGCCGCGGCCCCGGCGCACCAGCGCGACCGGATCGACCTCCAGCAGCAGCGCCGCCGTACAGCGCCGCTCGTCCGCCTCCGGGTAGAAGACGTGCGCGGTGCCGTGGGCGGTGGAGAAGGACTGGGCCTTCGCCGGGTGCTTGTGCAGCAGGAAGCCGAGGTCGGTCGCGGGGCGGTCGGGGGTGCCGGTGGTGGTCATGGTCAGGAACACCCGGCGAGTATCACCCGGGGTGTGGCCTTATGACCAGGGGTTTTCCTTCCGCGTCCGGGCGCGGCGCCTCAGCCGCGCGGGGCGACGTACAGCGTCTGGGAGCTGCGGCCCAGGGGGCCCTTCTCGTCGTGCAGGGCGGCCTGCGCGAGGCCGATGCCGGCGGCGTCCACGGTCGTACGGGCGTCGAGGCAGACCCACTCGCCCTGGGGGTGGCGGTCGACGTTGACGGTGAGGTCGGTGTTGACGAAGAGGTAGCGGTCGAAGTCGACGACGGAGCTGATGCCGTTGCCGGAGTCGGCGGCGACGAGCACCCGGCTCAGCGGGGCAATCTCCTCGCCGAGCACGAGCGGGACGCGCATCCGGAACCAACCGGTGGCGGGGCCGGTCTCGAGGACGGAGCCGGCGGCGAAGCGCAGCTCGACGGCCGTGTGGTAGCCCTGCTCCCACGGGATCGGGAAGAAGCCCCGGTCGAAGGCGTCATCGGGCCCGGGCACCTCGGGCGCGGGCCGCACCTCGGGTACGGAGCCGGGGCTGGTCTTGACGAGCAGCCCGGTGGCCCGCATCACCTCGCCCCCGCCCTCGGGGGCGAGCGCGGCCTCGACCAGCTCGGTACTGCGCCCGGCGCGCAGCACCCGGGTGCGCACGGTGAGGGGCGCGACGGGGACGGGGCGCAGGATCTCGTAACTCATCCGCGCGATACGGAAGTCGGGGCGGCGCTGCGGGTGCTCGTCGACGGCGAGGGCGAGCAGCGCGGCGGGCGGGCCGGCGTGCTGGGCGTCGGGCGACCAGGGCCCTGCGGTGTACGCGGAGGAGAGGAACCGTCCGTCCCCGACCCGCTCGTAGAACGCCTCGATGGGGGGAACGGACATGTGGGCCTCCTGGGAAGGGACGCTGGTTTTCCCTGACTGAGCGCTTGCTCACGGTAGTTGGGGGTGCGCGGGGCTGTCCAGGCGGTTCGGGAAGGCGTCGAAGCACGGGCGCGGGTCCGGGGCGCCTCAGTCCCCGGCCAGATCCGCCGCCAGGCGGGTGATCGACTCCGGGCCCACCCGGCAGCAGCCGCCGATCAGGCGCGCGCCCGCCTCGTACCAGCCGGGCGCCCGATGCAGGGCGTAGCCCGCCTCGCCCCGCCAACTGCGGGTGGGCGCGTGCCAGGACTCGCCGCTGTTGGGGTAGGCCACCACCGGTTTGCCCGTGGCCGCCACCGCCGCCGACACCGCCTCCGAAACCTCCTGCGGGGCACAGCAGTTGACGCCCACCGCCAGCACCTGGTCGTTGCCCGCCGCCAGTTCGAAGGCCGCCGTCAGGGGCTGGCCCGCCCGGGTGCGGCCGTCCGCGACCGTGTACGACAGCCAGAGCGGCACGCCCAGTCCCTCCGCCGCGCGCAGCAGCGCCTCGGCCTCGTCCACGTCCGGGACCGTCTCCAGCGCCAGTACGTCGGGGGCGGCGGCGGCCAGCACCGCCAGGCGGGGGCGGTGGAAGCGCGCCAACTCCCGCACACTCAGCCCGTACCGGCCCCGGTACTCCCCGCCGTCCGCCAGCATCGCGCCGTACGGGCCCACCGACGCCGCCACCCACCGCGCCCCGGCCGCCCGCGCCAGCTCCACGCTCCGTACGAGCAGCGCCGTCGCCTCCGCGGGGGCGGTCCCGCGCCGGGCGAAGCCCTCGTACGTCGCCTGGTAACTGGCGGTGGTCACCACCTGCGCCCCCGCCCGGACGTACGCCCGGTGCGCCGCGGTGATCCCGCCGGGGTCGTCCGCCAGCAGCCGCGCCGACCAGAGCGCGTCGGAGAGGTCGCAGCCCTGCGCCTGGAGCTGGTTGGACAGGCCGCCGTCGAGCACCACGGGCCCGGCGGCGAGGGCCTCGCGCAGGGTGCCCGCGGGCGGCGGGCTCGCGGGCGGCGGGTTCGCGGGCAGGGCGCTCACGGGAGCGGGAAGCGCTCTTCGTTGCGCTCGATCTTCGCCGCGAGCGCCGTCAGCGGATCGATGCCCAGCACGGTGCACAGCTGCAGCAGGTACGCCAGTACGTCCGCGACCTCGTCGCGCACCCGGAAGGCGTCCTTCGGGTCGGCCATGATGTTCGCGGCCTGCTCGGGGGTCAACCACTGGAAGATCTCCAGCAGTTCGGACGCCTCCACACTGAGCGCGCTGACCAGGTTCTTCGGGGTGTGGTACGGACCCCACTCCCGGTCCACGGCGAACTGCGCCAGCCGCTCCCGCAGTTCGGAAAGCCCCGGACCCGGGGTCTGCTCGTCCTGACTCATGCGCCCAGGTCTACCATCGCGATCCCCTCCCCCGCGCGCACCGCCCCCGCATCGCCGGGCGGGTCGACCGAGGCGAGCAGCCGTACGTGCCCGCGCGCCGCCATCGCGCCCGCGAGCCCCACCAGCGTGGCGCACTGGCCGGCGTCCAGGGCGCGGTCCAGGCCGCCCGCGAGGACGGTGAGCGCGGCGGGGACCTCGGCGGCGGGCTCGACCTCCAGCACGCCGGGGCCGGTGAGGAAGACCAACGACAGTCCCAGATAGCGCAGTTCGCCGTCGGTGAGGGTGTCGAGGGCCCGACTGCCGTGCTCGCCGCCCCGGTCCAGCATCGCCCGCACCGTCCCGTCCGGCAGCTCCTCGGCCAGCAGGTCCCGCAGCGGACCGCCGCACCCCTCCCGCACCGCCGCGACGAGCGCGGCGTGCCGGGTGGCGCACTCCGCGCGCACCCGGTTCAGCACGGCGGCGAGATTGCCGCAGTCGCGGCGCAGCGCGGCGCCGTCCGCCCGTACCGGTGCGCGCATCGCGGCCGGCTGGGGCTCGCAGCTGAAGAGGGAGCGCAGGGCGACCACGACCTGCTCGGCGGCCCGCAGCACCAGCCGCTCCCCCTCGGTGCGCCCGGCGACGCGCAGCGGCAGCAGCGCGGTGCCCAGGCGGTCGTCGGGCAGCGGGGCGCGGGTGACGCGCACCAGGCCGGCGGTCCGCCAGCTCGCCTGGACCCGGCGGCGCCCCGGGTCGCGCAGCGCGGTGGAGAAGAGCTGCTCACCCGCGGCGGTCAACCGCTCGCCGACGACGCGCAGTTCGGGCTCGACCTGCACCGCCACGTCGAGGCGCACCTCACCGAGCGGCCCGCGCGCACTGCACCCGATCCGCAGCCCGCGCCGCCCCTCGCTGTCGGGCTTCGCCGAGCGCGGTACGCAGGCGGGGGCGCCGCCGGGAATCGGGGCGAAGGACTCCGCCAGCGTCTCCCCGCCGGCCAGCCGGGCCAGCACGGTGCAGGCCTCCAGGGCGCTGGCGCGCCCGCTGCCGGGGGCGCCGGCGAGCAGGGTGACGGGGCTGAGCGCGAGGGTGCGGCCGCGGTGGCGCTTGAAGGCGGCCAGCCGCAGCTCGGTGAGTCCGGGGAGGAGGTGCATGGAGGGAGACGTTAGTGATCACGCCGGGTGGCGAACCGTTACGCCTGCCGGGACTTCGCTCGAACGGGTGGGATCACTGCCGTCCGCGATGGCCGCATGGGCCAACGCGACGTCCGGCAACCGGACTTCAGTGCCCGGCCGCCGGCTCCACCTCGGTGCCGACCGGCGCGAGGAGGAAGACGTTGCGGTCGACCCGGTGCATGGTGCTGCGGATCCCGAAGGTGACCCCGCTGGCGAAGTCGAGGATCCGCTTGGCGACGTCGTGCTCGGCCCCCGTGAGGTCGAGCAGCACCGGAGTCTGCGCGATCAGGTACTCGGCGACCTGCCGCGCGTCGGCGAAGCACTGGCAGCGCAGGACGACGAACCGCCGTGCCTCCTCGCCCGGTTCGGGGTCGGGCAGCGCCGAGTGCCCGGTCCAGGAGGGCCATTCGTTACCGCGCAGCGGCACCACCTCGGCCAGTCCCCGCCACTGCTCGTCGGTGACATCGTGTCCGCTCACCGGTCACCTCCCGCCTTCGCACGCTCGTATGGACATCGGCCGAGTCTAACGAGGTACGCCCCGGCGCGCGGGAGTTGGCCCCTACCGGCCGCCCCGCGCATCTCGAGGACGCCCTGAGCGTCGCATGAGTGCCACGGCCGACGAAGACGACGCCTCCGGCTTCACAGAGGAAAAACCTCCGGAAGCACCCGGAACGCCTTGTGGCGGCCGAGCGGGCGCACCGCACGGAAGTCGCGGCGGTTCAGAGTGAGGACGGCATCGGTGTCGAAACCGGCCCCGGTCTCGCGGCGTACGGCGTGGGCCGCGGTGTCGCGCACCTCGCTCTTGCCGGGGGTGCGACCGGCACCCTCGAACGTACGGGGGAAGAGAGGCTCGTCCCAGACACGGTTGGCCATGGCCGCGGGGTGGCTGCCCTGCCGGATGGTCTCCGCCTCGCTGATGCCGCGCCGCTTGGCGGCCTCTTTGATGATCGCGAGGTCCTCCGGATCGGCGTAGACGTTGGTGCGCTTCATCGGCACGCACCAAGACATAGCGCAGGTACCGCAATGATGTACGTCCGCGGCCGGCGGCCCGCTCAGGCGCCCTTCGCCACCGGCCGCAGCACCGCCACGCACTCCACGTGCTGCGTCATCGGGAAGAGGTCGAAGACCCGCGTCCAGCGCGGTTCGTAGCCGACCTCCGCGAAGTAGGCCAGGTCGCGGGCCAGGGCCGCCGGGTCGCAGGCGACGTAGGCGACGCGGCGGGGGGACAGGGCGGCGATGCTCTTCACCGTCTCGCGGCCCGCTCCGGAGCGCGGGGGGTCCAGGACCACCAGGTCCGCCTCCGTGATGCCGGTGCGGGGCAGGACGCGGTCGACCTTGCCGTGCTCGATGCGGACCCGCTCCAGGTCGCGGAGGTTGTGGCGGGCGTCCTCCACGGCGCGCTTGCCGGACTCGATGCCCAGCACCGCGCCCTTCTCGCCGACCCGCTCGGCCAGCGCCGCCGAGAAGAGGCCGACTCCGCAGTACAGGTCCAGGGCCATATCGCCCTTCTTCGGCATCAGGCCCGTCATCACCGTCTCGACCAGCAGGTCCGCCGCCTTGGGGTGGACCTGCCAGAAGCCGCCGTCGCCGACCCGCCAGGTGCGGTCGATGGCCCGCTCCCGTACGAAGGGACGGCCGTGCACGCGGTGCACGCTGCCGTCGCGCTCGTGGACGCGCTCGACGGAGACCGGCTTGTCCAGCTCCACGATCGGCAGCCGCTCACCGGGCCGCGGGGTCAGGATCACCTGCCGGTCGCCCGAGCCGGTCGCCGCGATGGCCTCCACGCTCTCCATCCCCGGCCAGCTGCGCTTCTCCACGCCCAGCTCCGAGACGCCGGGCGCGGCGATCAGGCAGCGGTCGATCGGCTGGACGTCGTGCGAGCGGTGCTTGCGCAGGCCGGCGCGGCCCTCCTCGTCGATCGCGTACTGCACGCGCGTGCGCCAGGCCGGCACCTCGCCCTTGGCGACCTTGTCGCCCGGCGCGGGCTCCACGGTGCCGTCCCAGCCGGCCTGCTCGGGCGTCAGCCCGGCGAGGCGCTGCAGCTGCTCGGCGACCACGGCGCCCTTCAGCCGGCGCTGCGCGCCCGGTGCGGCGTGCTGCCAGTCGCAGCCCCCGCACTGGCCCGGGCCGGAGAAGGGGCACGGTGCCTCGACGCGGTCCTTGGACGCCTCCAGCACCTCGACGGCGTCGGCGCGCAGGAAGCGGGAGTCGGCGTCGCCCTCGGTGACGGAGGCGATGACCCGCTCGCCGGGCAGCGTGTGGCGGACGAAGAGGACGCGCCCCTCGTCCGTACGGGCGATGCAGTGGCCGCCGTGGGCGACCGGGCCCACGGTGACCTCGTACTCCTCGCCGACCAGGGACGGTGTGGCTGCTGCGGGCACGGGGTGACTCCTGAGCTGGTGCGGAACGGTGTGCTGCGGGGGATGCGGACGCGACCGCTCAGTCTATGCTCCCCCGCGCCCGCCCCGCCCCCCGGCGGAACCCGCCCCCGGGGGCGCTACTCGCGCGTCCCGCCGCGGTCCTTCTTCGCCGGGGCCGCCGGGCCGCGGCGCACCGAGCCCGGCGCCGTCCACTCCGCGCGCCGGCGGGCGCGGACCTTCGCCGCCTCGGAGGAGCGCAGCTGGTACGGGACGGAGGTCAGCACGACGCCCGGGGTGAAGAGCAGCCGGCCCTTGAGCCGCAGCGCGCTCTGGTTGTGCAGCAGGTTCTCCCACCACTTGCCCACCACGTACTCCGGGATCACCACGCTCACCAGCTCGCGCGGGCTCTGCTTGCGCAGCCCCTTGACGTACTCGATGACCGGCCGGGTGATCTCCCGGTACGGGGAGTCGAGCACCTTCAGCGGGACGTCGATGCCGCGCTCCATCCACTCCCGCTGCAGTTCCCGCGTCTCCGCCGGGTCCACGCCGATGCTCAGCGCCTCCACGGTGTCCGAGCGCATCAGCTTGGCGTAGTTCAGGGCGCGCAGCGTCGGCTTGTGGATCTTCGAGACGAGCACGATGGTGTGCACCCGCGCGGGGCGTACCACGTCGTCGTCCCGCTCGTCGGCGATGGCGATCTCCGCGGCGACGAGGTCGTAGTGACGGCGGATCGCGGACATCACGGCGTAGAAGACGGCCATGCCGAGCACGGCGACGTAGGCGCCGTGGGTGAACTTGGTGACCAGGACGACCGCCAGCACCAGACCGGTGAAGAAGGCGCCGAAGGCGTTGATGGCCCGCGAGCGCATCATCCTGCGGCGCTCGCCGGTGTCCTTCGTCCCGCGCAGCAGGCGGTTCCAGTGCCGGACCATGCCGATCTGGCTGATGGTGAAGGAGACGAAGACGCCGACGATGTAGAGCTGGATGAGCCGGGTGGAGTCGGCCCGGTAGGCGTAGACGAGGATGCCGGCGAAGACGGCCAGCAGCACGATGCCGTTGGAGAAGGCGAGGCGGTCGCCGCGGGTGTGGAGCTGGCGGGGCAGGTAGCGGTCCTGGGCGAGGATCGAGCCCAGCACGGGGAAGCCGTTGTAGGCGGTGTTGGCGGCGAGGAAGAGCACCAGGGCGGTGCAGGCCGCGAGGAAGACGAAGGGGATCGAGCCGTTGCCGAAGACGGCGGCGGAGACCTGGGCGATGACCGGGTCCTGGTGGTAGTCGGCGCCGGCCGGCACCCCGTTGATCAGGATCTCGGTGGCGGGGTGCTCGGCCATCTTCACGTTGGTGGCGAGCGCGAGCCCGATGATGCCGCAGAACATGACGACGGCGAGGCCGCCCATCAGCGCCAGGGTGGTGGCGGCGTTCTCGCTCTTGGGCTTGCGGAAGGCGGGCACGCCGTTGGAGATGGCCTCGACGCCGGTGAGCGCCGCGCAGCCGGAGGAGAAGGAGCGCAGCAGCAGGAAGACCAGCGCGAAGCCGGTCAGGTCGCTGTGCTCGGCGACGATCTGGTACGAGGCGGTGGGCGCGCTCATCTCGCTGTCCAGGACGGCCGCGCGGACGATGCCGACCGCGACCGTCGCCAGGACGCCGACGACGAAGGCGTAGGTGGGGATGGCGAAGAAGGTGCCGGACTCCTTGACGCCGCGCAGGTTCATCAGCGTCAGCAGCACGATCACCGCCAGCGCCATGAGCACCTTGTGCTCGGCGACGAAGGGGATCGCGGAGCCCAGGTTGTCGATGCCCGCGGAGACCGAGACGGCCACCGTCAGGACGTAGTCGACCAGCAGCGCGGAGGCCACCGTCAGGCCGGCGCGGGGGCCGATGTTGGTGGTGGCGACCTCGTAGTCGCCGCCGCCGGAGGGGTAGGCGCGGACGTTCTGCCGGTAGGAGGCCACGACGGTGAACATCAGCACCACGACCGCGAGCGCGATCCAGGGGCTGAAGTGGTAGGCGCCGAAGCCGGCGACCGCCAGCACCATCAGTACCTCGCCCGGGGCGTAGGCCACCGAGGAGAGGGGGTCGGAGGCGAACACGGGCAGCGCGATGCGCTTGGGCAGCAGCGTCTCCCCGAGCCGGTCGCTGCGCAGGGCGCGGCCGATGAGGATCCGTTTGGCTTCGTCGGTCAGTCTGGACACGGGCTCGATCGTATGGGTGCGGCGGGGCCCGGGGACACCGGGGCCCGCCGCCGGGTGGTGTGCGTCCGCCGCGCGCGAGCCCGCAACCGAGGGGCGCGCCTGCGTCCACCGGCCCGTACCCCGGGGTGCCGCGGGGCGCCTACGCTGTGTAGTTTGGAAATCTGCCTCCCCCTGCCCGGCGGCCGGCGTCCAGCGGACGCGGCACCGCCGCGGCGGTGCGGCGGGCGGGGCCCTGCAGCCGCAGGACCGAACAGGCCCTACGGCCGGAAGGACGGGCGTGCACATCGTCATCATGGGTTGCGGCAGGGTGGGTTCCACTCTGGCGCGGACCCTGGAGCAGCAGGGTCACACGGTGGCCGTGATCGACCAGGACCCCACCGCGTTCCGCCGGCTCGGCTCGTCCTTCGGCGGCCGGCGCGTCACCGGGGTCGGCTTCGACCAGGACACCCTGCGCGAGGCCGGCATCGAGGAGGCGGGCGCCTTCGCCGCGGTGAGCAGCGGCGACAACTCCAACATCATCGCCGCCCGGGTGGCCCGCGAGATGTTCGGCGTGGAGAACGTGGCGGCGCGGATCTACGACCCCCGCCGCGCGGAGGTCTACCAGCGCCTGGGCATCCCCACGGTCGCCACGGTCCGCTGGACGGCGGACCAGATGCTGCGCCGGCTGCTGCCCTCGGGCGCCGAGCCGCTGTGGCGCGACCCGAGCGGCAAGGTCGAGCTGGCCGAGGTGCACTACTCCCCCGCCTGGGTGGGCCGCAAGGTCGCCGTCCTGCAGGAGGAGACCGGCGTGCGCGTCGCCTTCCTCACCCGTCAGGGCGAGGCGATGCTGCCGACGTCCAAGACGGTGCTGCAGGACGGCGACCTGGTGCACGTGATGCTGCGTACGGACGAGTTGGAGCAGGTCGAGGCCGCCTTCGCCAAGGGGCCGGAAGAGGGTGCGCACTGATGCGGGTCGCCATTGCCGGTGCCGGGGCCGTGGGCCGCTCCATCGCGGCGGAGCTGCTGGACAACGGGCACGAGGTGCTGCTGATCGACAAGACGCCCTCGGCGATCTCGGTGGAGCGGGTGCCGCGCGCCGAGTGGCTGCTGGCGGACGCCTGCGAGATCACCTCGCTGGACGAGGCGGCGCTGCAGCGCTGCAACGTGGTGATCGCCGCGACCGGTGACGACAAGGTCAACCTGGTCGTCTCGCTGCTGGCGAAGACGGAGTACGGGGTGCCGCGGGTGGTGGCCCGGGTGAACAACCCGCGCAACGAGTGGCTCTACAACGAGGCCTGGGGCGTGGACGTGGCCGTCTCCACCCCGCGGCTGATGTCCGCGCTGGTGGAGGAGGCGGTGAGCGTCGGCGACCTGGTGCGGCTGCTGCGCTTCAGCCACGGCGACGCGAACCTGGTCGAGCTGACCCTGCCGCCGGAGTCGGCGCTGACGGGCACGCTGGTGGGGGATGTCTCCTGGCCGGAGGACACCTCGCTGGTGACGATCATCCGGGGCAGCCGGGTCCTGACGCCCAAGCCGGAGGACACCCTGGAGGCGGGCGACGAGCTGCTGTTCGTGGCGGCGCAGGACCGCGAGGAGCAGCTGGAGGACCTGCTGTCGGTGCGGCACACCTCCTGAGGCGCGCGGTACGTACGAAGGGCCCGCCCGGATCTCTCCGGGCGGGCCCTCGCCGTTCGTACGTACGGGGCGGGGTCAGCCCTCGCGGTGCTTGGCGGCGGCCTCGCGCTCCTTCTCGGCGCGCTCCTCGGCCTCCATCTCGGCGATCACGTCGATCGGCGGCGGGGCCTTCACGAGGAACACGTACGTCAGGTAGACGCACAGCACCATCGGCGGGATGCCCAGCGCCACGCGCAGCCAGCCGAGCTGGGTGGCGTCGCCCCAGAAGTAGATGGGGAAGGTGATCGCGGACTTGCCGAGCAGGACCAGGCCCCAGGCCCAGGACGCCTTGGTGTAGGCGGCCTTGCGGCCGGGGTTGCGGGTGCGCCAGGAGAGGTTCTCGCGGAAGACCGGGCCGAGGATCAGCCCGATGAGCGGGACGCCTGCGGCGGCGGTCGCGCAGTAGGCGACCGCGAGGCCCAGGGTGTAGAGCATGCCGGGCAGGTAGAAGTTCTTCGCGTCGCCGGACATCATCGCGAAGACCGCGCCGACCGCGACGCCGAAGACGCCGCTGAAGGCGTGCTTGACGGTGTCGCGGGTGACCAGCCGGGCGACGGCGAGCGCGGCGGACAGCGCCAGGGCGATGATCGCGGAGAGGTGGATGTCGCGTTTGACGGTGTAGGTCAGGACGAAGACCAGGCCCGGCAGGGTGGTCTCCACCATGCCGCGCACGCCGCCGAAGGCGTCGAACAGCGCGGCCTTCGTGACCTCCTGCCCCGCCTCCGGTGTGCCGGGGGCGGGCGCCTCGGGGGTCTGGTCGGACCTCCGCTGCGGGGCCGGGTCCACCGGCTGCTTGTCCAGGGACGTCACGCCTACTCCTGTCCGGTGGGTCGCAGTTCGTACTTGGGGTTGAACAGCACGCGCCGGCCCTGGCTCACGGAGAGCCGGCCGGAGACGATCATGCGGCGGCCCGGCTCGACGCCCGCGATGGAGCGGCGGCCCAGCCAGACGATGTCCAGGGAGTCCTCGCCGTCGAAGAGCTCCGCCTGCAGGGCGGGGGTGCCTGCCCGGGGCTGCATGGTGACGGTACGCAGCGTACCGGCGACCCGCACCACCTGGCGGTCCCGGCAGTCGCCGATCCGCGCACAGCCCCGCTCGCCGGTGTCCTCACCGGGCAGCGGGTCCTCCGCGGACTCCCCGTTGTCGGAGGAGAGGCGGCTCAGTATCCGGCGGAACCGGCCACCGGTGTTCGATTGGGCACTGCGCGGGCTCATGCGGGCAGCGTACCTGCCGGGGCACGCCGGTTTCACCGGCGCGGAGATCACGAAGGGGGGCTCAGTGCTCTTCGACGATCCTGCCGTCGACGAGTTCCAGGACGCGGTCCGCGAGGTCCAGCAGTGCCGCGTCGTGGGTGGCGACCACGGCCGTGACGCCCTCGCTGCGTACGACGGCGCGCAGCAGCTCCATCACCGCGTGGCCGGTGTCGGCGTCGAGCTGGCCGGTGGGCTCGTCGGCGATGATCAGCGCGGGGCGGTTGGCGAGGGCGCGGGCGATGGCGACGCGCTGCTGCTGGCCGCCGGAGAGCTCGCCGGGGCGCTGCTGGGCGTGCTCGGCGAGGCCGACGAGGGACAGGAGCAGCGCGACGCGCTCCTCGCGCTCGTGGACGTCGGTGCGGCGCAGCCGCATGGGGACGCCGACGTTCTCCGCGGCGGTGAGGATGGGGATCAGGCCGAAGGACTGGAAGACGAAGCCGATGCGGTCGCGGCGCAGCTCCAGCAGGCCGCTCTCGCCGAGGCCGGCCAGTTCCGTGCCGTCCAGGGCGATCCGGCCGCCGTCGGGGCTGTCGAGGCCGCCGACCAGGTTGAGCAGGGTGGTCTTGCCCGAGCCGGAGCGGCCCTTGAGGGCGACCAGCTCGCCGCGCCGGACGCGGAAGGAGACGCCGCGCAGGGCGTGGACCGCGGTGTCGCCGCTGCCGTAGGTGTGCCGCAGGTCCTCGACGACGACCATGTCGCCGTCGGGTGCGGACCCGTCCAGGACCGCCGTGCGCTGGCGTCCGATTCCTGACGTCATCGTGCCTCCCCCGTGTTGCTGCTGCTGGTGCCGCTGCTGCCGTCGCTGGTGCTGCTGCTGCCGCTGTCGCGGCCGTCCGCCCCGTCCGACGCTACCGGGCGCTCCCCGCCGGGCGGAAGGGCCGTCGCCGACTGATCGTCCTGGGCCCGTCGGACGCCGACGTGGTCGGTCTCGGCGGTCAGTCGTACGCGGCGGCTGAGTGCGTAGCGCTCGACGTACTCGCGCGGCAGCTGGAGTCGGCCGGCGCGGTCCAGGACGGCGAACTCCTCGGCGCGCGTGGCGTCGTGGCGCAGGGTCTCGGTGGAGGTGCGGCCGTCGCGGATCCGGACGGTGCGGCTGACCTGGTCGGAGACCTGGGCGTCGTGGGTGACGATCAGGACGGTGACGCCGAGGTGCTCGTTGGCGCGGCGCAGGGCGGCGAAGACCTCCGCGCCGCTGGCGGTGTCCAGTTCGCCGGTGGGCTCGTCGGCGAGGAGGACGCGCGGCTCGTTGGCGCCGGCCACGGCGATGGCGACGCGCTGCTGTTCGCCGCCGGAGAGTTCGCCGGGGCGGCGGTCGCGGCAGTGGGCGATGCCCAGGGTGGCGAGCAACTCCTCGGCACGGGCGGGGCGTTGGCGGCGCGGGACGCGGGTGTAGCGCATCGGCAGCATCACGTTCTCCCGCGCGGTGAGGTAGGGCAGGAGGTTGCTGCCGGTCTGCTGCCAGACGAAGCCGACGGTGCGGCGGCGGTAGGCGAGGCGTTCGCGGGCGCCGAGGGCGAGCAGGTCGTGGCCGGCGACGCGGGCGGTGCCGGCGGTGGGGACGTCCAGGCCGGAGAGGATGCCCAGCAGGGTGGACTTGCCGGAGCCGGAGGCGCCGACGAGGGCGGTCATCTCGCCCTCGTCCACGTGCAGGTCGAGGCCCTGGAGGGCCTGGACCTCGACTCCCTCGGTGCGGAAGATGCGCACCAGGCTGTCGCAGGCGATGAGGGTGTCGGGGGGCGGTGGGTCCTGGCCGGCGCGGGCGCGTTCCTCCAGGGCGGCGAGGGAGGGTGCGGTCACGGGGGTGCTCCTCTCGGCTGGGTTCATCGGTTCTCCCCCAGGCGCAGGACGGCGCCGACTCCCCTGCGCCGGGCGGCGAGTTGGTCGGCGGCGACCGCGCAGGCGATCAGGGCCAGCAGGCCGGCGCCGAGGGCGAGGGTGCGGGCGTGGTCGGTGTGCAGGGGCGGTTGGACGGGGCCGCCGGTCAGGGCGCGCAGGTCGAGGGCGGGCCCCAGGGCGGCGGGGAGGGCGTAGCCGAGGGTGAGGCCGCCGAGGGCGGCGGCCAGGGCCATGGGGGCCAGTTGCAGCAGGCCCAGGAGGGTGGCGGGGCGGGGGGCGAGGCCCAGGGTGCGCAGGTAGGAGGCGGTGCGGCCGCGGTCGGGGGCGGAGAGCAGCAGTTCCAGCAGGAGGGCGAGCAGCGCGAAGGCGGCGGCCAGGGCGGTGCAGGCGCCGTGCACGGTGCGTACGACGTCCAACACGCCGTCGCCGTCCGTGCGTTGGGCTTCCTCGGCGTGGAAGAGGAGGGCGCCGTACGGGCTGCCGGGGGCGGTGGGGGGCGCGGCGGCCCGGACGGCGGCGGGGTCGAGGGCCTTGCCCGGGGCGGCGTAGAGCAGGGTGGCGCTCTCGGCGCGCAGGGCGGCTCCGGCCCGTTCGGCGGCGTCGAGGGAGGCGGCGGGGGCGAGGAGTACGGGCGCCTCGCCGTCGGCGCCGGCGGCGGGGGCCTGGCGCAGGAGCGGGCCCAGCGGCGGGTCCTGGAGGGTCCGGCGGGGCAGTTCCCCGACGACGCGGACCTGGACCCGGGCGCCCTTGAGGGTGGTTTCGAAGGTATCGCCCGTCTGCCGGTCGGTGGTGCCGGCGGTGGCGAGTACCGGGATGACGAGCAGGCCGCCGCGGGCGTCGGCCTCGGGTACGGCCCGGAGCGCCGCCGCGGTGGCCGAGTCCGGGGCGGCGGCGGTCAGTTGGGGGGCGTCGGGGGCGAGGAGGTAGACGGAGGTGCGGGCGGCGCCGCTGCGGGTGCTGGTCAGGTCGGTGCGGACCAGGCGCAGCCGCGCCGTGTGCGCCACGCCCGGCGCCCGGCGCAGGGCGCGGGCGGCGGCCGGGTCGGTGGCGCCGGTGAGTACGGCGTCGGCGCCGCCGGTGGACCAGGTCAGGGCGGTGGCGCGGCCCGCTTCGACGGTGGAGGTCACCAGCCCGCCGAAGACGGCGGAGCCGAGGGTGGTGACCAGGACGAGCAGGGCGAGCGTCGCGGCGGGGGCGTCCTTGGCGGCGCGGGCGGCGGCGATCAGTCCGAGGGCGCCGCGCCGCCGGGCGGTCAGCCGGGCCAGGGCGTGCAGGGGCAGCGGGTAGAGCCGTACGAGCACGATGACCACGGCCAGCGCGCACAGCAGGGGGACGGCGGCGAGCTGGGGGTCGGCGCCGTCGGCGCTCGCGGGGCCGCGCAGCCGCAGCGCGAGCACTCCGGCGGCGGCCAGCAGCAGCACGGCGGCCTCGGCGGTCGCGCGGCGGTGTACGGGCGTCTCGGCGGGGGTGCGCAGGGCGCCCTCGCGCAGGCTGCGCCAGGTGAGTACGGGCAGCGTCAGCCAGGCGGCGGCGGCCGTGGCGAGCGCGGCCGGGGAGGGGCCGGCCGGGATGAGGGCGCGGCTGAGGGCGAGTCCGGCGGCGAGGCCCAGGAGCGCGGCCGGCGCGGTCTGCAGCGCGCGGGCCAGCGCCAGGCCGGTGGCGGAGGCGCCCCGGGCGCGCTGCAGCCGGTGGGCGGGGGCGCGGCGGCGTACGGCCAGGCGGGCGGTGACGACGACGGCGGCCAGTCCGACGCCGGCCAGGGAGGCCACGGCGAAGGAGGTGAGCTGCTGGGCGCGGTGCCACTGCGCCCCGAAGTCCTCCACCAGGGGGCGGGCCTGGTCGGTGTAGGTGTCGCCGGTGGGTTTGAGGGTGGAGCAGTCCTCGCAGAAGTGGGTGCGCACGAGTTGCCCGTACTCGCTGAGGGCGCGGACGAGGGCGGCGCGGCCCCGGTCGCCGGCGAAGCGGTCGGCGGCGTCGGCGAGGTCCAAGCGCAGTCGCCACTGGGCCTGGAAGCGGGGCAGTCCGTAGTGCTGGAGCGGCTCCAGGGAGCCGGGGGCGATGAGGGCCTGGGCGTGGACGGGGGCGCCCTTGACGTCCAACGGGCAGGCCAGCAGCGGCTGTTCGCGCCAGAGGCGGGGGCCCGCGCCGGGGGCGGCGGGCTCGGGGGCGCGGAAGACGCCGGTGACGAGGGCGGGGGCGTGGAGGGAGGACAGGCCGCCGTCCAGCCGTAGGCGGCTGCCGGGGCGCAGGTGGAGGCGCTGGGCGGTGCGGGTGGAGACGGCGAGCTCCACGGGCCGGTCGCGGCCGGTGGCGCGCGGGGGCCGACCCTGGGCGTAACTCCCCGCCGCGGGGGCGTCGTCGGCGTACAGCAGGGACAGCTCGGCGGGGCCCGCGGGGGTGCGGACGGTGGAGGAGGGCAGGTCGACGCGGGTGGAGGTGAGGGTGAGGCTGCCGTGGAGGCCGCCGACGAGCTCGGGCTCGGCCTGGGCGAGCGCCCAGTCCAGGTCCTCGCCCAGGGGGGTCGGCTCCCCGGCGGCGAACTGGGCGGCGGGGGGCGTGGCCGTGCTGAGCTGGTCGAACTCCCCGGTGACGCGGACCAGGGTGTCGGTGCGCTGGGCGGCCGCCAGGCGCTCGTCGAGGGCGCGGACCTCCAAACGGTCCAGCAGCGGGCCGGTGGCGTTCACCGCCGCCGTGAGGAGCGCGACGAGTACCGCGAGGCAGGCCAGCAGGGGCAGCTCGGCGCGCATCTCCCGTACGGGCAGGGGCAGTCGGTGCTTCATCGGTCCTCCCCCGCGCGCAGGACGCGGACCAGGTCGGCCCGGGTGAGCAGGCGGGCCGCCGCGGTGACGGCCAGGCAGATCAGCAGCACCGTGCCCGCGGCGATCGGCAGCACCCGGCTCCACGGCACCGTGGCGAGCAGCCCCGGGTAGACGGGGAAGCCGTGGTCGTCCACCCCCGTCACGGGGGTGATCACCGCGGCCAGGGCGGTGCCGGTCAGGGTGCCGGTGAGGGCGGCGAAAGCGGCGAGGCAGAGCTGCTCGGTCCACAGCACGGCCGTCAGCTGGCGGGGCCGGGTGCCCAGCGCCCGCAGCAGCGCGAACTCGCGGGCGCGGGAGCGTACGGAGAGCACGGTGTGCAGGGTGAAGCCGATGACGGCGAAGGCGGGGGCGAGGACCAGGCACAGGGCGAGCGCCGCGTCGGTGCCGGCGCGCAGGGGGCTGCGGGCGAGGGCGGCGCGCTCCTGCGCCACGTCGCGGGTGGTGCCCAGGGCCGCGCCCGGGGCGGCGGGAGCGCGGGCCGCGGCGAGGGCGGGGGCCGGGTCGCCGTCGGTGGCGGCCAGCCACCAGAAGGCTTCGCGGGGCGGCGGCTGCCCCGCGTGCGTCAGCCGGGCCGCCAGCGCGCGGGTGTCGAGCAGCAGCCGGCCCCGGCTGCGGTCGAAGCCGGGGATGCCGTCGATGCGGCCGATGACGCGCACCCGGTACTCCCGGCTGTCGAGGGTGAGGGTGAGGGTGTCGCCGGGCTCGGCCTCGCCGGTGGCCGCCAGTACGCCGTCGACCAGCGCGGGGATCGGCGCCGCCTTGCCGGGGGTGTCGGGGCGCAGGTCGATGCGCCAGGTGAGGAGGTCCTGGCGGATGTCGAGGTCCGGTCCGCGCAGGACGGCGTCGAGCAGTTCGCCGTCGCCGGTGTCGTCGGCGCACAGGACGAGGCCGGCGGCGGGGCGCTCGCCGGCCCGGTTGCGGGGCGGATCGACGCCGGGGCAGCCGGCCAGCCAGGGCGAGGGCGTCCGGCCGGAAAAGCCGTCGCGCCAGCCGGGGAACGGGGCGGCGGCCCGCGGACCGCTGAGGCGCACCCGGTACGTACGGCGCTGGCTCTCCTCGCCGGGCGGTACGGACAGCCGCAGCCCGGTGATCCGCAGCGGGTACTGCGGGTGGGTGCCCAGCGGGATGCGCAGGGCGTGCTCCCGGCCGTCGAACGGGGGCAGCGGGTGGCTGAGGGTGTGCCCGAGCCCGTCGCCGTCCTCCAGCGTGAGCTGCACGGTGAGCGGGGCGGCGCCGGTGGGACCGGTGGCGGAGAGCACGGCGCGCAGGTCGAGGGTGCGGGGGCGGCCGGGGAGCAGGAGGCCGTGTTCGCGGACGTCGGCGCCGAGTCTGGCCATCTGCTCTGCCGTACTGCTGCTGTAAAGGTCGGGGCGCAGGGCGGGGATCGGACCGGAGGGGGAGCCGGGGCGCCGGGTGGCGGGGATCTCGGCGGTGTCGACGGCGGTGACGCCGACCGACTCGGAGCCGACCTGGCCGCCGAGCGCGACGACGGGGGTGGTGGCGCGGATGCCGGGCAGTGCGGCGTAGGCGGCGTGGCGGTCGAGGCGCGGCAGGAAGCCGGCGCTGTCGTCGCCGGCCTCGATCCGCAGGTCGGCGCCGGTGCGGAAGACGGCCTGGTCGTGGTCGCCGCGGTGCAGGATCGCCAGCGCCGTCCCGCTGAGGGAGGCGACGGCCAGGGCCAGGGCGACGAGCAGGACCGGACCGGCGTGGCCCCGGGTGCGGCGGCCCAACTGCCAGCCCCCCAGCGGCAGTACGAGTCCGGCGGTGCGGCGTGCGAGCCGGTCCGCGGCGCGCCCGGCGAGCGGCAGCAGCCGCAGGGAGAGCAGCACGGTGGCGGCGGTCATCGCGACGGGCGCGAGGAGGAGCAGCGGGTCGAGGGTGCCCTCGTCGGCCAACGGGGTGCGGTAGCGCAGCAGTTGCAGCCAGCCCAGCACGGCCACCGCCGCCAGCGCCAGGTCGGCGCCGGTGCGCTGGGCGGCGGCGAAGCGCCCGGCGCGCAGCCGCAGCCGCCGGCTGGCGTGCCGGTCGCGGGCGGCCCGTACGACCGGGACGAGCACGGCGGCGGCGTGGACGGCCAGCGCGGCCGCCACCACCCACCAGCCGGCGGCGGTGGCGGCCGAGGGCGGCAGGTCGGCGTCCAGCGCCCCGGCGTCGCGCAGCAGCCGCAGCAGGGGGACGGCGAGGAAGGGGGCGGCGAGGGCGGCCGGGACGGCGAGGAGCGCCCACTGGGCGGCGGCCGTCCCCGCCGCCT